>CAJMRM010000001.1 GCA_905215775.1 uncultured bacterium
AAACAACGTGTAATGGAATTTACCACTGCACTGGAATTTACTTTTTCAAGTCAGGTACCGGATAAAATTCCGGGCTTTTTTTCCTTATATCCGTATTGTCCCGCCCTATGCTTGTTATTTTTATAACGATCTCCTTGTCATTCCCCCCTTTTATGCTATAATACACCTTAAGCTGGAGGGCGTTCCAAAAGCCTGGAACCCACGCTTTTGCAGCGTCCCCCTCCCATCCTGGACCGTACTGTACAGCGCGCCCCGGCAGACTGCGGCCTCCCAGGCCCGCCCGCCGGACGCACCGTCCTTTACGCCAGCAATTCACAAGGAGAAAGTATTATGAGTAAACGCAACCTGACGCTGCTGACGGATCTCTATGAGCTGACCATGATGCAGGGTTATTTTTATGCCAAGGACGCCAATGAAACTGTGATCTTCGACGCCTTTTACCGCACCAATCCCGACGGAAACGGCTTTGCCATTGCCGCCGGACTGGAGCAGGTCATCGAATACATCGAAGACCTCCATTTCGATCCCGAGGACATCAACTATCTGCGGTCCACAGGGATCTTCCAGGAAGAGTTCCTGGAATACCTGGCCGATTTTAAATTCACCGGCGACATCTATGCCGTTCCCGAGGGAACCGTGGTCTTCCCCAGAGAGCCCTTAGTAAAGGTCATTGCTCCCATCATGCAGGCCCAGTTAGTGGAAACGGCCCTTTTAAATATCATCAACCACCAGAGTCTCATCGCCACCAAGACCTCCCGCATCGTCCATGCGGCCGGAGGGGACGGAGTCATGGAATTTGGTCTCCGGAGAGCCCAGGGGCCGGACGCAGGCATCTACGGAGCCAGAGCGGCCATGATCGCCGGCTGCATCGGCACCTCCAACGTGCTCTGCGGCCAGATGTTCGACGTACCCGTCAAGGGGACCCACGCCCACAGCTGGATCATGAGCTTCCCCGACGAGCTCACCGCCTTCCGTACCTACGCAAAGCTCTATCCGTCGGCCTGCATCCTCTTAGTGGATACGTATGATACATTAAAATCCGGAATTCCCCACGCCATCCAGGTGTTTAAGGAAATGCGGGAGGCCGGGATTCCCCTGACCTTCTACGGGATCCGCATGGACTCCGGCGACCTGGCCTACCTTTCCAAGGAGGCGAAAAAAATGCTGGACGCCGAGGGCTTCACTGACGCAGTGATCTCCGCCTCCAACGACCTGGACGAGGGACTGATCTCCAGCCTGAAAAATCAGGGAGCCACCATCAATTCCTGGGGCGTTGGAACCAACCTGATCACCTCCAAGGACTGCCCGTCCTTCGGCGGCGTGTACAAGCTGGCAGCCATCAAGGATAAAGCCACCGGCAAGTTCATCCCCAAGATCAAGCTCTCTGAAAATGAGGAAAAGATCACCAATCCCGGCAATAAGACCATTTACCGGATCTACAGCCGGGACAGCCATAAGATCATCGCTGACCTGATCTGCCTGGTGGGCGAGACCTACGATGAAAACAGCTCCCTCCTGCTCTTTGACCCTGTGGCCACCTGGAAAAAGACGCTGCTGGCTCCGGGAACCTACACCATGAAGGAGATCATGGTCCCCATATTTAAGGACGGGACCTGCGTTTACCGCTCCCCCAAGGTCATGGAAATCCGGGAATACTGCAAAAAGGAACTGGATACCCTGTGGGATGAAACGAAACGTCTGGTGAACCCCCACGAGGTCCATGTGGATCTCTCCAACGAGCTGTGGCATATGAAGACCAGGCTCCTGGACGCCTACCACTTCGAGTAGGCCCATAAACTTAACGAAACCGAGGTGTTTTTATGAGCGCAACTGATATTGCAAAATCTGTGGATGTGGATCTGGATATGATCCAGAAGCAGGCCGCTTCCGTGGCCGAAGAACTGATCGAAACTGCAAAAATGAAGGAGGGGCAGATCCTGGTGGTGGGCTGCTCCTCCAGCGAGATCGCGGCTCACGCCATCGGCTGCTATTCCAGTAAAGAGGTGGGAGAGGCCGTGTTCAACGCCCTCTATAAGGCAGCCAGAAAGCACGGCCTTTACCTGGCCGCCCAGTGCTGCGAGCACTTAAACCGCGCCCTTATCATCGAAGAAGAGGCCGCATTGAAATACGGCCTGGAAATGGTCAATGTAAAGCCCCAGCTGAAGGCCGGCGGCTCCTTCTCCACCGCTGCCTGGAACGGCTTTGCCTCCCCCTGCGCCGTGGAGCGGATCCAGGCCCACGCAGGCATTGATATCGGCGACACTCTCATCGGCATGCACCTGCGCCCCGTGGCCGTCCCGGTACGCACAAAGGTAAATTCCATCGGCTCCGCCCACGTGGTCTGCGCCAGAACAAGGCTCAAATACATCGGCGGCGAGCGGGCCGTTTACCAGCCGCAGAAATAAAGCCGTCTTACTGTGCTCCAGGACCCATCTCTTCCTTATTCATGTACCGCCAAAGGGTGGTCCGGCTGATTCCAAGCTGCCGGGCCGCCTGGGCTCTGTTTCCTCCGTTGGCGGCCACTGCCTGCTCCACCGCCTGTCTGATGATCTCCTCCAGGGTCATTCCGGCTTCCCCGGTCCCGGCGTTCCTGCTCTGGGGCAGCCGTTTTCTTCCTGAACGCATCCGTGCCAGAAGCTCTGCCACGGCGCTGCTGCGGATATAGGTGGATTCTGTCATAGTAGCCAGCGTCTGAAGTGCATGCTTGAATTGGGTGTAATTCCCAGGCCAGTCATACTCTCTCAGCATCTCGATGGCCCTGGGCTCAAAGCCGGATATCTGCTTTCCCAGCTCCAGCTTCAGGCTGCTGAGGTACAGACTTGCCAGGGATGGGATCTCATCCGACCGGCTCCTTAGGGTTGGAAGACTTAAGAGCAGGCAGCCCAGCCTGGAAGTAAATTTCCGTACCAGTTCCAACGTGGATTCCCCACAGGCTGACGAAAAGATCAGACGAACCCGCCTGGCAAGTCCTGTTTCCTGGATCAGGGCCAGAAGTTCCATCCCCCTCTCTTCCGCTATCTCCTCCATATTCTGGAAATATACCGTATTCCCTGCCCCATTCAGCGGGGAGCTGTCATTATTAAACAGGAAATCCCAGCTTTTTTCATTCATCAGCTCACAGTTCACTGTCACGAAGGGCTTATTTGACAGAGAGCTGTTAAGATAAAGGAAACGGGCGATCTGTTCCTTTCCCGTCCCCTCCTCCCCGCAGATCATCACCGGCTGACGCGCAGCCGCCATGGCCCGCACCTTCCGGTCCAGAACCCCCATGGCTCCGCTGACGCTGTAAAAGCTGGTGGTGAACAGATACCCACATTCTCCCCGGTTCATGGACCGCACGCCCTTTCCCCAGTTGGAATGCAGGGGGATCCGGGAAGACACGCAGTAATACAGGCAGTACCGTTCACCGTCCATAAGGAGCGTCTGTCCAGTGATCCGGTAGAGCTGGTTCTGCTCTGTGTGATAAAATTTCAGGGAGCCTGCCGGAGGCACCTCCTTAAGCTTCTGCTTCAGGAGCCGCGAAAGTTCCAGAGATGGCTCCGCGTGGCTGCTGTAAAATACAGAGCCGTCACTTTCCATGACCACCACCCGGCCGTTTTCATCCTGGGTGATGCTCCGTAAAAACATATTTTCCTGGCGGAGCCGTCCAAACCAGAGGCTGATGCTGATGGCCTGGTCAATGGCCATATGGAGACTTTCCACACCGGAGGTAATGAGAAACGCATCCAGTCCCATTCTTCTGGCCGCCGTATGGGTCACCATATCACAGACCACCATCCGGTATCCCTCTTCCTTCAGCCGGCCCAGGATCTCTGGAACCTCCTCGGCACTCCGCACTGTCAGGATATCCAGCTGGCTTCCCAGCAGGTCACAAAGGGTATGGGCTGTCTCCGTGATGCTGGCAAAACCCACGATGGCATACCGTCTGGAATAATTTTCTGCCAGCTTCATGGCGCTTAAAACATCATAGACAGAAAGCTGGATCTCCACTGAACCGCTCCCCGTCAAGCAGACCAGACGCTGTATTTTGCAGTCCACCATGCAAGAATAAACATAATGTTTATAAGAGCAGAGCAAAAAACAAAAGGGAAGAGGATGGAATGGATATGAACGAAGAATATGGGCTGACTCCTTATGAAACAAGGGAAATCCTGTTTTATAAAACTGATAATGGTGAAGTTCGGGTTGAAATCCTTTTATATCGTGAAAACTTGTGGCTGACACAGGCAAAGATGGCGGATCTATTTGAAGTGCAAAAAGCGGCTATTTCAAAACATTTGAAAAATATCTTTGAATCCGGCGAATTGCAGGAAGAGGCAGTTGTTTCCAAAATGGAAACAACTGCGGCAGACGGCAAACGGTACAATACAAACTATTACAATCTGGATGCCATTATTGCTGTCGGATACCGTGTTAATTCTAAAAAGGCTACGATGTTCCGCATTTGGGCAAATCGGGTATTAAAAGAATTTATTATTAAAGGTTATGTGATGGACGATACACGACTGCGGGAACCGGAAAACCTTTTTGGTAAAGACTATTTTGAGGAGCAGTTGGAGCGTATTCGTGACATTCGCTCCAGCGAACGCCGTTTTTATCAAAAAATCACGGACATTTACTCTCAATGCAGTGCCGACTATGATGTGAACAGCCCTGTTACAAAAGAGTTTTTTACCACAGTACAGAATAAGCTCCATTACGCTGTCACTCATCATACGGCGGCTGAGATTGTTTATGGGTGAGCCGATAGCACAAAACCAAACACGGGCTTGACAACTTGGAAAATGCTCCGCAGGGGCGTATCCGCAAGTCGGATGTTTCGATTGCCAAAAACTACTTAAACGAAGAAGAAATGATAAATTTGAATGAGATCGTGACCATGTATCTGGACTATGCCGAAAGACAGGCACGGCGGGGAAACATCATGTATATGCAGGATTGGGTCAGACGTCTGGACGCGTTCCTTCAGTTCAACGAAGAAGATATTCTGCATGACAAAGGAAAAGTGACCGTTGCCATCGCAAAGGCGTTTGCAGAAAGCGAATTTGAAAAATTCCGTGTTTTGCAGGACAGAACATATCAGAATGATTTCGACCGTCTTATGGCAAATATTGAAGAGACTAAAAAAAAATAAAATAAATCAAGAAATCCCACGCTTCCGATTTTATTGTCAAAAGCGTGGGACTTTTGTATCAGGTTTACAGACCATATACTAATTCGTGCAGAGCGATTTCTTCCGCACGGTTTTGGATGTTGTTCATACATCGCACCCATTCCATTCAGTCTGCTTCTTTGAGTGCTTCGGTCATGCCTTCCAGCATCTGGTTGTTGTAGAGGGTCTTACGGTACTCTTTCAGATAACTGCGACGCATACGCTCATATCTGCCGATACGGTACTCTCTGGTATCCGGCAGAATAAGATTAAGAATGAGATAATTTCTGCAGACAGAAACCACCCTTTACATATCACCCCCTGACTACAAAGGGGATTAAGGTCGTCTTCTCCTCTATCTGTACCCCTCTCCCATGCTCTTCTTATCAAACACGTTCTGGTACACCAGATACTGGTATTCCTCCAGCACCCCCTCCTCATCCTCCATCCTGGAATTCCACTGGCCGGAGGCGTCGAAGCAGCCGAAGGCATTCATGGCCGGGTAGGCCTCTGCCGTCTCAGAGAGGAAGCTCTCATAGGCATTCATGGGCACTCCCGCCGCCTCCAGCAGCAGAGGCCGCAGAAAGCCCGGGGAGGTGACCACATCTGACATCTCCTGAATGTCAAAATTGGCCCAAAGGACAAAGCTGGCGTAATACCGCCTCTGGGAGTCCAGCTCCCCGTCCCGTTCCTCCAGCTTCCGGTCCATGAACTCCGATACGCCTTCGCCCATGCTGGGCTGATGGTCGCCGAACATCAGGATCACCGTATCCTCCTCTTCCTCGGAGAAGTAATCGGTCAGCTCCTTAAAGGCCGCGTCGGATTCGCGGATCAGAGACAGATATTCCAGCATCGGCGGCGTCTGGAGCTCCTTATCCACGGGCGTCACCGTCACCTCCACCGCCGGCTCGTCCTCCGAATATCCGCCATGGTTCTGCATGGTCACATTGAACATGAAAAATGGACGGCCCGGCTCTTTTTCCTCATAAAGGTGGATCACATTTTTAAAATCCGCCCGGTCGCTCACATAGGTACGGAGATATTCCTCGTGGGGCAGGCTGTCCTCCTCCGAATAGAAGGTCTCCAATCCCAGAAGCGGATACACCGACGATCTGCGGTAGCTGATGGGCAGATACGGGTGGTAGGCCGCCGTCTGGTAGCCCAGCTCCTTCAGCTTCCAGGCCAGGGACTGCTGGACGCTCCCTGTGTACTGGACATAGGGACTGCTGCCGGGAGGCAGGAAATAAAGGCTGTTGCCTGTGAGGAACTCATACTCTGTATTGGCCGTTCCTCCGCCGTAAACCGAGGTCAGGACCTTCCCCTGGATGGAGTTCTCCTCCATGGAATGGATATTTAGAAATACATCTGCGTCTGTTTCAAAGCCATAGATCGACGGCAGATCCGCCAGGGTTTCATTCATGATAACGATGAGATTGGGATAACGGGCTCCAGCTTCCCTGGAAAGTCCCGTTTCGGTTCCAGCACCGTCCAAAGCCGCCTCCAGGATCTCCTCCGCCCGCTTTGCCGTATAGCCTTCCGGCGTCTTTACCCGCCCCATTTTTATAAAGGAGGCAAAAGAAAGCAGGTATCCCTTTTCACTGGTGATGATCTGGAGATTGGAAAAATTGTCAAAGGTGGGAAGCTTCACCGCAAAAACCGCAGCGGCCGCAGCGGCCAGGGCTGCATTTCCGAGAAAGCCCTTAAGCCTTCTTTCACACCGGGCCATCCCCAGGGCAGAAAATAGCGTGAGGACCGTCACCAGAAGGGCCAGGACCGCAGCCGCCGATCCTCCGTCCGGAGCCAGGGAATAATTTCCCAAAACGTGGACGGCTGTGCCCGCATTGGCAATATCAAAGTATTCCAGGGGATTGTTCCTCAGAGCGCCGTAGTAATGGTTGGCCACGGAAAGGGCGGAAAAAAGCAGGGCCGCACCCGAAAAGGCCAGGGCTGCGTTCCCCAGGACCAGTAAAAATACCGCCGGTACCAGGGCGCATAAGGCCAGGTTCAGAACCAGATAGAGCGGCGTCTGGAAATCAAAGGTGGCCAGGTTGAGAAGCTCGGCCGCCGGAAACCATACAAAGGAAAAGGGGACCGCAAGGGCCAGACAGCACCAGATATTCCTCCTTCTTTTCCCCGCTCCCAGATGGAGAGCCAGGATGGTGAAGAGCTCCAGCCCCAGAACGAACATCCAGCAGAGAAGATGCTGGCGGCCCATTCCGTCGTTATCCATCAGGGGCTTTCTGAGGGCCCACAGGATCCCGGCCTTTAACACTGCCTGGATCATCGCAGCCGCCGGAAGAGGATCCCCTTTTCCCTTGAAGCCGGATCCCGGCCTCCCAGCCGTCCCAGAGGCCCTCTCCCTTTCCTCTCTCCGAAAAGCAGAAAGCCTTCTCCATCCCAGAAGCTCCAGAACCGCCAGAAGGCCCAGGGCCCAGGCAGACAGATACATTTTCTGGAAATCCAGGATCACCGCCAGACGGTCGTTGACCACCGCTCCCTCCACCGTAAGGACCGCCCCAGGCTCCGTGGCCAGATCCAGGCGGACGGCGCTGACGCCCCGGAAGCCCTGGGCCCGGCCGAACCTGGCCGAGAGCCTTCCCTCCGCAAGCTCCATGGTTCTGAAAGCCGCCGAGGGGATCAGATAAAGCTGTGCCTCTGACTCTGTTCCTCCCACGCCGGATACCTCCACCGTAAGGAACCGGACGTTCACCGGATCCCCAAAGGGATAATAGATCCACGGATCGCTGGAAAGGGACGTCAGCGCTCCCCCTTCTCCCAGCTCAAATTCCTTCAGGTTTCTTCCGTTTTCTCCCAAAAGCGCCTCTCCGGAAATAGAAAACTGGGGGCAGGTCCGAAGCGTCAGACCTGTCCCCACCACATTCATTGCCAGAAAGACTGCCAGGACCAGCAGGAGGAACGGTCTCCGTCCCCTACTGCTCACGGAAGGTTACCGTCCCTGTTTCCGGATCCATGGCATCCACAATGGCCAGGGATTCCAGCCGGTAGCCCAGGTTTCTTATGATCCGTCCGCCGCTCTGGAAGCCCTTTTCAATGGCGATCCCGATGCCCTCCGTAACGGCTCCCGCCTGGGATACGATGGATAAAAGTCCCTGGAGCGCACAGCCATTGGCCAGAAAATCATCGATCAGCAGCACATGCTCCCCTTCCTTTAAAAACTTTTTGGATACGATGACCTGGTTTTTGCACTTGTGGGTAAAAGATTCCACCTCTGCCACATACATCTCGCCGTCCAGGTTGATGCTCTGGGTTTTTTTCGCAAATACCACCGGCACATCAAAATATCTGGCGGCAATACAGGCGATCCCAATGCCGGACGCCTCGATGGTCAGGATCTTATCCACCTGTACGTCTGCGAAGCGCCGTTTGAACTCCTCTCCCATCTGCTCCAGCAGACGGATATCCATCTGGTGATTTAAAAAGCTGTCAACCTTTAATACATTTCCCTCTTTTACGATCCCGTCCTTCTGGATCCGTTCTTCCAAAAAATTCATGTTTTTTCCTCCAGTGTATGCAGTTCTAAATACTTAATCAACTATATCACAATCCGGTCCTCCTTGTAAAGCCGCAGCCTAAGGGATCCGGAAACCGTGATCCATGGGTCCGGAGCCGGCCCCCAGATCCAGCATGGCCTCCAGAGCGCCGGACAGGTATTCCTTGGCCCGCTCCACAGCCTCCTCCAGGCCGTACCCCCTGGCCAGGCCAGAGGCAATGGCGCTGGATAAGGTACAGCCGGTCCCATGGGTATTGGGATTGTCGATGCGCCGGCCCATGAACCATCGGAAGCTGCCGTCCCGGTACAGAAGGTCGTTGGCGTCATTTAACCGGTGGCCGCCCTTGCACAGGACGGCACAGCCATACTCCCGGCTTATGATCTCCGCCGCCCGGACCATGTCCTCCGACGAGCGGATACGGATTCCTGACAGCACCTCTGCCTCCGGGATGTTTGGCGTCACCACCGCCGCCATGGGCAGCAGGAGCTCCTTTAAGGCTCCCACGGCATCCTCGTCTATCAGTCTGGAGCCGCTGGTGGATACCATCACCGGATCCGCCACGATGTTCGCCGCTTTATGATAAGAAAGCCGGTCTGCAATGACCTGGATCAGCTCCTTAGAGGATACCATTCCGATCTTTACGGCATCGGGACGGATATCTGAAAAGACGCTGTCGATCTGCATTCCTAAAAATTCCGGCGTCACAGGAAAGATCCCGGAGACTCCCAGGGTATTCTGGGCCGTCAGGGCCGTAATGGCGCTCATGCCGTAAACGCCGTTGGCCAGCATGGTCTTTAAATCCGCCTGGATCCCGGCCCCGCCGCTGGAATCGCTGCCCGCAATGGTAAGGGCCGTTTTCCGGCGTCTGTGCCTCCCCAGGTACATCTCCGCTGTTTCCTTCAGGCTCCTGGCGGCCGCCTCGATATCCGGCTGGCCGAAGATGGCGCTGACCACAGCCACGCCGTCGGCCCCGGTCCCCCTTAAAGGCTCGATCCGGTCCGCCCGGATCCCTCCGATGGCCACCACCGGGATCTCCACAGCCTCGCAGATGGCTCTTAAGGTCTCCACAGTCACCTGGGAGGTATCCGATTTGGTATCCGTGGGGTACATGGCCCCTACGCCCAGGTAGTCGGCTCCTCCGGCCTCCGCCGCCCTGGCCTGTTCCACAGTCTTACAGGAAACCCCGATGATCCTTCCCGGTCCCAGGCGTCTCCTGGCCTCCCTCACATCCATGTCCTTCTGGCCCACATGGACGCCGTCGGCCCCGGAAGCCAGGGCGATCTCCACATCGTCATTGATGACAAAGGGAACGTGAAAGGAAGCGCATACCTCCTTTATGGCCGCCGCCTCCTCTAAAAATAAGCTGCGGTCCAGATTTTTTTCCCGGAGCTGTACAAAGGTTGCCCCGCCCCTCAGCGCTTTTTCTACCTGGTCCTTCAGGCTCTCTCCCTTCAGCCAGGCCCGGTCTGTTACCGCGTATACCAGCATATCCTCCGGTCTGCAGTTCATGTTCCTGCTCCTCCCTTACCTTTATTATTTCAGTCCAAAACCGCTTCCGGCGGCCCGGACCTTCTGTGATTTTGTCACGGAAATCCGCTTCTCCTTCTGGTATGATACAGACATAAAGAACAAAAACAAACGATCAGCCACAAGGAGGTTTTTCTATGTCAGCTATGAATATCACAAGAGAAAATTTTGAACAGGAGATCATGGGAAGCGACCGCCCTGTCCTTCTGGATTTCTGGGCGTCCTGGTGCGGCCCCTGCCGGATGGTATCCCCCATTGTGGACGAGATCGCGGGAGAGTATCCGGATATCCGGGTGGGAAAGATCAATGTGGATGAACAGCCGGAGCTGGCCGGACAGTTCGGCGTCATGAGCATCCCCTCCCTGTTTTACATGGAAAACGGAACGATCGTCCGCAAGACCATGGGCGCCATGCCAAAACAGCAGATCTTAAAATTCATCGGAAAATAAATTCTGTACTGCCGCAGAGCGGCTCTCCGGTACTCCCGGAGCTGCCGTTTTCTGCGGCAGCCGTTTATGCGTCCGCCAGTGCTGACAGCCCCTTCCGGTCCAGGATCTCCACTGCCCCTCTGGAAAGCCTCACAAGGCCCTCGGTCTGGAAGTATTTCAGCATCCGGGTGACCACCTCCCTGGCCGTCCCCATATGGCTGGCAATCCGTTCATGGGTGATCTTAAGGGTATCCGTTTCCTCCAGAACACTCTCCTCCAGAAGAAAATCCGCCAGCCGTTTATCAAAGCTCTTCCACATCACCTGATCCATGAGCCACATCACGTCGGTGAACCGGGACGCCATGACCTGGCTGGTATAATTGGCCACCACAGCCGACCGTTCCATCAGTCCCTTATAGAAATCCGGCGGAACGATCCAGAGATCCGTATCCTTTTCTGCCGAAATAAATACGTCAAACTGGAGACTGCTCATAATGCAGGAGGCGGAAAACAGGCAGATATCCCGCTCAAACAGCCGGTACAGGGTGATCTCCCGCCCCTCCTCCGAGATCATATGGGCCCGAAGCTGGCCGGAGGCGATCACCAGAAGTCCCGTGCATACGCCGTCTCCTCCATGAAGCAGCGTGCCTTTGGGAACGCTCCGCTTCACCGCCGCGTAATCAAGTTTTTCCTGGTCCGCCCTGTCCAGCTGGTCATAAATGGGAAAATACTGGGATATGGTCATGGCCTTCCGCCTCCTGTTCTGTGATATGGTTCCATTATACTGCATCTTTGAAGTACAGTACAGATGCTCTTCTTATTTTTTCGGACAGGAAAACAGGCCCGCGCTTTTCACGCATGGCCTGTTTTCCTGTTGCAGCATTCATTTGTTTCTGCCCCGTGTCTCCCCTCCTCATGGAAGACAGCCGCATCCGGCTCAAAAAGATTGGAGAAAAGATCCGGACTGCTTCATCCGCAGGCATCCACTCCGCGGAATGGGGCATTTCTCACATGGAGAACTGTATGGTATTACAAAAAGTTTGTACGGATTCCAAATTGTTTGGATGGCTTCATTATACTGTCTCCCTCCCCGATTGTCAAGGGGTTTTCTGGATGAATTTATGTACGGTCCCGGGGTTCCGGATCTCCTCCCCCGCGGAACAAAAACCCACCGGTACCGCGAAGGCGACTTCCAGTGGACCGTCCTGTTCCGGTTTGAAAATGTTCTTTTTCCCTCCAAAGATACGGGAACCGGAGATCTTCTCCATGTGAATAATTTTTATGGAGACCTGACCCTTTATTCTGACGGGGAAACGGTGCAGTGCGGCTTCTCCGGCCAGGAACCGTGGGCCCGGGATGTCATGGACATCATCACCCTGTATCCGGTATCAGAACAGCCCTCGGCTTTCTCTGGAATTTGACAAATGGCCTCCGCGGAATTATAATAGATATGATGTCCGCATTGGGCGGACAAATCTGAACCAGCACCGAAAGGGGAACATTGTGGAAATAGGACACTACCTGGACTTTGACTTTTTGATCCGTTTTCTGGAGGGCCTCCAGAAATTTCTTGGTGAGGACAGCGAGATCCTCATTCATGACTACCGGAAGGGCTACGACCATACCATCGTGTATGCGCTGAACGCAGACTTAAGCGGCCGCCATGTAGGCGGTTCTCCCAAGGGCGGTATGATCACCCAGTTCGGAAAGAGCATCGAGCCCTTAAAGGACAGTATCCAGACCTTTTCCAACGGGCCCAGGGACCGTTTTTTTAAATCCTTTACGACACTAATCCCCGATGAAAACGGGAAGATCATCGGCTCTGTCTGCGTCAACCTGGATGTGTCCCAGCTTCTGATCGCACAGAACGCCCTCCAGACCTTTATCCAGCACCCGGCCACCGATATCCACACGCCTCCGGCCACCGATATGGACGCCCTGGCCACAAAGAACGTAGACGATATCCTCCAGTATTATATGAACCAGGCCGAATCCCTGGTGGGCAAGCCCATGTCCCTGATGAATAAAGAAGAAAAAATTAAAGCCCTGGACTACCTGGATCAGAAGGGCGTGTTCAAGATCTCAAAGACCAGCGTTCTCCTCTGCGAGACGTTTCAGATCTCCAAGTACACGCTGTATAACTATCTGGAGGAGGCCAGGTCCGGCCGGAGCGATGAGGAGGCGTAGAACACGCCTCCTTTTTCTGTCCAGGAACGCTGTCTGTCCGGTCCTCTGTCCCGGATCCGTTCTCTTTATGGCTTCTGCTTCCCGTAAATGCACAGGTCATAGATGTTCCCGTTTTTATCCACCGCCTGCTTTAAAAGCCCCTCCAGCTCAAAGCCGTTCTTTTCCAGGACCCGCCTGGATGCCTGGTTGGGCTCATAGACCCGTCCGGTGATCCGGAGGATATCCAGGCTCCTCCATGCCTCTTCGCATATGAGTCCCGCTGCCTCCGTCATGATCCCCCGGGACCAGACGCTCCGGTCCAACATATATCCGATCTCCGCGCCGCAGCGGTAAACGTCCGTTCCCTGCTCCACCGAAATATTTCCAACGACCGCTCCGTCCAGGCAGACGGCCCGGAACACCCCGTCCCTCCCGTCACGGTCCAGGGTCATCCCGATCCACCATTCTGCATCCTTTTCTGTGTATGGGAACGGCAGGCGGTTCCTCACATAAGACCGGTCCACGCCATTGCAGAGCTTTGCCAGGACCTCCTTATCCTCCATAGTCCAGGGCCTTAAGCTGACACGTCCATTTCTTTTCATTGCGCTTCCTCCCTCTCCGCTTCCGGCGGCAATTTTGTACCATTATATCCATGCATCCATAAATTGTCAATATATTTTGTTTTTATTCTTCTGCATGCAGAAAACTCCCCCGCAGCACATGGCCGCACGGGAGAGTTTCCTGTTGAGGTATTTGGGGTATATAAGGTATGTATCCAAAATTGGGGAATGGCGTCTGTTACAGCATAGCCTCCAGATTTTTCCGGATAGCCAGGATGAAATCCCTGCTGTTTAATACGGTGGGGCTGGGAAGGGTGGTAATGAGAGCCAGGTCCTTCGTCATCTTCCCGCTTTCAATGGTGTCGATGGTGGCCTTTTCCAGCTTATCTGCAAAGGCTGCCAGCTCCTGGTTTCCGTCCAGCTCGCCCCGCTTTCTCAGCGCTCCGGACCAGGCGAAGATGGTGGCCACCGAGTTGGTGGAGGTCTCCTCACCCTTTAAGTGCTTATAATAGTGACGCTGTACGGTTCCATGGGCCGCCTCATACTCATAATATCCGTTGGGGGATACCAGCACCGAGGTCATCATGGCCAGGGAGCCGAAGGCAGAGGAAACCATGTCGCTCATAACGTCGCCGTCGTAATTCTTGCAGGCCCAGATGAAGCCGCCCTCCGCCTTCATGACCCGGGCAACGGCATCGTCGATGAGGGTGTAGAAGTATTCAATGCCCGCAGCCTTGAACCTTTCTTTATAGGAAGCCTCGTAGATCTCTGCAAAAATATCCTTGAACCGGTGATCGTACTTCTTGGAGACCGTATCCTTTGTGGCAAACCACAGATCCTGCTTTGTCTCCAGAGCGTACTCAAAGCAGCTCTTTGCAAAATTTTCAATGGAATCGTCCAGATTATACTGCCCCTGGACCACGCCCGGTCCCTCAAAGGCATGAACGGAAATCATCTCCTCCGGAGAGCCGTCTGCCGGCGTATACACCAGCTTCACCTCTCCTGCGCCGGGGATCCTGAGCTCTGCATTTTTATATACATCGCCGTAGGCGTGTCTTGCCAGGGTGATGGGCTTTTTCCAGTTCTTCACACAGGGCTCGATTCCCTTGACCACAATGGGACAGCGGAATACGGTGCCGTCTAAGATGGCGCGGATGGTGCCGTTGGGGCTCTTCCACATCTCCTTCAGGTTATATTCCTTTACGCGGGCTGCGTTGGCGGTGATGGTGGCGCATTTTACGGCAACGCCGTACTTCTTTGTGGCCTCCGCCGCATCCACGGTTACCTGGTCATTGGTCTGGTCCCGGTATTCCAGTCCCAGATCGTAGTATTCCGTATTTAAGTCGATAAAAGGCGTAAGAAGATCATCCTTGATGTACTGCCAGAGGATCCTGGTCATCTCATCTCCGTCCATCTCCACCAGGGGAGTCTTCATCTGAATTTTTTCCATTTCCATATTCCTCCTTTATTAAAGAACCATGGCTACGATCACGTTATAAACCGCACAGCTGATCACGCTGATGGGTACGGCCACAAATAACAGACGGTTGAACAGGGCGTTCCTCTCCTCCTCATTTCCGCAGGAGCCAAGGATCAGGCTGCCGCCGGAAGAGAACGGGCTGATGGCGCTGGACTGTGCGCCCAGGACTGTGCAGGCGAAAAGCACAGCCGGATTCAGTCCTGTGGACACGGCCAGAGCCGGGATCAACGGGAACAGAGCCGGGGCAACCACGCCTGTGGTGGAGCTGAAGAAGCTCATGAACGCTGCCACCAGGCTGAAGGCAATGGGAACCAGAGCCACCGGTACGTTGGAGCCGATCCATGCGGACAGGGCGTCGATGGTGCCTGCCTTAACGGCTACGGCGATCAGCATGCCTGCTCCGGCGATCATGATGATGGTATTCCACGGTACGCGGGCGATGACCTCCTTCTGGGGAGCCAGGTTCATCAAAAGCGCGATCACAGTGAAGCAGATGGCCACCAGGCCCACGTCGATCTTACTGCTGATGGCTGCGATCACCGAATTGCCCGGCATCACCAACTTTAATAAGGGGAATACCAGTACCACTGCCATCATGAGCAGCATCAGGTTCAGGGTCATTTTCTGCTTTTTATCAAAGGGCTCCGGCTTTTTAAAGGTGATTCCCTTTCCGATGTTCCGGTTGGCCTTGAAGCCGTAGCGGAAAATGGCAATGAGGATCAGAGAGAATACGATGGCAAAGCCGAAGATCTTAAACTCCTCGCTGAAGGAATCGGGCGCCGTAAGAGCCGGTTCTGCCTCATAGGCAGTTTCCATCAGGCCGCGGAACACAACGCCCAGAGCCGCTGTGGGGAAGTTTCCTCCGGCCAGGGCTCCGCAGTTGATGGCCACGGCTCCGGTGAGCTTGTCCATTTTGGCCTCGTCGCAGATCACTAAGGTGATGGGGGCCAGGAACGCCAGTACGGTAAAGTATGCCGCTCCCATGACAGAGAGGATCACTGCCACGAAGAAAAGGGCAAAGGGAAGAAGTCCCGGAAAGCTCCTGCATGCGTAAAGCAGGGCAGAGGACATTTTTTCAAGGGTTCCGTTGATGGCTGCAAAATTGTAAAACAGGGATACGGAAAGAATGACGAACATGGTGCTGGTGGGCCAGCAGGCGATCAGCTCCTTCGTCTTCATGCCCAGTGCAAAGCATCCGATGAGGTATGCGAATGTGATGCAGAAAAATCCCGTATTGATCTTTGTCTTGTAACCCAGCACGACTGCCAGGGCTATGGATGCCACAAGAACAACGCTGATCATATCATTTTCCTCCTTAAAATATGCGTTTTAATCCTCCAGTCCCAGCAGACGGGACGGAATGGTACGGGTCATATGGTATACATGCTCCTCCGGGATCCCGTGATCCACCAGATACTGCATATACTCCTCCATGGCCAGCTCCCAGTGGGGATTTTCCGTCTGTCCGCCGTCGGTGTCCACCATCACGTTCTGGTAGCCCACCTCTTTGATGATCTCCACATTGGACGGAAGATTGCTCTTATACTTTCCGCCTCCCATGTTCTGGGCGTAGCAGCGTTCCAGGATCACATCGTAATCCTTTACGATCCGCACCTGGTCCTCCACGCTCATGTCCACGATCCACCACTCGGGATGGGTGACCACAATGTTCTTAACTCCTGCGTTCCGGGCTGCCTCCACTACGATGAAGGCTTCCTCCGGTGACACATGGGCGGTCCCCAGAACTGCGTTGTGATCCCGGATCAGGCCGAATACATCGTTCAGCTCCGGAACCACCGCTCCGTCTCTCACCACATCCACACAGCCTGCCGGATCCAGATTGTTTTTCACCATATGGTTCCTGGCTGACTGGGTCGGAAGCCACACGACCTTTGCTCCCAGCTTCAGCGCCACGTCCACAGCCTTGGGATTGATTCCTCCCACCACCTTATTTAAGGTAATGCTGCCGAACATGGTAAAATTGTTGGTCTTTCCATGGACGATCTCGTTGTGGCGGTTGCAGAGGTACGCCCGGTCCATGGTGGTTCCCTGGTGGGTCTTTAAAACAATGGCCCGCGCGCCCACGCGGATCCCGGCCTCCATCATCTCAAAATCATCATATGCACGAAGCCTTAAATCCGGATTCGTATGCACATGCATGTCGATGACGCCTTTCATTGACACTTTGCTCATTTCCGTTTCCCCTTCCAATCTTTTTGTTTGTGCAATTCGTTCATCATTCCATTCATAATGGAATTGCTTTCTGTCAATATTTATCTTATACTATTCTTATGATCGCAGAAACCCAAAATATTGAATAGTATATATCGGAAAAACCGATGGCAAATCCCTGCTCCGGTCCAGTCCTTCCGGCCGGCACAGGAACCCGGCAGAGGCTCCGGAGAGCCCGCAGCAAAAGGAGTCCTATGAATCTGAAAGAACTGAATTATATTGTAACCATCGCCGACGAGGGCAGTATTTCCCGGGCGGCCGAAAAGCTTTATATGGCCCAGTCCAGCCTGAGCCAGTTTCTCCAGCTTTATGAGGCGGAGCTGGGAGCGCCCCTGTTTATGCGGACCTCCCGGGGCGTGCGTCCCACGGCCTCCGGCTCGGTCTTTTTAAACCATGCCCGCCAGATCCTCCTCCAGTACCACCGGGCCCAGAGTGAGCTGTGGGACATTGAGGAGCTTTCCGGCGGCCGTATCGAGCTGGGCATCAGCACCTTCCGGGGCACCTATCTGCTGCCTCCTGTGCTGAAGCGGTTCCGGGACCGGTATCCGAAGATCCATGTGGAGATCACCGAAAAGGACAGCATGTACCTGGAGGAAATGATCCTGGAGGGCCTTCTGGACATGGCGCTTCTGGCCCTCCCCAGCCCCCGGCTCCACAAGCAGCTGGATTTTCTCACCCGGGATGAGATCTATATGGTGGCCGTTTCGGACCATCCCATCATGGAGCTTGTCCACCGGGAGGAGGACGGAAAAAGCTGGGTCGATCTCAGGGACGCAGCCCGGTTCGAGTGCATTCTGGGGCCTCCAAAGACCATCCTGGGCTCCATGATCCGGAAGGCATTTGAGGACCTGCACCTGGAGCCTCTGGCCCAGAATACCAACATTACCGCCCCCTTCGCCGCCGCCATGGCCCGAGAGGGCATTGCCCTTTCCTTTACCTATCATTCCTGTATGGTGGAGGCTCCCGGTGTGGAATATCTGTCCGTGGGCCGGGAGGGGCTCTTTCTGGATCTTTCCCTGGCCTATCCTGCCGGCGAATACCGCTCCAAGGCCACCATGGCCCTGGCGAAGATGTTCCATGAGATTTATCAGGAGACGTCCATCCGGCCATAGGCCCATAGGCCAGGGAAGGCATCCGGCTCTGCGGTCCCTGTTCCGGCCGTCCGCCCCAGGACGGACTTCCCGGAAGCCGCAGCCCCTCATCCGGCCTTTCTGTCTATATGCGTTCCCCGGAGCCCCGCGCCTGCGGCGGAAGCTCCCGGGATCACGGACCATTCCTTCCGTCATTTCTATCATCCTTTCATCCGGAGGTTTCAAATTATGGATAAAATAAACGATGCATTAAAAAAGCTGGAGCTTGAGATCGCAGATGTGAAACGCCGCCTCCAGGCTCTTCCGGACGGCAGCCTTATCTGTTCCCGTAATGGAAATTACTGGAAATGGTACTGGAACAGCGGGGACGGTCTTTCCTATCTCCCCAAAAGCGCCCGTCCCCTGGCCGAAAAACTGGCTGCCAGAAAGTATCTTTCCCTTCTATTGAAGTCCCTCCAGGCCAGACGTTCCTTTCTTGACTCTTATCTTGCCCGGAAAAGCCAGGCCGCTGAACAGGCTGTACAGGCTTTCCTTGAAAATCCCGCTTACCAACCTCTTCTCGCTCCCTATTTTACCCCTTTGTCCCCGGAGCTGGCCCGGTGGGCAGCGGCCCCCTATGACCAGAATCCCCTGTTTCCAGAGCAGCGGATCCATAAATGCGCCTCCGGCCATCTGGTCCGGTCCAAGTCTGAGGCGATCATCGACATGGCGCTGTATACCAGCCGGATCCCCTTCCGGTATGAGTGCGCCCTCACTTTGGGAAAGACTGTGATCTACCCGGATTTTACCATCCGCGACCCCTCCAGCGGAAAAACGTATTACTGGGAGCATTTCGGCATGATGGATCAGCCGTCCTACGCTTCCCGTACCTTCTCAAAGCTCCAGCTGTACACTTCCTTTCAGATCATCCCTTCGATCCAGCTTATCACCACCTACGAAACCCAGGAACATCCCCTGAGCACAGAAACGGCCGAAGCCCTGGTGCGGCAGTATTTCCTATAAAAAAGAACGCGGACGGAAAGGTCTGGCCATTCGTTCTGTTTTTCCTGGACGGGCCGCGTTTTGGAACTCCCGGAAACCGGCTGGTTTTCCCTTTCCCCATCCATATCATCAACCCCGTGCAAAAGCACAGGCTTCCCGGCCTGTCCTCCTCTTCCCTCTTCCATATTCCCCCTACTCGTATCTGCAAAAATATTGGGCGAAAATGTACGTTTTTTTCCACAGTGCCCAAGGATCACAGGAAAATCCTGGGATTTCACTGGATTTTTCCTACGGATTGGGCATATACTGCGTTTTTCTTCGTGTATGTCCAAAAAACACTGGAATTTTGGGCATAGCAGAAAAAAAGTCCATTTTGTGCCCAGCAGCGGTCCTAAAACGGCTGCGGGGCCAGGGAAATGTTTAAGCCAGGATAAAGGATCGCCCCCAGAACGCAAAAAAGCCCCGTCCAAAGGACGGGGCGGGCAGAACGCGCAGCTGGCTTCTATTGTATTCCTCTATCGATCATTTTCAGGATAAAATCCACGGTACCGTCGATTCCATAGCTGGCGGTGTTGATGCAGAGGTCATAGTTATTGGCATGCCCCCATTTTCTTCCGGTATAGAAGTTATAGTACCGGGAATGCCTCCGGTCCAGATGGTGAAGGAGCCTTCTGGCCTTCCGCTCATCCAGCCCACTGTTGACCTCCACCGCCCGGCGCACCCTCTGCTCAAAGGGGGCCGTAATATAAATGCTGATGTGGGGGATCTTATTGTTGGTCATAATGGCGTCGCCGCAGCGGCCCATGATGATAAAGTCCTCCTTCTTTGCCATATCGCAGAGCAGGTCGCTCTGGTTGAAAAATACCGCGTCCCGCTTGGAAAGTCCATGGTAGCGGCTGAACTCTCGGAACCGCTGCTTCAGGGTCATCTTCTTCACAGGCACGAAGGCGCTGGCCGGGCTCTGGCTGATCTCGTCCTTTACCTCACTGCTGTATCCGGCCGTATCGTGGAAGGAATCCTTTTCCGCCTCCAGACGCTTTAAAACGGCCTCGAAAATCTCCGCGTCGTAATAGCTGATCTTCAGTTTATCCGAAAGCCGGAAGCCAACCTCGTTGCCGCCGCTGCCGTACGTCCAGCTGATGCATACGATCAGATGATCCTGGTCTGAAAACCGTTCCTTCAGATTAAATGCGTTTAGCTCCGCCAGATCCGGATCCAGCACGTCTCCATGGGCAAAGCTGGTGGGAAGGCTCATAACCTCCTTTAAGATCCTGTCGTACTCGGACATACAGAGCTTCCGCTCCTCCTTGTCCTCCAGGGTCCTGGCCATATTGGCGATCAGCGCCAGCTCGCTCCGCACCACATGGCCCTGGGGCCGGGTCATCAAAAGCTCTGTCAGCTCATTGACACACCGCTCCCTGTCCCGGTTGAACACGCGTCCCAGGGAGGATCCCAGGTGGATATAGACTTCCGCATCCAGGTCGTAAATATGCTCTGCCAGTTCCTTGATCTCTTCTCGGTTCATTGACATGATTCCTCCCCCTTCCTATAAAAAGAATAACAGCGTATTCAGGATAAACACCGGCGTCAGGATCCCGAAGGACCAGACCAGGTAGCCGAAAAAGGACGGCATCCGGATACCGTTTTCATCCGCAATGGATTTGACCATAAAGTTGGGCGCATTTCCGATATATGTATTGGCTCCCATGAACACGGCTCCCGCGGAGATGGCCTCCAGCATTTTAATGGGAACAGAGCCCAGGGCCGTCATCATGCCGCCGGCAAAACCCAGGGAACCGGCCGTCGTTAAGAACACCAGATAGGTGGGCGTATTATCCAGGAAGCTGGACAGAAGCCCCGTGGCCCAGAACATCTGGAAGGGATCCGTGATCCCCAGCTTCGGCCCGCTGGCCTTTAACAGCATTAACGCCGGCTGCATGGTAATGAAAATCCCCACAAACAGCACCGCTACCTCTTTAATGGCGCTCCAGGTAAAGTGGTTCTCCCGGCGGATGGACGCATCCGTGGTCTTAAAGGATAAAAAGGCCGCCAGCAGGATAATGGCGATCTCGATGACCGCCGGATAGCTTAAAACGACCTCCCCCAGAATATGGATGCCCCGTACCTTCCCTTCCGCATCCTGGAAGATGGGAAGGCTGGGAAGCGTTCCGCTTAAGATCACAGCCGCCACGATCATCACAATAAAGATCATATTGTGGGCTCCGCGGATCTTTATCTCCGTACCGGGCTTGCTGATATCCGGCTTTAAGCCCTTTGCAATATCGATCCGGTAGGCCCTCCGGTCGATCCAGTAGAAAACAAACAGAAGCAAAACCATATTAAAAAGCAGGACAGGCATCAGATGAAGGCTCCAGAAAAACGGCACGCCGCGCATGAAGCCCATCAGAAGCGGCGGATCCCCGATGGGCGTCAGACAGCCGCCCATGTTGGACACCAGGAAGATAAAGAACACGATGATGTGCCTTCTGTGCTTCCTCCACGCATTCATCTTAATGATCGGACGGATCATCAGCATGCTGGCTCCCGTGGTCCCGATCCAGCTGGAAAGGATGGTTCCCAGCGCCAGGAGGCCCACATTGATCCTGGGAGAGCCCGCCAGGTCACCGGACATGGTAATGTTGCCGGATACGCAGAACAGGCCGAACAGCAGGACGATAAACGTCAGATAATCATTGATGATACACTCCAGCACCGTTTCCGACGCCCGGAATCCCCCGTACATCAGGGCAAACGGCACCACAAACAGCAGAGACCAGAAGGCCACCGCATGGGGCTGGTGCTCCTCCCACCAATGGGGCTTTATAAGCGGAAGCACAGCAATACATAACAAAAGGCCTGCAAACGGAATGCAGAGCCACAGCGGGATCATCTCACTCACTCTAAACCACCTTTCCCTTTCTTACCTCTTCTCTCAAACAGCCACTCATTATAGCAACATTCCCAATGAATTACAACCACGAACCAGCTAAATAAACATAGAAATAACGCAAAAAAACCAGCATTTCCGACAAATGCGGCAATTATCGTTGCATTTTTTCGTTTTCTTTACTATCATAGTAACGCACGTTATCATACAAAAAGCGATTAAGGGGGAATGAATCATGAAACGTGAAAGTTTTGGCTCCCGGCTTGGCTTTATTCTGGTCAGCGCCGGCTGTGCCATCGGTATCGGAAACGTATGGCGTTTCCCATATGTGGCCGGAGAAAACGGAGGCAGCGTATTTGTGCTGTTCTATCTTTTATTCCTGCTGTGTATGGGCGTCCCCGTACTGACCATGGAGCTGGCGGTGGGCCGTGCCAGCAGAAAAAGTGCCGTAAACGGCTATAAGGCCCTGGAAAAGCCCGGAAGCAGATGGCATATCCACGGCTGGTTCTGTATGCTGGGCTGCTATCTTTTAATGATGTACTATACCACGGTTTCCGGCTGGATGATCAGCTACTTTTTTAAATTCCTCACCGGAGCCTTTGACGGTCTTGACACAGAAGCCGTTTCCGGCGTATTCGGCTCTCTGCTGGCCGATCCCATGGAGATGGGACTCTGGATGGCCCTCACCGTCATCGCAGGCTTTCTGATCTGCAGCCTGGGCCTCAGAAACGGCCTGGAGCGGATCACCAAATGGATGATGAGCTGCCTGCTCATCCTGATCCTCGTCCTGGCTGTCCACAGTATCCTGCTGCCCGGAGCAAAGGAGGGCCTGGCCTTCTATCTTCTCCCGGATTTTGAGCGCGCGGCCCAGGTGGGTCTTACCAACGTCATCACTGCGGCCATGAACCAGGCCTTCTTTACCTTAAGCCTTGGAATCGGGGCCATGGAGATCTTCGGAAGCTACATGGAGGAAAAACGGACCCTGGCCGGCGAATCCGTCAGCATCTGTATCCTGGACACCTTTGTAGCCCTGTCCGCAGGACTCATTATCTTCCCGGCCTGCTTCTCCTTCGGCGTACAGCCGGACTCCGGCCCCCAGCTGATCTTCATTACCCTGCCCAACATATTTGCCAATATGGCCGGCGGACGGGTGTGGGGATCCCTGTTCTTCCTGTTCATGACCTTCGCCAGCTTCTCCACGGTCATCGCCGTATTTGAAAACCTGCTGGCCAGCTGCATCGACAACTTCGGCTGGGACAGAAAGAAAGCGGTCCTCGTCAACTGTGTCCTCATTCTGGTATTGAGCCTTCCCTGCGTGCTGGGCTACAATGTCTGGAGCGACCTTCACCTGATCGGCGGACGGGACGTGCTAGACACCGAGGACTTCCTGGTAAGCAACCTGCTGCTGCCCCTGGGCTCCCTGGTATATCTGCTGTTCTGCGTCACCAAATGGGGCTGGAACTTTGACAACTACCTGGCCGAGGCCAACAAGGGCGAGGGCATGAAAATGCCGGGAGGAAAGCTGGTAAAAAATTACTTCCGCTTTATCCTCCCGGCGCTGATCCTGGTGATCCTGATCCAGGGATTATTTTAAGTACGTATCCAGCCAGCTTACGATCTCATTTAAGCGGCGCACCCTCTTTTTGGGCTTTCCGAGCCTGGAAACGCTGTGGTGCTCCCCGTGGATCATAAGCAGTCTTGCCGGGACCCCATGATACTTCAGTGCGGAAAACATCTGGACTCCCTCTGCTACCCAGCAGCGGTAGTCCTCATCGCACTGGATGATCAGGGACGGCGTCTTTATCTTATCCGCATACTTTAAGGGCGAAAGCTCCCACATCTTATCATAATTTTCCCATACGTCCCCGCCCAGCTGGGTGGTATTGAACGCATAGCCGATGTCGGTGGTATTGGTCTTGGTGATCCAGTTGGCGATGCAGCACTGGGGCACAGCCGCCTTGAACCGGTCCGTATGGCCGATGATCCAGTTGGTCATAAAGCCACCGTAGCTGATCCCCATGACGCCCAGCCGGTCTCCGTCCAGGGCCGGATACTGTCTTAATACCTCGTCGGTGAAGGCCATGAGCTGCTCATAATCGATGGAGCCCTGCTTTGCCACAATGTCCGCGAATGCATTGCCCCGGCCGTCGCTGCCCGTGGGGTTCATAAAGAATACAAAATATCCCCGGGACGCATAGACCTGGAATTCATGGCTGTATGTGGCCCCGTAGATGGCCTTGGGGCCGCCGTGGATGGTCAGGATGCCCGGATACGTTTTCTCCGTATCAGACGGGTCGAAGCCCACCGGCAGGATCACGAAGCCGTCCAGCTCCAGCCCCTCATGGGTAAAGGTAAAATGACGGATGGGGCTGACCTCTTTTTCCTTTAAGCACCGGGCCGTAAAGTCCGTTAAGCACGTTTCCTTCCCGTTTTCCAGACAGTATACCTCTGAAAGCCCCTGGTCCCTCATGCCGGTGAACAGGATCCTGCCGCCGCAGATATCAAAGGACTCCACCGTCCCCGGGCGATCCGTCACAGTGGCTGCATTTCCATCCATGTCAAAGCAGCGCAGGACCACGTCGGTTCCCACGGTGCTGTTCACATAGATCCTCCCGTCCCGGCACATGCCCTCCTTAATGCTGTAATCGTAATGGGCCAGCCGTCTGGGAGCTCCGTCCTCCAGCACATACAGATCCGGATTTTCATTATAGCCGAACCGCTTCATATCGGAGCCTAAGAATTCCACCCGGCCGTTCCTCCGGCAGGCGTAGCTGATGGAAAACATCCCCTGGTCCAGATGGCGGATCACGGTATCCGTTTCCTCCACATACTCATAAAGGCCGTTCTGGGGAAGCTTCTTCCCAGTGTAGATATTGCAGGTGAAAAATACGGTCCCATTCTCCGCCCAGAAGGCCTCCACCTGGCCGTATTCCGGCGACAGGGCCCTGGCCTCTCCGGTCTTAAGATCATACCGGTACAGCCGGTCCCGGACCTTATTGACGATCCCCGCGCCGTTGCTCCAGAAGGGGATCTCGTCAAAGACCTCATAATCCTCTTCCTTCTCATAATAGTGCTCATGGACCAGGCAGTAGAGAACGCCGTTCTGGCACCGGATCTTTCTGGTTCCCTTCGGGAGCGTGCCCCAAAGCTCGGCCTCTCCGCCGGAAACCGGGATCCGGTAAAGCAGAGACTCTCCTTTTCTGTCCTTTTCCCTGTTTCCCACAAAGAAAAGGTGCTCCCCGTCCTCCCAGGCAAAGCTCTTCTCCTTTTTTCCACTGGTCAGTGTCCAGACGCTTCCGTTTTCCACATCCGCCACCTGGATCCAGGAATGGTAGCAGTTTTCCTCCAGGTCCGGCTTGGTCACGATAAAGGCCCCGAAACGGCCGTCCGGAGACAGCTGGAGCCCGGATGGCGCCTCCTGGTCAATGAAATCTCGGATCTCTGTTCTCATATTGGTTCCTCCCCATTTGTATGAAGCAAAAAAGCAGGCCTCCGCAGCGTTTCCGCCGGAAAGCCTGCATGTTTACCGGTTTGCAGTTTTTATTTTTCGTAGTGCAGATTCTCGTAATGGTTGGCAGCCGACGGATGGAGCACGAAGCCCTTTAAGTCAGCCCGGATCCCTGTACAGGTCGTTCCGTAGAACAGACATGCCCACGGTGCGTCGTCATTGATCTTCTGCTGGATCTCCTTATAAAGCTCCATACGCTTTGCATGGTCTGATTCTCTCTGGGCCTGCTCGATCAGTGTATCCACCTCCGGATCACTGTAAAACGCACGGTTTCCGGTGGCTCCGAAGTTCTTGGAATGGAACAGCGGGAAAATGCTGGCATCCGGGTCCATGGTGGCGTTGGACCAGCTGCTGATGAACATGTCGTGCTCGCCCTTATTGATGGCGTCTAAGAATGCGCCCCACTCATAGAGCTGGATATCCACCTCAACGCCGATCTCCAGAAGCTGGGCCTGGATGATCTGGGCCTCACGGTTTCTCACGTCGCCGGAGGCAAACAGTGTGGTCTTAAAGCCGTCCGGATAACCGGCCTCTGCCATCAGGGCCTTGGCCTTCTCCAGATCCTGGGGATATCCGGTCACTTCCTCGCTGTATCCCGGGATATTGACGTTCATGACGCTGTTGGCCACCTGGCCTCTGCCCTCCAGGACCACATCGATGATCTCCTGCTGGTTTAAGGTATAGTTGATGGCCTGGCGCACCTTCGGATCGTTAAAGGGCTCTTTTTCACAGTTCATGGCCAGATACTCCACAGAAATGGAGGTCTTTTCCAGAGCCAGAAGCTCATCGTTGGCCTTAACGTTCTGCACGTCTGTGGCGTCCACGGAAATGGACATATCGATCTCACCTGTCTCCAGGGCAATGGTCCTGGCTCCGCCCTCGGGCATGATCCTTAAGGTCAGGCTGGTGGTCTTTCCAGGTCCCTTGAAATAATCGTCAAACCGTTTTAAGCTGTAATGGTCGTTGGGCACCCACTCCACAAACTGCATGGGGCCTGTGCCAATGGGGTTCTCCCAGAATGCATCGCCCTGGGCGGTCACCGCAGCCTCCGGAACGATACTGGTACCGGTATGGCTTAAAGCGGCCAGCAGCGGCGCATAGGGCTCTGCCAGATGGAATGTCAGGTTATAATCATCCTCCACAGTAATGCTCTCGATCTGCTCCACATACTGCTTGACACGGGGCATTTCCTTGGCCCTCTCCAGGCTGAATTTTACATCATTGGCGGTACATTCTGTGCCGTCGTGGAACTTGACGCCCTCATGGATCTTAAATTTCCATTCTGTATCCGAGGTCTGCTCCCAGCTTTCTGCCAGGTCGCCTACGATCTCAGAATTTTCATTGATCTCAATGAGGCGGCTGTAAATGTGCCGGTGGGCAACGGAGGACGTGGTATCGTTGGTCCCCATGGGATCCAGGGTCTTGATATCCGATTTTCCAGCGATCACAATATCGCTTTTCCCCACTTCTCCGGAACCTTCCCCTGTTCCTGTGGGGGCTGCTGCGTCTGCATCCCCTGCGTCTGCGGATGCGGCTGCCTGGGTGCTTCCGCCTTCTCCGGAGCCTCCGCAGGCGCTCAGCGTCAGTGCTGCGGCTGCCGCCAGTGCGGCCATTGCCATCCATCTGTTCTTCTTCATTTTTGTAGAACCTCCCTTTTTATTATACCCCACGGTGCCGCCGGAAGGATCCCGCGCCCAGATTCCCCTGAGGACGCGGCTCCCGGCAGCACCGGAGTTTCCCCATATTAATTCAGATATTTGTCAAACCAGTCCATCATCTCCTGCATCCTGCGGATCCTGTGGGTGGGCTTTCCGGATCTGGACAGCTCATGGTTTTCCCCGTGGAACAGGCACAGTCTTGCATCCACCCCGAAATACTTAAGAGCGGAGAACATCTGGATGGCGTCTCCCATCCAGCAGCGGTAGTCCTCATCCGACTGGATGAACAGAGTGGGCGTCTTGGCCATGTTGGCGTATTTTAACGGAGAGTGGGACCACATCTTCTCCGGATTTCCCCACGGATCTGCCTTGATCTGGTCCATGTTGAAATAGTATCCGATATCCGTGGTCATACACTTGGAAACCCAGTTGGAAATGCTTCTCTGGGAAGCGGCTGCTGCGAATCTCGTGGTGTTTCCTACCACCCAGTTGGTCATAAATCCGCCGTAGCTTCCGCCCATCACTCCCAGGCGCTTCTCATCGATCTGCGGATACCGTTTCAGCACCTCATCGGTCACGGCCATGCAATGCTCAAAGTCAATGCTGCCATGTCTTCCGGACAGGTCTGCGAAGTCATTGCCGCGGCCGTCGCTTCCCAGGGGGTTCGTATAGAATACGAAGTAGCCGGCATTGGCAAATACCTGGTTCTCATGGAAGAAGGTGGGCGCAAAGGTGGCTCTGGGGCCGCCATGGATAGTCAGGATACCCGGATACGTCTTATTGGGATCGTAGTCCAGCGGCTTGATCACATAGCCGTCCAGCTCCAGTCCCTTGTATGTAAAGGTGAATTCTTCCACCGGAAGGACAGAACGCTCTGCCATGATCTCGTCGTTGAAGGAGGTCAGCTTTTCCTCGTTCTTTCCGTCAAAGCAGTAGCACTCGGTCAGTCCCATTTCACGCATACCGGTAAAGTAGATCTTATCGCCGCAGAGGCTTAAGGTATGAAGGCTTCCCTGACGGTCGATGAGCGTCTCCAGTCTGCCGTTGGCGTCAAATCTTCTGAGAGCCGTATTCTTTCTTAAGGTGGTCAGGAAATAAATGTATTTATCATCGTGTACAATGGCCGGGCCGTCTGCAAACTTACAGTCGCAGCAGATGCTGTTGTGGATGCTGTCGTCATAATCGGCAAGCAGCTCCACTTTGCCGTTTTCCACTGTATACAGCTTATCGTTTTCGTTGAAGCCGTAGTCCTTCATATAGGAAGCGAAGAAGGTCACTTTGCCGTTTAAAAGGCAGGCGTAGTCGATGCTCATATCTCCCTGCTCCACCAGTGTCTCCACCTTGTCCTCGGAGATGGTATACAGCTTAAGTCCCTCGTATACGTCCTTCTTATCGGTATAATGGCTGGAGATGAAGAGGACCTTGTCTCCCTCCTCGGTCCAGAAGCCCTCTACATTGTCGTACTCCGGGCTTACGATCTTTGCATCGCCGGTCTCCATATCATAAACAGCCAGACGGGTCCTCTTCTTATTTACGATTCCCTGTCCGTTGGCCCAGAACGGAAGCTCGTCAAAGACCTCATAGTCCTTTTCGTCCTTCCATGCCTTCAGGGCCTCTTCCTTCTCTTCGCCTTCCATATGGGCAAAATCCGGCTTGTTGTAATCATACTTCACGCCCAGAACCAGCTTTGTTCCGGCCAGCTGCATTTTTGTCACCTTATACGGAACTGCAAAGGCAAACTGGGCCTCTCCACCGGAAATGCTGATCTTATAAAAGCAGGTCCAGTCCTCTCCGTCCTTTACCTTTTTCGCATATTCCTTTTCTCTGTCAGAGGTGAAAAGGAGCGTTTCATTATCCAGCCAGATAAAGGAGCGCTCCTTTTTCCCGCTGGTGAGCTTTCTCGTCTTTTTGCTCTCTGTGTCATGGATCCAAAGGCAGGAATCATATACATTATCCTTCTCATTGGCATTTACCACCGCAATGGCAGCGTGCTTTCCGTCCGGGGAAGCTGTGATCCCTGTGGGGTAGTTGTAGAACGTAAAGTCATTGATCCCAATCTTTTTCATGTTCTGATCTCCTTCTTTAAATGTTTTTGCTGTTTCCGGTTCAACGCAATAAAGTGCTGCGGCATAAAAACAGCCATCTGGCTGTTCCTGCCTGTTTGGATAGGAAACAAGCCCTCTGCATTATACCATGCCGAGGGCTTTCTTTCACTATTTTTCCGTCAGATGGCATGCAACAAAGTGATCCTTCTCAATTTCCACCAGCTTGGGCTCTTCGGACCGACAGCGGTCTGTGGCATACGGACAGCGGACCGCAAACCGGCAGCCAGGCTTCGGGTTGATGGGGGAGGAGATCTCACCATTTAACATTACTCTCTGTCTCTTCTTTCTGAGACTGGGTACCGGAATCGCGGACAGCAGGGCCTTGGTATACGGATGGACCGGATTGTCGAATAAGGTCACAGACGGAGCCTTCTCGATCAGCTGTCCCAGATACATAACGGCAATGTCGTTGGCAAAGTGGTTGACCACCGACAGGTCGTGGGTAATAAAGATATAGGTCAGACCCATCTGCTCCTGAAGATCCTGCATCAGGTTTAAGATCTGGGCCTGGATGGAAACGTCCAGGGCCGAAACGGGCTCATCACAGATGATCAGCTTGGGCTCCATGGCCAGAGCACGGGCGATACCGATACGCTGGCGGCGGCCGCCGTCCAGCTCATGGGGGTAGGTGTTGATCAGACGGTCTGCCAGTCCAACGACCTCCATCAGCTCATGTACGCGCTCTGCTCTCTTTTTGGCATCCGGGATCAGCTTCTGCAGCTTTAAGGGCTCCCCGATGATCTCGCTGACCGTCTTACGGGGATCCAGGGACGCATAGGGGTCCTGGAAGATCAGCTGCATTTCCCGTCTTAAAAGACGCATCTGCTCTTTATTTTTCTTTGTTACATCCTCGCCGTTGAAGATCACCTCGCCGGCGGTGGGCTCAATGAGACGGAGGATCGCACGGCCGGTGGTGGACTTTCCACAGCCGGACTCACCTACGATTCCCAGGGTCTTTCCCCGTTCCAGTGTGAAGCTGACGTCGTCAACCGCATGAAGGGTTCCCTTGGGAGTATTAAAATATTTCTTTAAGTGTTTTACTTCCAGGATCGTGTCGGACATCACTGCACACTCCTTTCAATCTTAAATCCAGGCTCGTCGTATCTGGAGCAGCGTACATAGTGGGTATCGCTGGTCCATTTGATCTCCGGACGCGCTTTCTTGCATTCCTCTGTGCAGTATTTGCACCGGGGAGCAAAGCAGCAGCCCTTGGGAAGATCTGTGGGGTCTGGCATCAGGCCCGGGATGGGCTGGAGACGGTGACGTCTCTCTTCGATATTGGGAAGGGAACCGAACAGTCCCTCTGTATACGGATGGAGTGTATGCTCGAATACATCCTCCAGGGTTCCGTGCTCCACGATCTGTCCGGCATATACAACGGACACCTCGTCGCATACCTCTGCGATGATCCCCAGATCGTGGGTGATCATGATCATGGCGGAGCCGAATTTCTCTCTCAGCTCCTTCATGGTCTCCAGAACCTGGGCCTGGATGGTCACATCCAGAGCCGTGGTGGGCTCGTCGGCGATCAGAAGCTTCGGGTTGCATGCAAGAGCCATGGCGATGACCACGCGCTGCTTCATTCCGCCGGAGAACTGGTGGGGATACTCTCCGTAACGCTCCTTGGGGATCCCTACCACCTCTAACATCTGGCCAGCCTTGTCGGCGGCTTCTTTTTCACTGATATTTTCATGGAGCCCGATTACCTCGGCGATCTGCTCGCCGACTGTAAGCACCGGGTTTAAGGATGTCATGGGATCCTGGAAGATCATGGATACCAGGTTTCCGCGGATGGACTCCAGATCCTTCTGGGGCAGGTTTAAAACATCCTTGCCGTCCAGAATGATGGATCCGTTTTTGATGACTCCCGGCGGGTCCGGCACCAGGCGCAGGACGGAAAGGGCCGTGGTGGTCTTTCCGGAGCCTGTCTCTCCTACGAGTCCCAGGGTTTTTCCGTATTCCAGCTGGATGTCCAGGCCGTTTACGGCCTCAACGGTTCCGTCGTCGGTTTCATAATGGATCACAAGATCCTTAATATCAAGAATCAAGTCTTTTTTATTTTCAGCCACTGTTCCTGTCCTCCCTTATTTCTTTAACTTCGGATCCAGTGCATCACGCAGGCCGTCGCCTAAAAGGTTCAGGGACAGAATCGTGATGATGATCGCGATACCCGGGAAAATCGTCAGGTGCGGCGCATTTCTCAGATATGCGCGGCCGCCGGAAAGCATTGCGCCCCACTCCGGCGTGGGCGCCTTTACGCCCAGTCCCAGGAAACTCAATCCGGAGGTGGAAAGGATCGCGGACGCTACCTTTAAGGATACCTGTACGATGATGGGTGCCATACAGTTGGGGATAATATGTGAGAGAATGATCTCAAAGTTATTGGCCCCGATACATTTTGCCGCTTCCACGAACTCCTGGTCCTTTACCGTAAGGACCGAGGCTCGGACGATACGCGCGTAGCCGGGAAGGGACGATATGGCGATGGCCAGCATCAGGTTGATGATACTGGGTCCCAGGGCGGATACAATGGTAATGGAAAGCAGAAGGCTGGGCACTGCCAGCAGGATATCCATAAACCGCATGATCACGTTGTCGATGGTGCCGCCATAGAAGCCGGCTGCCGCCCCAAGGCTTCCGCCCAGCACCAGGGAAATGGATACTGCCACAACACCTACGCTTAAGGATACTCTGGAGCCGTGTACCAGGCGGGCCAGGATATCACGTCCAAATTCGTCGGTTCCCAGCCAGTGCTCTGCGCTGGGGCCCTGGAGACGGATCTGGGTATTCTGCTTGATAACAACCGTATCATAGTCAAACAGAACGTCTGCAAAAATCGAGATCAGGACTAGGAAGACCACTACTGTAAGTCCTACCATGGCCATTCTGTTCTTTTTTAAACGCCGCCACGTTTCTTTGAACTGACCACGCTTCTTGGTGGCTGTGCCAGTCTGTGCGGCGCTGTTGTTCGTCGTTGCCATACTCTGCCTCCTTATTTCTTCTTATACTGTGCTTTGATCCTCGGATCGATATACGCATAAAGCAGGTCCACGATCAGGTTGATGACACTGAACGTGATCGTCAGCATGACGATACATCCCAGAACCATGGGTGCGTCCTTACTCTTAATGGAGTCTACCACAAGACGGCCAACTCCCGGCCACGCGAATACCGTCTCTGTCAGCGTTGCGCCGCCTAAAAGAGAACCAAACTGAAGGCCGATAACGGTAACAACGGGGATCAGGGCATTCTTTAAGGCATGCTTCCGGATCACAGTTTTTTCCGGAACGCCTTTGGCCCTGGCTGTACGGATATAGTCCTGACGGATAACCTCCAGCATGGAGGAACGGGTCATACGGCAGATAAGAGCCGCATCTCCGGTTCCCAGGGTAATGGCAGGCATGATGTAGCTCTTCCATCCGCTCATACCGCCTGAGGGAAGGATCCCCAGGTTCAGGGAGAAGATGATGATGAGCATTAAGCCCAGCCAGAAGTTCGGCGTCGCCACACCTAAAAGAGCGGCTACCATTCCCACGTTATCCACGACGCTGTACTGCCTGGTGGCGCTGATGATACCGATGGGAAGTGCGATGGCTACGGCCACCAGGATGGACCAGAAGGCCAGCTTCGCTGTATTGGGGAAAGAAGACATGATGGTCGTAAATACGGGACGCTTTGTGGAATAGGACACGCCCATGTCACCATGGAGAAGGTTCCACATATATTTTCCGTACTGGACGATCACGGGCTTATCAAGGCCCAGGTCTTTTCTGACTGCTTCAATGGTCTGGGCGTCTGCGCCCTCTCCTGCGATGATCGCAGCGGTATCGCCTGGTGACAGGCTTAAAATAAAGTAAACCATAAAGGTAACGCCTATGAGAACCGGAACCAGCATTACCAGACGTTTCAGTATATACCTGCTCATTTATACCTTCCATTCCGCCGCTAAACGGCTTTTTTCTGATAATTATGTCTTTTTTAATGGGGGCAGGTCCAGGACCTGCTCCCCATATTTGTTTTTATGTAACAGTTCAGCTATGCATCTTTTTGTCCGCCTGAAGGGGACAAGAAGCATTGGGCGTCTGCCCTATGGAGATCTGTTACGTTTCTATTCAGCTTTGAAACAGCGCTTACTTTGCGTAATGGCAGTTGCCAAGGTAATGGCTTGCGCCCTTGTGGAGCTTGAAGCCCTGTAAATCTGCGCGGACGCCTACGTTATCGTTCTTATAGTAGAATGGGCACCACGGAGACAGATCGTGGAGGTAGAGCTGAAGCTCTTTGTAGTATTCCATACGCTGTGCGTCGTCGTTCTCCTGGGCTGCCTTCATGATCAGCTCATCCACGGTAGCGTCAGTCATGAATGCACGGTTTCCGGTTGCTCCATGGTTGGAGGAATGGAATAACTGGTATGTACTTCCGTCTGCATCGAAGGTACCGTTGGACCATCCAAGGATGAACATTTCGTGCTCACCTGCATTTAATGCATCCAGGAATGCGCCCCACTCCATTGTGGAGATATCTACGGTAATACCGATCTCGGCCAGCTGTGCCTGGATCATCTGTGCGGAACGGGTACGAACGTCGCCGTTTACCCAAAGCTGGCAGGAGAAGCCGTCTGCATATCCAGCCTCAGCCATGAGCTCTTTTGCCTTTTCCGGATCGTACGGATAAGCCTCAACCTCGTCGGTCCAGCCAGGGATCGTATTGTTTATATAGCTGTTGGCAACGGTTCCGCGGCCCTCTACGATGGTATCTACTAATGCCTGCTTGTCGATGGCATAGTTGATGGCCTGACGGACCTTCTGATCCTTAAAGTGCTCTTTCGTCATGTTCATTCCCAGATACTCGATGGAAGAGGACGGCTGGGATAAAAGCTTTACATCAGAGTTGGCCTCGATGTTGGAACAGTCGGTGGGATCCACGTTCCATACCAGATCCACTTCGCCAGTCTCTAAGGCAATGGCGCGGGCGCTGCCCTCGGGGATCACACGGCAGGTGATGGAGGTAGTGATGGGCTCTTCGCCCCAGTAGTTGGCATTTTTCTCCAGTGTGTAGTGGTCATTGGGAACCCATTCCTTTACGGTAAACGGACCGGAGCCCACTGCATTGTCTGCATCGCCGTAGGCCTCGCCGGCTGCTGTCACGGCTGCCTCCTGGACGATGCTTAAGTTGGAGTTGGCAACGATGGACTTGAACGGAGCGTAGGGCTCTGTTAATTTGATCGTTACCTGGTGGTCATTGTCTACAACAACTTCCTTTACCTTGGAAGTATTACTCTTTGTTTTCGGCATACCCTTGGCACGGTCAAAGGTAAATTTAACGTCGTTGGCTGTAACCGGAGTTCCGTCAGACCATACGGCATCTTCCTTCAGCTTGAATACGAAATCCGTATCGTTTACCAGCTCATAGCTCTCAGCCAGATCGGGAACCAGCTCGCCGTCGTCACTGATATCAAGCAGCGTGCTGTATACATGCTTGATGATCACGGAGGTAGTCGTATCCTGCTGGCCGGCCGGATCCAGAGTCACGATATCTGCGCCCATGGCAAAGGTGATATCGGTCTTTCCAACCTCTCCGGAACCGGAAGGCGCTGCCTCTCCGCCGGCTGCTGCCGCTGTGGTACCAGAATCTCCGCCGGCTGCTGCCGCTGCGGTCGTTTCATTTCCGCCGCCACCGCCGCATGCGGTAAGAGCCATCATGGCTGCAAGAGCTGCTGCCGCCGTTCTGACTGCATTTCTCTTTTTCATAAACTGTAATCCTCCTTTTTTATAATACCGTTTTCCTATGGCATTAATGATATCAGCATTGCACAATTTTGTCAATATTTTTATGGATATCCTATGCTATTTTGCATATTTTTCACAATCATACAGCCTCGGTATAGTGCATTTGCTATACAAGAATGATATTTTTTCAACAGATCTTGTGGTTTTTGTATACTGCTCTTCCACGGATTTTGTCCATCCTGGCCATAGACAAAACGTCGTTCCCTGTCTATCCCGTGCTGTCCCGGGAAACGAAAACAGCGGGGCCCGTATCCGGGATCCCCGCTGCCTGCCGCATCCATATTCTTTTTAGCACTCGATCATAATGCTGATGATCTCCTCGTTGGTCTTCTTCATTCCGTCCTTTGCAAGCCGGCCCACGTTCTGGATGGTGTTCTCCACACCCTTGGTGACGATTCCGTCGCCGCCGTAGAACTGCTGGCCGTGTACATACATATTATAGCCCAGGATAGCCGCATCCACAGATTCCGCGATCTTGGCCGCGCAGGATGCCTTGGCTCCGTCGCAGACCATACCGGAAATAATCGCCACCGCATTGACCACCGTATGGATCACCGTCTCAAAATCCCCGCCGTTTAAGTAGGCGATACCGGCTCCCGCGCCCGCGCCTGCGCTGACAGCGCCGCAGAACGCAGAAAGACGGCCGATGGGCGTTTTCTGGTGGATGGTCGTCAGATTGGAAAGGGCCAGCGCGCGGTACATCTTCTCCTCACCCGCGTTCAGCTCCTTTGCGTAAACGATCACCGGAACAGACGCTGTGATCCCCTGGTTTCCGCTGCCGGAATTGATGATCACAGGAAGCTCGCAGCCGTTCATCCTGGCGTCAGAGCCGGCAGCCGCCCAGGCCCTGGCTCTGGTGCGGACGTCGTCGCCGTTCATGGCCAGAAGCACAGAACCGATATTTGCGCCGTAATCGCCCTTTAAGCCCTCTTCTGCAATGGCCATGTTGCACCGGATCTGGGGATCCAGCACATGCTTTAAGTCATTGACGTCCACGGTGTTGATAAAATCCCAGATATCTTCCATATTTAATAAGGAACGGTCTGTGAGGCCCTCGTTGGTCTCGCCCTCCACCGGCACCTCCTTCAGGATCTCGCCGTTTTTCTCGATGAGAACGATGTTGGTGTGGAAATTGACGATCCGCACCCGGGACCATGCCTCGCCTTTATATAGGGTAATGAGGATCTCAAATGTAAAGCCGTTGTCCACATGCTCCACGGAAATGGGCGTATTCTCCAGGAACGCCTTCATTTCCGCGATCTCGTCCTTCGTTACGCTGGCGATCACCTCCAGCTCCTTGTCCGGATCCCCGGCCACGATACCGGCGGCGGCGGCAGCCGGAATTCCCTTTAAGTGATCCGTATTGGGAACGATCACGGATTTCACGTTCTTGATGATGCTCCCGCTGGCTCCGATCACCACCTTATCCGGCAGCTCCCCCAGCACCTTTCTGGCCACGGCGGCCGCATATGCCAGAGCGATGGGCTCTGTACATCCCATAGCCGGTCTTAACTCCTCCTCCAGGATCTTTATGTAGGCATTGTACTTTGCATTGGTTTTTTCCATGGTTACCCCTGTCCTTTCTTCTTATGGCTCCGCACTCCCCCGGCGGAAGAAACAAAAGAGCCGGAAATCCCTTTCTGGCCCTGGTATTTTTAATCAGCATACCATAAGAGCTGGTAAAAGTAAAATTTAATGTTTTAAATATATCATTAAAATATTTTTATCATTCCCTTGCATTCCCCCTCCCCATCCGGTATGATATCCCCAGAAACCTTCAACCCGGATCTGAAAAGGATAACGCCATGGAATTACGTGAGATCGCCGCCTTTCTCCAGGTGGCACAATTAAAAAGCTTTTCAAAGGCCGCCAGGGCCCTGGGCTATTCCCAGGCAGCGGTCACCATCCAGATCAAGCAGCTGGAGCAGGAGCTGGGGATCCACCTGTTTGACCGCATCGGAAAACAGACCATCCTGACCCATCAGGGCATGGTCTTTTACGGCCATGCCGCCGCCGTCATGCGGGAACTCTCCTGCGCCCGGGCGGCGGTGACCGAAAGCCAGGAGCTGACCGGAGCCCTGACCATCGGGACCATCGAATCCATCTGCGCCTCCATCTTCCCGGATCTGATGGAGGCCTTCCATAAGGCCCACCCGAAGGTAAAGGTCAGCATGGTCCTGGATTCCCCGGACGTGCTCCTGGACCGGATGAACCACAACGCCATCGACTTTGTGTACCTTCTGGACCAGAAGATCTACGACCACCGCTGGGTCAAGGTCCTGGAGGAGCCGGAGGACATTGTCTTTGTGGCCTCGTCCGCCCATCCTCTGGCCAGCCGGAAATCCCTGGAACTTAAGGAGCTCCTTTCAGAGCCTTTTCTTCTAACCGAAAAAGACGCCAGCTACCGGTTTGTTCTGGACCGGTATCTGGCGTCCATGGATCTGCGGATCGAGCCGTTTTTGGAGATCGGAAACACTGAATTTATCATCCGCCTGCTGAAAAACAACGCGGGGATCTCCTTCCTGCCGGAGTTTTCCATTAAAAACCAGATACCGGCAGGACATCTGGCCGTCCTGCCGGTAAAGGATTTTCATATGCGTATCTGGCGCCAGATCCTCTATCACAAGGACAAATGGGTCACCAGGGAAATGGACGCCTTCATCCGTCTGGCCCAGGAGGCTCCCTAAGCCCGCTTCCCGGTCCTCAGACTCCGGCCTCCGGCCCACACCAGGGCCAGGGTCGCCAGAAGAAGAAGGCCGCTGACTGCAATCGTCAGGTCATAGTTTCCGGTAAGATCGTAAAATTTCCCGAACCAGGTGTTGAAGGGAGACACCAGCAGAGTCCCGAACATGGTCACATAGGAATACGCCGTTCCATAATCCTCGCCCTTCCAGAACAGCTTGCAGAACAGCGGAGCCATCACCGAGGACAAGGGCGGTGTGATCCCGTAAAGGAGCGCGCCCGCCATGACGCTGGCCGGAAGTCCCAGGAACAAGAGCGCGTGGCCGATCTCCGACACCAGGATCGAAAGCTCAAAGGTACGGACTGCCCCGAATACGTCGCTGGCCTTTCCAAGAAACAGCTTGCTGGACATGTTTCCGAGAAGCGCCAGGGTGGTCATCATAGCCGCCGTGACCATAGGAAGGCCCGCATCCAGGCCGCAGGAGGTCAGGAACATGTTCAGATAAGAACCGGCCAGGGCTCCCGCGTAGGCCAGAAGCGCCAGGTAAAAGACCGGCTGCTTTGCCAGGACCGCCAGGGAAATCCCCTTTTCCGGGCCGGCTGCTGACGGACCGTTCCTTTTTCCGTCCGGCTGCCCGGACGCTCCTTCCCGAACAGCCCCTGCCGGCTCCAGAGCCTCCTCCGCCCCATAGGGGAGCATCCCCTTATCCGACGGACGGTTCCTTAAAATGAACAGGGAAACCGGAAGGATCAGGACGATGCTGGCCGCCCCGATGATTCCGTAGCTGGCCCTCCAGCCCAGGGCCGGGATCATAAAGCCCAGGGCGCTGCTCCCCATCATCCCCATGAGACCGGAAAACGCAGCGGAGATTCCCACGGCCATTCCCGCCTTTTTATGGAACCAGTTATTTAACAGGATGGGAGCCGCGATCATACATAAAAATGAGGACGCGATCCCCTGGAGCACACCGGCCGCATACCACTGCCACAGCTCTGTGAAGGTTCCCATGGCCATATTGACGGTTCCGAACACCACCGCCGCCGCGCTGATGACCGCGCGCACATCCAGCCTCTGAAAGCTCTTAGCCACAAACGGCAGCACCAGCGCCGAGCTTATGGAATAAAGCATCCGGTAAAACGTAAATTTCCCCATTTCAAATCCCAGGTCCTGGCATACCGGAGAATAAAATACCCCGGAGCAGTTATTGACCAGCCCCAGGCTGGCTCCCTGCATGATGCAGCAGCCCGCCAGGATAAACCAGGCGTAATGGAGCTTTTTTCTTTCCTTTTCCATGTCCGTAAGACTCCCCTATTTCGTTCTGTTAAAAAGCAGCTTTCCAGCGCACCGGTCCGGATCCGACCGCCACATGCACGTTTTGCAGTACAGGCATTTTCCCGGATCTCTTCCCGCCTTCACATCATTGGCCCAGTTATAATTCACTAAAACGCCGCGGCCGATGTTGACCATATCCGCGCCGGTCTGCCTGAGGACGGCCTCCGCCGTCTCCCCGTTCTGGATCCCGTACACGGCAAAAACAGGGACCGACACAGCGGCTCTGATCCGTTCCGCCCCGTAAATGGCCTCGGCAAAGGGATAGCCCTCCGGCTTCTCCCGCACAGACTCCTTATCAAAGCCATAGGATACGTTGATAAAATCGATCCCCATGGCCTCCAGCTTGTTTGCATGGGCCACGCCGTCGGAGATCTCCGGCTCAAAGGCCCCCAGACGGATCCCCACCACAAATTCCGGCGGCGTCACCTTCCGGATCCCGTCGATGATATTTTTTACGATCTGCATATCCTCCGCATTATACAGATCTGTTCTGCGGTTCACCCGGCGGTTAAAAAACTGGCACAGCAGATAATTGTGGCAGCCATGGAGCTCCACGCCGTCGTAGCCGGCTTCACAGGCTCTTCTGGCGGCTTCTATGAAATCCGTTTCGATCTTCCGGATCTCCTCCACAGAAAGCTCCCGTCCATGGCGTTCCCTTCCCTTAAAGACCAGGGAATACTCGCTGGGACATACGGGCTCCTCGGTCTCAGACACCACCCCGGCGTGGTGGATCTGTAAAAGCAGCGGGACGCCCTCCCCGTGGACCGCCTCCACGATCCGCTTGAGCCCCGGCACATGGGCATCGCTCCAGATCCCCAGCTGGTCCCGGCTTAAACGGCCGTTTTCGCTGACACAGGTGGCCTCCTGGATGATGAGCCCAGGCCCTCCCTTTGCCATGGCCCGGTAATGCTCCACGTTCTTATCCACCACCATGCCGCTTTCATCGCTCCATCCAAAGCAGACCATGGGAGGCACGCAGATCCGGTTCCGGATCTCCAGATTTTTCAGCTTCCATGCAGTAAATAATCGTTCCATTTTCCCCTTCCTTTCCATAGATTCATATCGGTCATAACTAAAAATTATATTATACCACATTTTTTCGGTTTTTCATAGATTTTTTTCATCTTTTTGCCATAAAAAACTTGAAGTCTGCGGGAGAACTCATTATAATGGAAAAAAAATAATTACCGGCCGCAGAAAAATACGGAAACAGCCTTTCCGGCAAAAGCGGCGGAACGGAGGAAAAATCTATGGCAGCAAAAAACATCGACTGGGCCAATCTCGGATTCGGCTATATGAAAACCGATTACAGATACGTTTCCAATTATAAAAACGGCTCCTGGGACCAGGGAGCCCTGACCACCGACGACCAGATCCTCTTAAATGAGTGCGCCTGCGTATTCCAGTACGCCCAGACCTGCTTCGAGGGGTTAAAAGCCTACACCACCGAGGACGGCCATATCGTCACCTTCCGCCCCGACTTAAACGGCGAGCGGATGGAAAACTCTGCAAAGAGACTGGAAATGCCCGTATTCCCCAAGGAACGCTTCGTGGAGGCCGTTACAAAGGTCGTGGAGGCCAACGCCGATTATGTGCCGCCCTTCGGCTCCGGCGCAACCCTCTATATCCGTCCCTATATGTTCGGATCAGATCCCGTCATCGGCGTAAAGCCGGCCAGCGAATACCAGTTCCGCACCTTCTGTACGCCGGTGGGCCCCTACTTTAAGGGCGGCGCAAAGCCCATCACCATCCGCGTCTGCGACTATGACCGGGCAGCCCCTCACGGCACAGGCCATGTAAAGGCCGGCCTAAACTATGCCATGAGCCTCCACGCCATCGTGGACGCCCACCAGCAGGGCTATGATGAAAATATGTATCTGGACGCTGCCACCAGGACCAATGTGGAGGAGACCGGAGGCGCCAACTTTATCTTCGTTACAAAGGACAACACGGTCGTAACGCCCAAGTCCGACAGCATCCTTCCGTCCATCACCCGCCGCTCCATCCTCTATGTGGCCGAGCATTATCTGGGCTTAAAGGCTGAGGAAAGGGAGGTTCCCTTCGAGGAAGTGAAGGAATTTGCAGAGGCCGGCCTCTGCGGAACCGCCGCTGTGATCTCTCCCATCGGAAAGATCGTAGATCACGGAAACGAGATCTGCCTGCCCAGCGGCATGGAAAAAATGGGTCCGGTCACCCAGAAGCTCTACGATACCCTGACCGGCATCCAGATGGGCCGCATAGAAGCGCCCCAGGGCTGGATCCATGTGATCCGTTAATCGCGGATCCCCAAAGCCGCTGCGTCTGCCAATGGCGTTTCCGGTTCTCTGATTATGCAAAAAACCGCTGCTTCACAGGCTGCCTGCTCTCCCGGCCGCACCTCTGTGAAACAGCGGTTTTCTTTTTACGGGGCCAGAACCCCCGGCCCCTCCCTGAGATCTGCGATCTTTACGGTATAAGCCGTATCATTTCCCTTCCTGTCCCTGGCATAAAACGTATAGACGCCCGCCTGGCCGATGCGGAAGGCGGCAATGTCCCGCTCGCTGACGGTAAAGGGCTGACAGTCTGTCTTTTCCCGGAACCAGCCTGCATCCTGTTCTCCCGGCGCATAAAAAAGCGCCTCCAGATCCCCGTCAATATCAATGACCCGCAGTTTCAGGTACAATCCGCCCAGCGTCTGCTCCACCCGGGCCTCCAGATAGGGCGCCGTGCCGTTTTCCGGCCTGTGCCCGCCTGTTTCAAAGGGCCTTCCCGAAAGAGTCCCCAGGTCGTATTCCAGGGCCGCTCCCACATTCAGCATGCCTCCGGTCCCTGTCTTTCCGGAAAGAGAATCCAGCGGCGTCACAGAATTTAAAAGGATCTCCTTTACCTCCGCCGCCCCGATTCCGTCAAAATGGGACCAGACCATGGCCGCCGCCCCGGTGACCATGGGAGCCGCCATGGAGGTACCGGTCATATAGCTGTACGTGTTTCCCGGCGTTGTGCTTAAGATATAGCTTCCCGGCGCCGCCAGATCCACCGACCGGACGCCGTAATTGGAGGTTTCGTGGAGCTCTCCCCCGCAGGATAAATTGGCCACGGAGATGACGTTATCCAGCTCATAGGAGGCCGGATAGACCGGCGCTTCATCAATATCCTTCCCGTCGTTTCCCGCCGCCGCCACGAAAAGCATGGAGGAATCCCGCATGGCATAATACAGCGCCTGGTCGCTGGTGGGAGAGGTGAGGCTCAAATTGCAGATCGAGGCCCCATTGTCCTCCGCATAGCGGATGGCCCTAATGAGAGCCGCCGTGTTTCCTTCACCGTCCCCGCCTCCCAGGGCCTTCACCGGCATGATCCTTACCCGGTCTCCCGGAATCATTCCGGAGATCCCCAGTCCGTTGCCGGAGACCGCACAGATGGTTCCGGCTCCATGGGTCCCATGGCTGTCCTCGGATCCATTGCAGATCTGGTTATTGTTATCGTAAAAGTTCCAGCCGTTCACGTCGTCCACATAGCCGTTGCCGTCGTCGTCGATCCCGTTTCCCGGGATCTCATCCTCATTGACCCAGACGGCCTCCGCCAGGTCCTCATGGGAAATATCTATCCCTGTATCGATGACGGCCACCACCACATCCCTTTTTCCTTCTCCATAGGCAGCCCAGGCGCCGGTCATTCCGGCATCGATCCCAGCCCTTGCCCGGATCCGTTCCACCTGGACCAGCACCCCGAGAAGCTCCGGCTCTCCAAAGCGCCACTCCCCGGGCGCCGACGGCTGCCCGAAAGGATCGTCATAAACGGGATAGCGGTTCTTCTCCTCTTCGATGGAAAAGGTCCCGTCATTATAAAAAGCCCATTGTTCAGAAAAGGACGGATCCCCCGGCGCATCAGGCGCACCGTAGGAAGCCGTCCATGGGAGTCCGGCGGCCAGGAATACCGCCAGTCCCCCAGACAAGATCCGTTTATTCATTTTCAGCTCCTCCGGCCTCTGCCTTCTGTCCCTCCAGCACGTGTTCAGCCGGCTCCGGCACAGGCTCTCCCTCTTCCGTTCCAGAGAACGCCGGCGTCCGGCTGTCCGATTCCGGGATGACCCCGGCTGTTTCCCCGGACGTCTCGGGCCGTTCCATGGCCGCCGGATCCACGGGAGCGCCTCCCATACGGCTCTTCTCCTGACGCGTCTCCTCTGCCGGCTCCGGGATCCCCTTCACCTGGCGGAAGATCTTCATGAACTCTTTTCCGGTGATGGTCTCCTTTTCGATCAGGAAATCGGCGATCTTATCCAGAGCGTCCCGGTTCTCCGAAAGAAGCCGTTTTGCTTCCGCATACGCGCCCTTCAGCATCCGCATCACCTCCACGTCGATCTCCGCCGCCGTGGCGTCGCCGCAGTTTAATACGGTGCGGCCCGTCAGATACTGGTTTTCCTGGGTAGCCAGGCCCATAAGGCCGAATTTCTCCGACATTCCGTACTGGGTCACCATGGCTCTGGCGATCCTGGTGGCCTGCTCAATGTCGTTGGCAGCTCCCGTGGTCACCGTGTCGAACACGATCTCCTCCGCCGCCCGGCCGGCCAGGGATACCACCAGCATGGCCTCCAGCTCTTTTTTCGTATTTAAAAATTTCTCTTCCTCCGGCACCTGCATCACATAGCCCAGAGCGCCCATGGTCCTGGGGACGATGGTGATCTTCTGCACCGGCTCCGCATCCTTCTGGAGAGCCGTCACCAGGGCGTGGCCCACCTCATGGTAGGATACGATCCGTCTTTCTTCCTTACTTAAGATCCGGTCCTTCTTTTCCTTCCCCACCAGAACCAGCTCCACCGCCTCAAACAGGTCCTTCTGGCATACGGCCTGGCGTCCGTGCTTCACGGCGTTAATGGCCGCCTCGTTCATCATATTGGCCAGGTCCGCACCGACGGCTCCGGAGGTGGCCAGGGCGATCTCTTCAAAATCCACCGTCTCATCCAGCCGCACATCCTTGGAATGGACCTTCAGGATATTCACACGGCCCTTCAGATCCGGCTTATCCACAATGACCCGGCGGTCAAAACGGCCCGGTCTTAAAAGCGCCGGATCCAGGATCTCCGGCCGGTTGGTGGCCGCCATCACCAGAAGGCCCTTGGAGGAATCAAAGCCGTCCATTTCCGAAAGGAGCTGGTTTAAGGTCTGCTCCCTCTCATCGTTTCCGCCAAACCGGGAGTCGCGGCTCCGTCCGATGGCGTCGATCTCGTCAATGAAAATAATACAGGGCGCCGACTGCTGGGCCTGCTTGAACAGGTCCCGGACACGGGACGCTCCCACGCCCACGAACATTTCCACAAAGTCCGAACCGGACAGGGAATAAAACGGCACCTGGGCTTCCCCGGCCACCGCCTTGGCAAGAAGCGTCTTACCCGTTCCCGGAGGGCCCACCAGAAGGGCTCCCTTGGGGAGCTTGGCGCCGATCTTCGTATACTTCTGGGGATTGTGGAGGAAATCCACGATCTCCACCAGAGACTCCTTGGCCTCGTCCTCGCCGGCCACATCGGCAAAGGTCACGCCGGTCTCCTTCTGGACGTAGACCTTGGCGTTGCTCTTTCCAACGCCCATGATGCCGCCTCCGCCGCCCATGCGGCTGAACATCATATACAGTAAGCCGATCATCAGCACCGACGGCAGCACCCATCCAACGATGAAGTTAATGATGCTGGAGCTGGCGCTGGTATCCTCGCCCTCAAAGCGCACTCCGCTTTCCAGAAGCCGGTCCGTCAGCTTCAGATCCTGGACCCGGACCGTGTAATACTGGATCAGCCGGGAATACTGGGTGGAGCTGCTCTTTGGCACGATCACCAGACGGCTGCCCGACTCCCGGACCGCCTCCACCTCTCCGCTCTCGATCATCCGGACAAACTCATCGTAGCTGACCTCCTGGCTCTGGCTCTTTTTCAGGGCAGAGTTCATCATGCTGACCACCGCCAGCGTGATGCACAGGACGATCACCATGACCCAGATCCCAGGGCCTCCCGATCTCTTTCCGTTATTTCTGTTCTGATTGCTGTTATCCATTCTATCTTTCTCCACTTTTTCTCAATATACTATGTCCTCCGGACATGGTATCCCTCCGGGGGATTGAGCCATAGTCCCCCATGATGATACGATACTGAAACCATTATAAGTTGAGTTTCCCCAGATAGCAATAAAAAAAAGATAAATTTAAACTTTTCTTTGACAAAATCCTTTATTTTTGCCATACTTTACAAAGACACTTAAAAACCGCCATCTCATACGGAGGCATATGCCATGGAAGCTGTAAACCACCCGATCCCTCCTCTTTTCGACGCTTCGTCCAGGATCCTGATCCTGGGCTCCTTTCCATCGGTGAAATCCCGGGAGGGAATGTTTTTTTACCATCACCCCCAGAACCGCTTCTGGAAGGTTCTGGCCGGAGTCCTCAATGAGCCGCTCCCCGGCACCATCGAGGAGAAAAAAAGCTTCCTGCTGAAAAACCGCATCGCCCTCTGGGATGTGATCGCCTCCTGTACCATTGAGGGCTCCAGCGACAGCTCCATAAAAAATGTGGTCCCTAACGATCTTTCCGGGATCCTTTCAGCCGCAGAGATCTCCCGGATCTTCTGCAACGGAGGCGCCTCCTTCCAGTATTATAAAAAATACCAGGAACCCCGTACCGGCCGTTCCGCCGTCCGCCTTCCCTCCACCAGCCCGGCCAACGCCGCCTGGTCCCTGGACCGGCTGGTCCGGGAATGGACCGTCATCCGGGACAGCCTCCATGCATAAACCGCCGCGATCCGCGGAACAATAAGCCGCGGAGGTGATACGCATGGACCAGCACTTCAAAAAAAGCCCGGAAAACAACGATCCATACGATGTGGATATCCAGTCCTGCTCCGCCATGGATTGTACCGGACTGATTCCGTCCCTGCCCCAGTCCTTTGCAGAGGTGGAGCACTATAACGATCTCTACCATTTCCTCCCGGAGCACGTGAGCGACCCGGAGGCATAGACCCGCTGTCAGAGCAGGTCCAGAACCGGGCTCCCGCCTGACAGGCAGCAGCCCCGGCTCCACTGCCAGACACCGGAAGCGCTGCTCCGGCAGACATCCGGCTCTGGCAGAATCTACATAAAACGAGGTAACCTTTCATGTCCATGAATTACGAATCCTGCACCCTGTGCCCCAGAATGTGCAAGGCCGACCGCACCAGGGTTCCCGGCTTCTGCGGCGCTTCCCATCAGATACGGGCGGCCCGGGCGGCCCTCCACCAGTGGGAGGAGCCGTGCATCAGCGGAACCTCCGGCAGCGGGACCGTATTCTTTTCCGGCTGCACCCTAAAATGCGTTTTCTGCCAGAACCATCCCTTAAGCCACGAAAACTTCGGAAAGGAAATTTCCGTGGAACGGCTTTCTGAGATCTTTCTGGAGCTCCAGGAAAAAGGCGCCCACAACATCAATCTGGTGACGGCCACCCAGTATCTCCCCTCCATCCGGAAAGCCCTTGAGCTGGCGGGGCCGGCCCTCTGGATCCCTGTGGTCTATAACAGCGGCGGCTATGAGCGGGTCGAAACCATCCGGGAATTTTCCGGCTGCATCGACATCTGGCTTCCGGATCTTAAATATTATGACAGCCGCCTGTCTGAAAAATACTCGGCGGCAGGAAACTATTTTTCCATGGCCTCCAGTGCCATAAAGGAAATGGTCCGCTTATCCGGCGGCCTGACCTGGGATCCGGAGAACCCGGGGCTTTTGAAGAAAGGCACCGTGATCCGCCACATGGTCCTCCCCGGAGCAAAGGAGGACTCCATCCGGCTCCTTCACTGGATGAAGGAGGAGCTGCCTCCGGGACAGTTTCTTTTAAGCATACTGAGCCAGTACACACCGTTTTATAAAAGCAGCCAGTATCCGGAGATCAGCCGCCGGATCACGACCTATGAATATCAGAAGGTTGTGGATACAGCCATCGAGCTGGGGCTCACAGACGGGTATATGCAGGAAAAAAGCAGTGCAAAAGAAGAATACACCCCGCCCTTTGACCTGAGCGGGATCTGACAGGCAAAAATTTAGTGGGTACCGAAAAAGTCACTTACTGATTCTCCCGATACCCACTCTACATTTCGTTGTCCATTGGACGATCCTCACTTTCGAGTTTTTATCTATATTAAATTTTCTTTCTTCACTCCACCGGTTTTCCGAATTTTTTTCTTCTGTCATTTTTCTTTTTCATATTGATTATTGTATTTTTCTTATTGATACTTTCTCGTCATATCTTTAAGCGATACTGAATAACCTTTTATGATTCGTTTTTTCCGGTTTTGTGGTTTTCCTTTGTTTAGACTTTTATTTCTTAAAAGCTAAACGAGATTTAAGTCTTCGGTGGTCCGTACCTCCTTTGCTTAGATTTGGACGTTTATTTCGAGATAGGAATCTTTCCAGGATTTCCTTCTCTAAAGAGATTTAAAATCTTTTTTAAGGATTTTTGTTTCTCTTTGTTTTGTTGTCTTTATTATAGACGAACTCCTTTCGTTTGTCAATAGCTTTTTTAAAAAATTTTAATTTTATTTTTTAGTTATCTCTTAATTGTATAATTGTATATAATTATTCTGATTATTTATTTTTCCGTGTCTTCCGCACCAGAACAGCCAGCAGAAGTCCCGTCCCCAGGACCATCAGAAATCCATCGGCGTATACGCCCCAGGCCTCTGCGGCCCGCTCCCAGGATCTTCCCGCCTCCCGCCCCAGAAGCACCAGGACGGTGTTCCATATGAGGCTCCCCGCTGCCGTCAGAAGGAAAAACGGCCCGGAACGCATCCCTGCCATTCCCGCCGGGATGGAGACCAGACTGCGGACAATGGGCAGAAGCCTGCAGAAAAACACCGCTGCCGCTCCCCTCCTTAAAAACCACATCCTGGCCAGCTCCACATCCTCCCGGGAAAAACCGGCGGCTCTTCCGGCCCTCCCCGAAAAAATCCGTTCCAGAGCGTCTCCGGGGATCATACGGCCCGCCAGATACAGGATCGCCGCTCCCGCAAGAGAACCGGCGGTGGCAGACAGGATCACTCCCAGAGCCGTCATGGATGTACAGGTGGTCAGAACGCCGCCAAAGGTCAGTATGGCCTCCGACGGGATCGGCGGAAACAGATTTTCAGCTAAAATAAGGAGGAATACGGCTATATTTCCGTATTCCCCCATGAATCCCAACAGACTTTCCTGCATACGGCTCCTCCGGAAACGAATCCATCTTTTTCTGTTTCCATATTATATGAAGCCGGAATCCGTTTATGCTGTTTTTATCCGATCTGGCCGCAGATCCGGTCACCCATTTCCTTCGTTCCCGTCTGCTTCATTCCCTCCGCCATAATATCCGCAGTCCGGTATCCCCCGGCCAGGACCTGCTTCACGGCGTTTTCCACCGCTTCTGCCTCCTGATCCAGATCAAAGGAGAACCGCAGCATCATAGCCGCAGAAAGAATGGTGGCTATGGGGTTGGCAATGCCCTTCCCCGCAATATCCGGAGCGGAGCCATGGCTGGGCTCGTAAAGGCCGAACTTTCCTTCGTTTAAGCTGGCGGAGGAAAGCATTCCGATGGAGCCGGTGATCATACTGGCCTCGTCGGACAGGATATCCCCGAACATGTTCTCCGTTAAGATCACGTCGAACTGGCCCGGATCCATCACCAGCTGCATGGCGCAGTTGTCCACCAGCATATTCTCCAGAGCCACCTCCGGATAATCTGCCGCCACCTCTGCCACCACCTTCCTCCAGAGCCTGGAGGAATCCAGCACATTGGCTTTGTCCACGCTGGTGACCTTCTTTTTACGCTTCATGGCCGTTTCAAAGGCCTTTACTGCCACCCGGCGGATCTCCGTTTCATTGTAGACCAGGGTATCCGTGGCCTGCATGACCCCGTTGACCTCCTCCGTATGGCGTTCCCCGAAGTAAAGGCCTCCGGTCAGCTCCCGGACGATGACCATGTCAAAGCCGTCTCCGATAATTTCCCTCTTTAGCGGGCAGGCGTCCTCCAGCCCCTTATAAAGACAGGCCGGACGGATGTTGGCAAAAAGCCCCAGGCCCTTCCGGATCGCCAAAAGCCCTGCCTCCGGCCGCAGCTCAGGCGCCACGTCGTACCAGCGGGAATTTCCCACATTGCCGCCCACGGCTCCCAGCAGGACGGAATCGCTGTTTTTTGCCGTTTCCAGGGCCTCCTTCGTCAGCGGCACGCCATATTTGTCAATGGAAACGCCGCCCATATCCACTTCCGTGTAATGAAACGTATGGCCGAAGACCTGGCCCACCCGGTCCAGAACCTTTTTTGCCTCTGTGACGATCTCCGGTCCGATCCCGTCGCCGGGGATCACTGCGATCCTGTATTCCATAAGATATTCCTCCGTCAATTCCCTGTGATGTCCTTTATCTTATCCCATTCCCCGGGCCTTTTCAATGGCAGCGGCCGTTTTCGCGTATACATATTTGTCATGGCATCCATAACCGCCTGCCAGCCGGGCGCAGAAAGTCCCGCGGCGCCGCCGGGCAGGCGGCATCCCCTGGTCTGCCGGGAGCCCTAAGCCCGGCTTATTCCTTATACAGCTCCGGTCTCCGGTCCCGGAACAGCCCCCAGGAAAGACGGTCCTCCGCCAGGGCGTCCAGATCGAAGGAGGCGGTGATCACGCCCTCGGAATCCCGGTCCATGGATGTTACCAGTTCTCCCGTTCCGTCGGTGATAAAGGAGGAGCCATAGAACCGGAGGGAAGAACTCTGGTTTCCATTTTCCGCACAGGGCTCCACCGTCTCCAGGCCCACCCGGTTGGCGGCGATCACCGGCATCAGATTGCAGGCCCCATGGCCCTGCATGCACCGTCTCCAGTGGGGCATGCTGTCCACCTCCAGGATCGGCTCGCTGCCGATGGCCGTGGGGTAGAATAAAAGCTCTGCGCCCTTTACGGCCATGAACCGGGCCGTCTCCGGGAACCACTGGTCCCAGCAGATGCCCACACCGATGGTGGCATACCGGGTCTTGAATGCCTTGAAGCCCGTGTCGCCCGGAGTGAAATAAAATTTCTCCTGGTAATAATGGTCGTCGGGGATGTGGGTCTTTCTGTAAATTCCCAGGTTCTCCCCGTCCGCATCCAGAATGGCCACGGTATTGAACAGGCGGTTTTTGTCCCTCTCATAAAAGCTGATGGGAAGCACCACGGAAAGCTCCTTTGCCACCTTGGAAAAATGGCGCACCGCGTCGTTTTCCTCCACCGGCTTCGCATAGCCGTAATACTCATATCTGCGCTCCTGGCAGAAATAGGGCCGTTCAAACAGCTCCGGAAGAAGGATGATCTGCGCTCCCTCTGCCGCCGCCTTCCGCACCAGGGCCTCGGCCCTGGCAATATTTTCCTCTACGTTTTCCGTACAGCGCATCTGCACTGCCGCCACAGTTACCTTACGCATAAAAACCTCCTTATAAAGACTCACAGACGCCGGACGCCGGGATCTGCTGGGTGATGCAGTGGATGTTTCCCCCGCCCAGGAGAATATCCCTGGCCGCCACCGGGTATACCTTCCGCCCCGGGAACAGGCCGGCCAGGATCCTCACCGCCGCTTCATCGTTTTCATCTCCGAACTGGGGTACGACGACCCCGCCGTTGGAAATATAAAAATTCACATAGCTGGCCGCCAGGCGCTCCCCAGCCTCCCGCACATCCTCGCCGGGCTCAAATTCGTAGCCCTTAAGGTCCTCCTCTGTGACGCAGACCGGCGTTTTGGGGATCGGAAGCTTATGGACCTGGATCCTGCGCCCGCAGGCGTCCACAGAGGCCTCCAGGACCTGTAAGCAGGCCATGGACAGCTCATACTGGGGATCCGTCTCGTCATCGGTCCAGGCCAGGACCACATGGCCCGGAGCAGTGAAGGCGCAGATATTATCCACATGCTCGTTGGTCTCGTCGTTGTAGATCCCCCGGGGAAGCCAGATGACCGTTTTCCCTCCCAGGTATGAGAGGAGTTTTTCCTCGATCTCCTCCTTTGTAAGCTCCGGATTCCTCCCGGCGCTTAACAGGCAGGCCTCTGTCACCAGGATGGTTCCCTGGCCGTCACTGTGGATGGAGCCGCCCTCCAGCACAAAGGGATGGGCCTCATAGCATTCATAGCCCAGGGCTCCGCAGAAGTTCTCCGCCACCCGGTCATCCTTTTCCCAGTGGGCATACAGGCCGTCCACAGCGCCGCCCCAGGCGTTGAATTCCCAGTCGACGCCCCGGACGTCCCCTGCCCCATTCTTCACGAAGGTGGGGCCCACGTCCCTGGCCCAGGCATCGTCGGAAGCCATTTCCAGCACATGGAGCCGGGAGCCGTTTTCCAGCGCCTCCGTCCCGGCATTTCCCGTAAGCCCCAGGGCCCTCCTTGCATCCTCTGCCACATCCGGCTCTGCCAGCATATATACGTCCTCGCTCTCCGCAATGGCAAGAGCCACGTTTTTAAAGGCCTCCCTGGCCTTTACCGCCCCGTAATTCCAGCTTCCGGGACGTTTGGGCCAGATCATGATGCAGCCTCTGTGGGGTTCAAATTCTCCGGGCATGGAATACCCCTCTTTTCCCGGAATTCCCATTAATTTCTTCATAGCCTCTGTATTCTCCATCGTGTTTTAAAAAGGCGGCCGCATTTAAGCCAGCCGCCCTTTGAAGTCCTCGTATCCGAATTCCCGGATCACCTTACAGTTTCCGTCCTCCTCCATCACAGCAATGGCCGGCAGGGCCATGCCGTTGAAGGTATTGTTTTTCACCATGGAATAAATGGCCATATCCTCAAAATACAGCTTATCCCCCACAGTGATCTCATGGTCAAAGGAATACTCCCCGATCACGTCCCCGGCCAGGCAGGTACAGGAGGACAGGCGGTAGGTATACGCCTTCTCTCCCGGCTTCCCGGAATCCTTAAGGGGCGGCCGGTAGGGCATTTCCAGCACATCCGGCATATGGCAGGCCGCCGAAGCGTCCAGCACCAGGGTGGAGATGCCGTTTTTCACAATGTCCATGACCTCCGTCACCAGATAGCCCGCATTTAAGGCAATGGCTTCCCCCGGCTCCAGGTAGACCTGTACGCCGTAGGCCTCCTTTATACGGCAGATGCTCCGCTCCAGACGGGCGATATCATAGTCCGGCCGGGTAATGTGGTGGCCGCCGCCCATATTGAGCCATTCAATGTTGGGAAGCTCCAGGTATTTCCCGAATTTTTCCTCCACTGCCGCCAGGGTCGTCTCCAGATCATCGGAGTTCTGCTCGCAGAGAGTGTGGAAATGGAGGCCGGAAAGTTCTCCGGCCAGATGCTCCGGGAAATTCTCCAAGGTCACTCCCAGACGGGAGCCGGGCGCACAGGGATCATAAATGGCGTGATCCCCCTGGGTGGAGCACTCCGGGTTGATCCTGAGTCCCACGCCCACGCCGTTTTTTCTGCATACAGGAAGGAATTTTTCCAGCTGGGCCGCAGAATTGAAGATCACATGATCGCAGATTTTGGCGATCTCCTCAAATTCAGCCGGCTTAAAGGCCGGAGCGAACACATGGGTCTCCAGTCCAAAGGGCTCTCCCATCTCCTCATACCCCAGCCGCGCCTCATAAAGGCCGCTGGCCGTGGTCCCATCCAGATAATCCGCGATCCGCGGGTATTCATAAAAACAGGAGAACGCCTTCTGGGCCAGCAGGATCCTGCATTCCGTGCGGTCCCTTACGCCAGCCAGGATCTCCAGATTCTCCTTCAGCTTCTTTTCATCGATCACATAGCAGGGAGTCGGAATCTCATGTATATTCATGGTCACACCTCTGTCGTTTGAAAAAGGGCCGCCGAAAGCCACGCCTTCAGCGGCCCGCCGTTTTTACTCTACGGTCTGGGGATTTTCGTCCACTACCCACGGGAGTCCCCACTTATTTAAGGCCTCCATATACGGATCGGGATCGAACTCCTCTACGTTGAATACGCCCTTGCCGTTCCATTTTCCTGTCACCATCATCATGGCGCCGATCATGGCCGGTACGCCCGTGGTATAGGAAACGGCCTGGGAGCCCACCTCCTTATAGCATTCCTGGTGGTCGCAGACATTATAGATATAGATGGTCTTTTCCTTTCCGTCCTTAACGCCGGTGAAGATACAGCCGATGTTGGTCTTTCCGACGGTTCTGGGGCCTAAGGACGCGGGATCCGGCAAAAGGGCCTTTAAGAACTGGATGGGAACGATCTCCTGGCCGTTATATTCCACCGGAGAGGTGGATAACATGCCCACATTCTCCAGGCATTTCATATGGGTCAGATAGCTCTGGCCGAAGGTCATAAAGAAGCGGATCCGCTTTACGCCCGGGATGTTCTTTGCCAGGGCCTCGATCTCCTCGTGGTGTAAGAGGTACATATCCTTCTGGCCCACCTGGGGGAAGTTGTACTCCCTCTTGATCTCCATGGGCTCTGTCTCCACCCAGTGGCCGTTCTCCCAGTAGGAGCCGTTGGCGGAAACCTCCCGGAGGTTGATCTCGGGGTTAAAGTTGGTGGCGAAGGGATAACCGTGGTCGCCGCCGTTGCAGTCTAAAATATCGATGGTGTGGATCTCGTCAAAGTAGTGCTTTAAGGCGTAGGCCGTAAATACGCTGGTAACGCCCGGGTCGAAGCCGGTGCCCAAAAGAGCCATCAGGCCGGCCTTTTCAAACCTCTCTTTATACGCCCACTGCCAGGAATAGTCAAAATATGCGGTGAAGCCCGCTTCCTTACAGCGCTTTTCGTAAATAGCCCTCCACTCGGGATCATCCGTGTCCTCGGGCTCATAGTTGGCGGTATCGATGTAGTTGACGCCGGCCTTTAAGCAGGCGTCCATGATGGTCAGATCCTGGTAGGGAAGAGCCAGGTTCAGCACAGCATCCGGCTTATAGGACTCCATTAAAGCGGTCAGCTCGTCCACATTGTCCGCGTCCACCTTCGCTGTGGTGATCTTTGTGGAGGTCTTTCCCTCCAGCTCTGCCTTTAAGGCCTCACACTTGGAGACCGTCCGGCTGGCGATCATGATCTCTGTAAATACTTCGCTGTTCTGGCAGCATTTATGGACTGCCACAGAAGCGACGCCGCCGCATCCGATAATCAGTAATCTGCTCATTTTTATTGTTCCTCCTCTTCTAACAGATCCTCCACATATTTGGGCAGCATAAAGGCTCCCATATGAAGATGGGTCGTGTAATACCATGTTTCTATCTTAAGATCATTCCATTCTCTGGGCTTAAAGTCCTTGATGGGATGATACTTTTTCGATGCAAAGCCAAACAGCCAGTAGCCCGACGGACAGGTGGGGATATGGGCCTGGTAGACGCGGCTGATGGGGAAGGAGCGGAACGCCTTCCTGTGCATGCTGCGGCAGGCCGCCTCGTCCTCGTCATAGAAGGGGCTTCCGTGCTGGTAGACCATGATGCCGTCGTCCTTCAGGGCATTGTAGCAGCTTCCGTAAAATTCCTTTGTGAACAGGCCCTCCGTATGGCCGAAGGGGTCTGTGGAATCGTTGATGATCAGGTCATAAAGCCCTTTTTTGTTTCTCAGGAAGCGCAGGCCGTCGTCATAATGGATCCTCACCCTCTCATCGTCCAGGGCGCAGGCCACCTCCGGAAAATACTCCCGGCATACGTCCACAAACATCCGGTCCGTTTCCACCACATCGATGTTCTCGATGGACTTATACTGCAGCAGCTCCTTGGCGACGCCGCCGTCGCCTCCGCCGATGATCAGCACGTTCTTCACATTGGGATGGACGGCCATGGGCACATGGGTCACCATCTCATCATAAATAAATTCGTCCTTTTCAGAGAATACGATCTCCCCGTCCAGGGAAATGAATTTTCCGAATTCCTCGGAATCAAACACATCGATCCTCTGATATTCGCTTTCTCCGGAAAAAAGCTGTTTCTCGATCCGGATGGAAAGCTTTACGTTTCCCGTATGCAGCTCTGAAAACCAGAATTCCATTCTGCACCTCCCAGTCTCCTTAGTATTGCCGAACCGGCTCTAAATATTTGCCAGGACCATTAAGTGCTCCACAGCCGGATCCTCCGTTCCCTGCATGGAGCAGCCCTTTTCCTTGGCGTACATGATATATTCCACAATGTCGTCGGTGATCATCTCGCCGGGGGCCAGGATCGGGATTCCCGGCGGATAGCACATCACAAACTCTGCGCAGACTCTTCCGGAGGATTTTTCCACAGGAAGAGAGATCTTATCAGAATAAAAGGCCTTCTGGGGCGACATGACCACCTTGGGAGAGATATATTCTCCGGATAAAAGGCCCGTGCTGTCCTTCTTATACAGACGTTCAATATCCGCCAGAGCGCCCACCAGACGTTCAATGTCCTGGATCCGGTCGCCGATGGAGATGTAAGCCAGGATGTTGCTGATGTCTCCGAATTCGATCTGGATATCATACTCATCCCTTAAAAGATCGTAGACCTCGATCCCCGCCAGGCCGATATCCCTTGTATACACAGAAAGCTTGGTCACATCGTAGTCGAATACGCTGTTTCCGTTGACCAGCTCCTTTCCGTAGGCGTAGTAGCCGCCGATGGAGTTGATCTCGCTCCTGGCGTACTCTGCCATATCCACCACCTTCCCAAAGGATTCCTCGCCTCTTAAAGCCAGGTTCCGTCTGGAAATATCCAGGCTGGATAACAGCAGGTAGGAGGCACTGGTGGTCTGGGTCAGGTTGATGATCTGGCGCACATAGTCGGCGTTGACCCCTTTATTTAACAGGAGCAGGGAGCTCTGGGTCAGGCTTCCGCCGGATTTGTGCATGGACACGGCCGCCAGATCCGCTCCGGCCTCCATGGCGGAAACCGGGAGATTTTTCCCGAAATACAGGTGGGTCCCGTGGGCCTCGTCGGCCAGGACCTTCATCCCCCTGGCGTGGGCCAGCTCTACGATGGTCTTGATATCCGAGCAGATCCCATAGTAGGTGGGGTTATTGACGAATACGGCCACGGCGTCCGGGTTGTCCTCGATGGCCTGGCGGACCTTGTCCACCTCCATTCCCAGAGAGATCCCCAGCTTCTGGTTCACATCCGGATTTACATAAACCGGGACAGCTCCGCAGAGCACCATGGCGTTGATGACGCTTTTATGGACGTTCCGGGGGAGGATGATCTTATCTCCTGCCCGGCAGACAGAGAGGATCATGGTCTGGACCGCCGATGTGGTGCCTCCCACCATCAGATAGGCTCCGGCTGCCCCGAAGGCCTCCGCTGCCAGCTCCTCCGCCTCCTTAATCACAGAAACCGGGTGGCACAGGTTGTCCAGCGGCTTCATGGAGTTTACATCCAGGGACACGCATTTTTCCCCCAGGAGCTGTACCAGCTCCGGGTTTCCTCTTCCTCTTTTGTGGCCCGGCACATCAAAGGGGACCACTCTCTTCTTCTTAAACGCCTCCAGCGCTTCGTAAATGGGGGCTCTCTTCTGTTTCTCTCTATCCATTCCCAAATCCCTTTCCATTTTTCCCATATGCAGGAAAGAATCCTTTTCCGCAGGCTTCCTATGATAAAAAGGCAGATGATGCAATTCATCATCTGCCTTACGATTCCTATTCCGCGAAACGGGCGTGTACGGTCCAATGCCGTTTTCCGTTTCTTAATGACCGTTATCGTTTCCGATGCTTCAATCGCAAATATATGTTTCCTGCTCTTATTGACCGTTTCACAAGATGATGTGCGCACTGCGCGTTGATTATAAAGTGATCAGCTTATAAAATTTGAGCTTTTAACTCAATCAATAATGCGGTTTCCCGCGCCGGCGTTTGACCCGCCTGTCCGTGTGGGCTTGACTTGCGCCCCCTGGAGGGCGAAAGTGGTCACAAATACATTTGCATGAAAACGATAATGTCTCTTCACACTGGAAATATCATAACTCATTCTGTCATGATATGTCAAGCGGTTTTTGTCTCCCGCCGCAGCAGGCCTCTTTCCCTCTGCCCGGGATCACTGCTCGGCTGCAAACATGTGCAGGTTCAGCTCCTTGGAAAGATATTCCAGGACATGGCTTCCGCCGATGCTGTTGCCCTTTTCGTTGAGGGCCGGCCCATAGATGCCGATGCCCATGCGCTTTTCCACCACAGCCAGGATCCCGCCGCCGACGCCGCTCTTGGAGGGGATCCCCACCCGGACGGCGAACTCGCCGGAGCCGTCGTACATGCCGCAGGTCAGCATAATGGTCTTGGCAACCTGGACGGCGTATTTGTCAATGAGCCGTTCCCCGGTCTCCGGATGGCGGCCGCCGTTGGACAGCACCAAGCCCAGACCGGCCAGGCTCTCTGCCGTGACGCTTAGGGAGCACATCCGCGTATAGAGCTCCAAGCTCTTTTCCACATCGCTTTCCAGGATCCCCTTGCTCTGCAGCAGGTAGGCGATGGCCCGGTTCCTGGCACAGTGGTCCATCTCGGACCGGAATACCTTCTCATCCATGACGATATCCTTGTCCAGGCAGAGCCGCCTGGCATAGTTCAGCATGTCCTCAAAGGTCACGTCGGGCACCAGATAACCGGCAGTGGTGATGGCTCCCGCATTGATCATGGGATTAAAGGGCTTGTCGCTGGCAAGATCCAGCTTCACCAGAGAGTTGAACGCGTCGCCCGAGGGCTCCATGTTCATCTTCTCAAACACCTTATTGAATCCGCAGTGCTGCAGGGCCACCATCAGGGTAATCACTTTGGAGATACTCTGGATCGTGAACCGTTCTTTTGTGTCTCCGGCGGAAAACGTCTCCATTCCCCTGGTCCGGATGCAGACGCCCAGATGGTTTTTGTCTACCTTGGCCAGCTCCGGGATATAGGAGGCGCACTCCCCCTCCGGAATGTATTTCCGTCCGATCTCCAATGCATTTTCAAGTATTTTCTGCATGTTTTCACCTCTATATGATGTAATCATTCAGCCGCGCGGAGATCCGGACAGGAAAAATTTCTGTCTGGATCTCCATAGGGCAGATATATGGCTGAACCGTTACCTCTGTTTTCCTGCCGGCTTTCTGCCCGCAGGATTTATTCGTTCAGTCTCGGTCCCACGCCGTCCGGGATCGGGCATTCATAGACGCCGCCGGTCTCTGCCAGCCATTCTTCTCTGGCCTTCTTCACCAGCTCCGGGTTTTCAAAAAGCTTTACCCCGGCCAGAGCCATGGCCTTTCCGGCTGTCAGCATGGCCTTGTGGGCGATCTCCGTATTGCCGTGGGCCGTCATCTGCCAGGTATGGGCCGCCGTTCCAAAGGTAGCTGTGGCTGTGGTCAGCTGGGCCGTGGGCATCACGTAGCTGGCGTCTCCCACATCGGTGGAGCCTGGCAGCACCCTGCCTGCCCACACCAGGGGCTCGATCCTCGTGTTCAGGGGCCGTTCCATAAAGGCCTCCGCCTCCTGGCCGTATTTTTTCTTCACAGCTGCCTTCTTGGCCTCCAGCTCATCCTCCGTGGCAGTCTCTGTAAAGAACCTTCTTGCCAGGGCAAAATCCTCCTCGTCAAACTCCGGTCCTCCCACCTCTTCCAGGGATTCATAAAGGACCTCGGAAAGAGCGTGGTTGGGGATAAAATCGGAAAGTCCCGCATAAAGCTCATAGGTCATTTCCGTTCCCGTCATCTTTGCGGCTCCCTCGGCCACGTCGATGACCCGCTTGTAGATCTCCTGTACCTGCCAGGACTTGGGAGCGCGGATAAAGTAGTGGACCCGGCTGTGGCCCTGTACCACGTTGGGAGCGATGCCTCCCACATCCCGGTACGCATAATGGATCCTGGCGTCAGAGATGATGTGCTCTCTTAAGTAGTTGACGCCCACGCTCATGAGCTCGGCGGCATCCAGGGCAGAACGGCCCAGCTCCGGCGCAGCGGCGGCATGGGAGGTAACGCCCTTGAAGTTAAAGAACACGCTCACGTTGGCCAGGGAGGAGGTGGTCCATACGGCGTTGGCCGTATCCGGATGCCAGGTCAGGGCCGCGTCCACGCCGTCAAAGATCCCGTCTCTGGCCATGATGGTTTTTCCGTTCCCCTTTTCCTCGCTGGGACAGCCAAAGAGGACCACGGTTCCCTTTCCGGGGTTCTCCTCCAGATACGCCTTCACAGCCAGGGCCGCAGCCAGAGTCCCTGCACCCAGGAGGTTATGGCCGCAGCCGTGGCCGTCAGGATTTTCTCCGCAGGCCGGCTTTCTCTCCGTACAGCCGCCCAGCTGGGAAAGCTCCGGAAGCGCGTCGTACTCGGCTAAAAAGCCCACCACCGGCTTTCCGCTTCCGTAAGAAGCCTTAAAGGCCGTTGGCATTCCGGCAATGCCCATCTCCACGGCAAAGCCCTCCTTCTCCAGGACCTGCTGGTACAGCTTTGCCGTTTCAAACTCATGGAAGCCGGTTTCCGCAAAATCAAAGATCCGGTCGCTGACCTCCACCACCAGCTCCTGTTTCCGGCTGATGGCGTCTAACACAAACTCTTTCCTGTTCATAATGATGCTCCTTTCCGTTTTTCCTAGTCCAGTTTCCCTATCCGATGAGCTTTTTCTTAAACAGCGAGTAGGAATACAGCGTTGAAAGAACGATCACTCCCACCATGATGTAGCTCTGGTTGCTGGAGAAAAAGCTCCTTCCCAGCACAAAGATCAGAACGACCGGCAGGATAATGGGCACGATGGCCTGCTTGGGCGCTTTTAAGATATACGGGAATAACAGGGCGCCGATGAGAGCAGGCACCATGTTCTGGAACGCAGGCTGTAAAAACGGATTGTTGTATACCGGCGCAAAGATCGGAGCCAGGAACAGCATTCCTAAAAATACGATGGCCGTGGTCACAAAGGTGGACGCGGCTACGGCGATCATGGCCACCACGTCTGCCTTTTCGCTGCCCGGCGCATGGCCGGCCACCTCCATGGCGTTGACAGCCGCCGGAACCTTCATGTTGCTCACATTGCCGGTCACGCAGGCCATATAGAGGGCCCCGCTGCCGATGATGGGCATGAAGGACAGGTTCTCACAGATCCCGCTGATGCTGAAGGTCAGAAGGATCGGAAACGCGTTCTGAAGGATCTGCGGGATATTCATGGGGATATGGTTGACCATGGCCAGTACAAAGGGAACGGCCATGAAGCTTACCAGGGCGCAGATCACAGTCAGTCTGCCGATGGTATGGATCCGGTCGTGAAAACTTCTTTCTTTCATCTTCTCTTCCTCCTAAGCGATCATTGCGTTGACAATACAGGATGCGAACATTCCCACCAGCATACTTAAGGGGAATGCGAACTCCTTCAGTTTTTTCCGGCCGGCAGCCAGCTTATTGACGCCAATGGCCGTAACCCCGGCCACCAGGATCGCCGCCACAGCCGGAAGGCTGGAAAAGTTTGTCAGATGAGGCGCCGCCATGGTGCCGTACATCCCCAGGAACATGGCCGTGGTGATAATGGGAACCAGGGCCGCGTTGCCGCTCTTTAAGGATTCCACCTTTTTGTCATAGCTTTTTAAGAAGAATACGTTGAAGATGTTTCCTCCCAGGATACCGATGGTAACCACAAAGAGGATGAATACGAATACGTCCACCGGGATCTCTCCTGCGGTGATGGATTCCAGGCCGAAGGCCTCTGCCGCCATATTGGCTACCATGGTCTCATAGACGGCGGAGCCTACGACGCTTAATCGCAGCCACGGGAAATACCGTCCCAGGGCCGGCACCAGGAGCAGGTAGCTCACAATGATGGGGAGCGAGGGGATAATGGAGAAGATGGCGCTGCTCCGTGCCGCCTCCTTCATTTCCTCTTTGGTCATGTTCAGCTCTTTTCCCCGCTTAAAGGCCGCCGCCATAAAGATCATGGGCTGGATCAGGACGATCAGGATCGTGATGCCGCAGAGGGCCGCCATTAACGGGCTGTTGGCCAGTTTCAGATGTGTCATACTTTTTTCCTCCTAAATTCTCTGTTCCGGACGATGCCAGAGACAGGCCGCCCCATTCTGGTTGACAATTATCCGAAACAGTCATACACTGATTATATGAAAACCGGCGAAATTTGACAAATTCCCCGTTTTCATCACGGTATAACTATTTCATTATGGATGGAGGAATTTCATGAACTTACTGCATCTGGAATACCTGATCGAAATTGAAAACTGCGGTTCCATTTCCAAGGCAGCCAGACGCCTTTTCGTGACTCAGCCCTACTTAAGCCGGATCCTCAAAGAGGTGGAGTCCGAATACGGAATTACAGTCTTTACCCGTGAAAAGACCGGGATCACTCCCACAGACAGCGGACGGCTGTTTCTGGATATGGCCAGAGATCTGCTGGACAATGCCGGCAATTTCCAGAGGATCTTCCGGGAGCGGGCCGACCACTACCGGCTGCGGGTCTCCGCCAGTACCTGCTCCCACCCCAACGACGCGTTTATCCGTATGGTAAAATCCCTTCCGGACATACCGCTCCGGTTCTCCTACCGGGAAAGCTCCGCCCGCATCGTCATCGAAGATATCTATTCCAACCGGGCCGACATCGGGGTCCTTATGTACCTGTCCCATACCCGCAGTCAGATCCAGGAGCTTTTGTCCTTCCGCCACCTGGAGGAGCATTTTCTTTTTTCCTCCAGAGCCCAGCTCTTCTGCCGGGAGGGCCACCCGATCTTAAAGGAAAAGGACTCCCTGACCATGGAAAAGATCTGCCAGTATAATTTTGCCCTGTATCCGATGGAAACCGGAAAATCCCGGGCCATGGAAAGCATCTACAACAATATGGACCTGAATTTCATCAACTGGAGCCAGATCCAGCAGATCGTCTATGTGGAGAGCCGTTCCGCCCTCCATACGCTTCTCCTGCGCACCGATTATCTCGGCATCGGGATCCTGCCCATCATGGACCAGGAAAAAAACTACCATATCGTGTCCATTCCGCTGCCCGACAGCATCCTGTCTGCCGAGCGGGGACGCGCCCACTATATCTGCAGCTACATCTTTCCCAAAGGAAAGGATCTGCCCAAGGCCGCCAGGGCGTACATTACCTTCCTGGAACAGTGCTACGGGCAGAATTCCGATTATATCCGCCAGATGCCCGAGGCCCAGAAAAGCATAGAAGAGCTCCGGCATCAGGAGGAGGATTAAACCGAGGAAAGGGGGCCATACGCCCCCTTCCTTTCTGTATGCTTTCTTTACAACATTTTATCGACCAGCTCCATCAATTCTGCGCCCATCTTTTCAGATCTGGCGTCCGCGTCCTCCATGGAGGTTCCCTTTACCCCATAGTAAAATTTGATCTTAGGCTCCGTTCCAGACGGACGAACACAGAGCCATGCGCCGTCGTTCATCTCATAATACAGAACGTTGGCAGAGGGCAGGCCTGTGGGACGGACCGCTCCTGAAGCCATATCCGCAATGGTCCCGGCCTTATAATCCCTGGCCGCAGTCACCGTATAGCCTCCCAGGGCCTTGGGCGGCTCCTGGCGGAAGTGTTCCATGATCTCCTGGATCTTTGCCAGACCCTCGATCCCCTTTAAGCCGATGGATTTTACGGTATCCTTATAGTAGCCGTACTTTTCATACATGGCCACCATGGCATCCCATAAGGTCATTCCCTTTTCTTTATAATAAGCGGCGGCCTCGCAGAGAGCGGCGGTGGCGGAGATTGCGTCCTTATCACGGGCATAGGTTCCGATCAGACAGCCGTAGCTTTCCTCCATACCGAACATATAGGTTCCATTTCCCGTCTGCTCCTCCTTCAGGATCTGCTGGCCGATATACTTAAAGCCCGTGAGCACCTCCACCAGCTCGCAGCCGTAATGCTCTGCCACGGCGTTCACCAGGTTGGTGGTAACGATGGATTTGATGACCTGTCCATCTGCCGGGATCTGGCCCTTGGCCTGCTTCTGGCTCAGCACATAATCACATAACAGAGATCCGGACATATTTCCGGTCAGGGGATGGTATTCCCCGGTCTTTGCATCCTTCACATAAACGCCCAGACGGTCTGCGTCGGGATCGGTGGCCAGCACCAGATCGGCGTTCTTCTCCTTTGCCAGCTTCAGGCCCAGGGCGAAGGCCTCCTCTGCCTCCGGGTTTGGATAGCTGACTGTCGGGAAGTTTCCATCGGGCAGCTCCTGCTCCGGGACCACATAGACATTTTCAAAGCCCAGCTCCTTCATAACCCGTCTGGCCGGGATATTTCCGGTTCCATGGAGCGGAGTATAGATAATGGTGATATCCTTCTGCATCCGGTCAATGGCATCCTGGTTCACCACCTGGGCCTTCACGTTCTCAATATATTTATCGTCGATCTCCCTGCCGATCACCTGGAATTTTCCAGATTTTAAAGCCTCCTCCTCAGAGGTGGTCTTTACGGTGGAGAGGTCCTCAATGGCCAGAACCTCCTCTAAGACGCCCTTATCGTGGGGCGGGGTGAACTGGGCGCCGTCCTCCCAATATACCTTGTAACCATTGTATTCCGGCGGGTTATGGCTGGCTGTGATGTTGATGCCGGCGATGCAGCCCAGCTCCCGGACTGCAAAGGAAAGCTCCGGTGTGGGGCGCAGGGATTCAAACTTATAGGCCCGGATCCCGTTGGCCGCCAGGGTCATAGCCGCCTCCATGGCGAACTCCGGGGACATTCTCCGGGAATCGAAGGCAATGGCAACGCCTTTTTCCTCTCCTCCCTGTTTTTTTATGTAGTTCGCCAGTCCCTGGGTCGCACGGCGGACCGTATAGATATTCATGCGGTTGATACCGGCTCCGATGATGCCGCGCAGCCCCGCAGTACCGAACTCCAGATCCATATAGAACCGCTCTTTGATCTCGTTTTCGTCGTCTGCAATGGCCCTCAGCTCATTTTTCGTATCCTCGTCGAAATACGGGTCTGCAAGCCACTGCTCATAGATCTTCATGTAATCTTTCATGTGCTTTTTCACTCCCTCAATCTTTCTTTTCGTCGATAAAACCAAAGTCCTCTTATGGTGTCATTATACTTCATCCGGCTGAAAAAATAAAGCACTAAATGATGCCGTCCACAAACCGTTTCCGGTTCATTTCCTGGGCTTTCAGGCTTTCGATCTTCTCCGTATTCCGGGCCGGGACCCACGCCTTATTAGCATTATAGTAGAAGTTGATCTGCTTCCAGTATTTCTCCGGATACAGGAACATGCAGTACAGGCATTCCCGTTCCAGCCGGCTCATGGGAAGCACCCGTTCATAAGCCTCCAGCATCCCATTTCCCAGTCCGCAGTCCCAGTTATGCTTTTCCATGACCTTCCGCATAAAGTAGTACAGATCCTCTGCCTGGAGGCCTAGATGCATCCGTCCGAATCCGGTGACAGCCACATAATCCCGGCCCATGAGAAGGTGATGCTGGTTCAGCTCCCCGTGACAGATGCAGTATCTTTCCGTCCATCCCCTTTCATTTTCCTGGTACAGCTTTTTCATCCCCTCCGCCGCCCGGACGGCCTGGTGGTAAAACGGCTCGAAGCTGGCAATGATGCAGAGCTCAAACTCGTTTTTCTGCCGCTTTCCCCGGATAAAGGTCCTGGCCTTTTTAAGCTCTCGGTTGTGCTTTTCCATGGCCATAAAAAGAGGCGGAGACACCATGGATCTCAGATTCCACTCCTCCCTGGTCTCCACCTTCCTCAAAAGCTTATGGAGAACGGCGATCTGGCGCACCGCCGAAAGGATCTCCCCTGTATCCTTCAGATCGCATTCCCGGTCAGAAAACCAGTCCTTCACCACATACCGGACGCCGTCGGAGGCAGTGGATAAAAGCTCTCCCTCTTTATTCCGCACATACTGGTCCACCTTAAGACTTCCGGCTCCTGCCACGGCCCCCAGGACCTGTTCCTCAAATTCCAGCCGTTTTACGCTGCCTTTATATTCCATCAGGAGCTTTAATCCCCGGTCAGTCTCAAAGATCCAGGCTCCGCGGCCCTTCCGCATGGATTCCACATTCAGCTCATACTGTCCGGCCACCTCTGTATTCCAGTCATTCATCCTGATCCCCTCCATATCCCTTCTGAACTACTTCCAGAATATGAAGGGGCCGGCCAGAATATGAGGACATTTTGGCCAGCCCGCTCTTTCGCCCGCAAATGAAGTTTTTCAGGACCGGAGCTTTTCCAGCAGAAGCTCTCTCCGGTTCATGGACGGATCCTCCAGAACCAGCTCCAGCAGGCGCCGGAGGGCCTCGCCGATCTCCTTTCCCTCCATGCCGGCTGTCAGCAGGTCTTTGCCTCCCACTGCCAGCTCCTTCAGGGATACGCAGTCCCCGTCTTTTTCGATCTCCTCCCACAGCCGGCGGATCTCCTCCACCCGCGGGTCCTGATCCAGCTCTTTAAGCCGCAGGCAGCCGTCAAACTGATACGGCGTCATCTGGCTTAAAAATCTCCGGATCCCGGCCTTTTCCGGCTCCAGGGACGTCTGGGCGGCCTCCGTCATGGTCTTTCCATTGTCCACCGTTTCATTATCCAGCTTCAGACCCTTGAGGATCCGGCGCACCATGGCCGGCTCCATATGACGCAGGAATCCGGCCCAGCGCATGGATTTCTCCGGAGGGAGCAGGGACAGGCAGGAAAACAGCTCGCTTCCATCGGCCCCTCCGGCCTTCCTCTCCCGCTCAGTACAGAATACCCTGGGGAAATCCTCGGTCACATAGGGGCTGATCCCCGTGTCCTCCACCATGGCGATCTTTTCCGGGTGGGCAGAGGTCAGGAGCTTGGTAAGCTCCACCTGGATCCGCTCCTTGCTGACGTTCCTAAGGTTCGGGGCAATGGCCCGGATGGCCATGTACGTCTCCTCTTCGATGGAAAATCCCAGCTGGGCTGCAAAGCGGATGGCCCGCAGGATCCGCAGGGCATCCTCTGTGAACCGGTCCCGGGCACAGCCCACGCACCGGATCACCCCTTTCTCCAGGTCTCCCATGCCGTCAAAGGCGTCCACGATCCCGGTCTCATGGCTGTACGCCATGGCGTTGATGGTGAAATCCCGGCGTTTTAAGTCCTCCAGAAGACTGGATGTGAATTCCACCGAATCCGGATGGCGGCCGTCCCGGTACTCCCCGTCGATCCGGTAGGTGGTCACCTCATAGCCCCTGCGGTTTTTAATGATGGTGACGGTCCCGTGCTGAAGCCCCGTATCCACAGTCTTTCCAAAGATCTCCTTCACCTCCTCCGGCCTTGCGGAGGTAGTGATGTCCCAGTCGCCGGGAGTCCGGCCCAAAAGAGTATCCCGGACGCAGCCGCCTACGGCAAAGGCCTCAAAGCCCCGTTTCCGTATTTTTTTTATGATCCATTCTGCCTCATAGGGCATTTCTATCCTTACGTCCCGATTCATGGCCCTCCGCCTCCTGACATTTCCTTCTGTTTCTCCTGCGGCCGCTTCCTGCCTTTTCCGGAAGCCGGGCCTGCGGCCCCTCCTGCCCGGAGCCAGTCCGGGAACCCTTCTGTCCTTCCCGGCTGTCCGCTCTGTCAGCCTCTCATGTCCGAAAACACCGGGATCAGCCGTTTCGCCAGCACAGCCGCCAGCACGCAGAGCATGAAATCCTCCCCCACGGTCAGGAGAAAGCAGTTGATGAATACCAGCTTCCAGCTGACGGCCACCTGAAGCACATAATTGCTGCATACATAAAACCAGACCATGCCGCAGGCATAATCCGCCAGCAGGCCCCAGACCGCCGAAAACAAAAGCCAGCCAAAGGAATTCTGGCGGTGCAGCTCATGGATCCGTCCCGTCAGATATCCGGCGGCGGCAAACCCCATCAGGAACCCGAAGGTGGGCTTCAGAAGATAGGAAAGGCCTCCGCCGGAGGCAAACACCGGGATCCCCAGGAGCCCCACCGCCAGATATGTGCATACGCTGAACAGCGCGCCCTTTGAGCCCAGGAGAAGCCCTGCCAGAAGCACGAAAAAGAACTGAAGGGTAAAGTGCATGGGCACCGGCTGGACCGGGATCGTGATCTTAAGAAACGCCCCGGCCGCGATCAGTGCCGTAAACAGCCCTCCATAGGCCAGGTCCTTTACGGACCGTCTGTTTTCCTTCATATATTAATATGCCTTGCCCCAGTACACCATCTTTGTGGCCGGCTTTCCGCAGTATACACAGGTGTCAGCCAGCTTTTCCTGCTTAAAGGGCATGCAGCGGGAGGTCACGCCCACTTCTTCCTTTAATTTATCCTCGCATTCCTGGCAGCCGCACCACATGGCCCGGATAAAGCCCGGCTTGTTGTCGGCAATGTCCTTCATCTCCTCCAGGTTATGGGCGTCGTAGGTATGGGCATCCCTGTGGGCCTTTGCCCTCTCAAACATATCATGCTGGATGGTCTCCAAAAGCTCGCCCACCTTTGCGGGGATCTCGTCAATGGCCACGGTGATCTTCTCATGGGTATCGCGGCGCACCAGCACGGCCTGACCGGCCTCAATGTCCTTGGGCCCCAGCTCCACGCGCACCGGGATCCCGCGCATCTCGGACTCGGAGAACTTCCAGCCCGGGCTCTTGTCGGAATCGTCCACCTTTACGCGGAAATTGGAGAGCATGTCCTTCACTTCCAGCGTTTTTTCCATTACGTCCTCCAGATTCTGACGGATCGGAACGATCACCACCTGGGTAGGAGCCACCTTCGGCGGAAGCACAAGCCCCTCATTGTCGCCGTGTACCATGATGATGGCGCCGATCATACGGGTGGTCATGCCCCAGGAGGTCTGGTGCACATATTTTAACTGGTTGTCCTTATCGGAATACTGGATTCCGAAGGCCTTTGCAAAGCCGTCGCCAAAGTTATGGCTGGTACCGGACTGGAGAGCCTTTCCGTCATGCATCAGGGCCTCGATGGTATAGGTAGCCTCTGCGCCGGCAAATTTCTCCTTATCGGTCTTCTGGCCGCGGACCACCGGGATCGCCAGGAAGTCCTCGCAGAAATCCGCATATAAGTTTAACATCTGGATGGTGCGCTCTTCCGCTTCCTCGGCTGTGGCGTGGGCAGTATGGCCCTCCTGCCATAAAAACTCTCTGGAGCGGAGGAAGGGTCTTGTGGTCTTCTCCCATCTCACAACCGAGCACCACTGGTTATATACCTTGGGAAGATCCCGGTAGGAGTGGATATCCCCTGCATAAAAATCGCAGAATAAGGTTTCCGATGTGGGTCTTACGCAAAGGCGCTCCTGTAAAGGCTCCAGACCTCCGTGGGTCACCCAGGCAACCTCCGGTGCAAAGCCCTCTACGTGATCCTTTTCCTTCTGAAGCAGGCTCTCCGGAATAAATAAGGGCATATATACGTTCTTTACGCCGGTCTCCTTAAATCTCTTATCCAGTTCATGCTGGATATTCTCCCACAGGGCGTAGCCGTCGGGCTTAATGACCATACAGCCCTTTACGCTGGCATAATCGCACAGCTCCGCCTTCTTTACCACATCCGTATACCACTGGGCGAAATCCTCTTCCATGGAAGTGATCGCTTCCACCATCTTTTTTTCCTTTGCCATGATGATCCTCCTTTATATTCTGTGCTGTCCGGGCGGCTGCCGGCTCCGGGGCGTCCTTAAAGCAGGAACCGCGCCCTGTCCCATCCTTATTCCATAAAGCGGGCCGGATAAAACAAAAAAGCTGTCAGCCCCATAAAGGGACCGACAGCCGGCGTTACCACCCAATTTAGCTCCCGGCTTTTCCGGAAACTCTCTCTTTTTCCGCTAACGCCGGAAATACGTTATGCTTCACAGGAACGGGACCTCCGCTTATTTCTCTTCCCGTTTTCCTGCCCGCATAAAGCTCCGGGACCGGTTTCAACGATGCGCACATAAAGGCTCCCACCGCCGCCTTCTCTCTGGGATGCCGCATTCCGTTTACTTTTTCCCTTCACTGCTTTTTCATATAGGTCTTATGTCCACTGATTTTAAAGGATTTTCGGTGGTTTGTCAAGTACCTGGATGGCCTGCCGGGACCAGCTTTTTTAGCCTGTCGGACAGATCACCCGTTTTCCCGGCTGCAGGCCTGCAGCCGGTGCTCATATTTCTCCTTGGTAGCCAGGCCGCCGCGGATGTGGCGCTCCGCCTTATTGATGTCCAGCACCACCCGTGCCTGGGCCGCCAGAGCCGGGTTGATGTGGGTGAGGCGGTCGGTGACGTCTTTATGCACCGTACTCTTCGATATCCCAAACTTTTTCGCTGTCTGCCGCACCGTAGCATTCTCGTCTATGATGTAATTGGCGATCTGAACCGCCCGTTCTTCGATATATTCCTTCATGGGTCTTCCCCTGGGAACGTTTTGTACATCATATGAAATGCCGGGGGCTGTTATGACCGCGGACCGGCGGCTTTCTTACGTTTCTGCCGGCTCCACGATCCGCATTCCCGACAGGCTGAACAAAAGTCTTCCCAGGGCATATTTCTGCAGCCGCAGATATTCCTCCGGAGATACCTTTCCGCCAAAATTCAGAATCTCCATATCTCCTCCGGCTCCCTCCACAAAAATATCTGCAGGAGTAAACCCATTTTTCAGATAGAACCGCCTTCTGGCGATCCTCTGCTCCCGGTTTTCTGCCCCCTCGTCCAGCCGCTCGATCAGCAGGACCACCTTTTTATCCGAAAAAAGCCGGCATACTTCCTGCATGATGAAGCTTCCAGTCCCCTTGCTCCGGATACGGCCAGGTAATCTACCATGACCATATTCTGATACGGGATGGCAACAGTAAAGCCCAACAGTCCATTTTCATCGGATGCCGTAAAGCCCCTGGCCTTTCCCCGCTTCACCGAATGCTTCAGAATAAAAAACGGTTTTCTCTCTCTTTTAGGGAAGGCTTCCATATAAATATTCTTTACTTCCTGCCACTGACTGGCTTCTATTTCTGTAAATCTCATTTTTCCCTCCAAAATCTTGCATATTTTACTTGCTCAGTGTATCATAATACGTACAGTAACTGTACAGTCAAGAGGGAATGTGTATGAAAAACAAAAAATATCTGCTTACCTCCGGGGAATTCGCGAAAATGAATGGGATCAATAAAAGAACCCTGCATTATTACAATGATATCGGTCTGTTCCACCCGGAAATGATCGCTGAAAACGGATACCACTATTACAGCCGCTTCCAGGCGGCGCAGCTGGAAATGATCCTGATCTTCCGGCGTCTGGGACTCTCCATCGAGGAGATCCGGGCCTACACGGACCATCCGTCCGACGCTTCCTTTACCCAGATCATCCAGGAAAAGCGGGAACTCATCGACCGGTCCGTACAGCAGTTTCTGGAGGTAAAGGCCTTTCTGCAGCAGAAGCAGGAAAAGCTGGCGCTCGGGCTTTCGGCCAGCCACGGGAAGATCGAGAGGATCCGCATGCCGGAACGTCCTATCCTGCTCTCCGCTCCCATCACCGGAGCCTACGACGAGCATGATTTTTCTGTGGCCGCCGATTTTTCTCTCCGTCTGAAAACCATCTTTGGCCTGTACGACAACTTCGGCAGCCGGATCTCCATCCAGAACATTTACTCCGGAAATTTCAATGATTATGACTGCTTCTTTTCTTATGGCAGAAATGAAGCCGGACCGTATGATGCCGTACTGCCCGCGGGAGAATATCTGCGGGCGTTCAGCGTGGGAAGCTGGGACCGGCTGAAGGACGTTTATGACCGTCTCCTGTCCTATGCCCGGGAGCATGCGCTTACACTGACCGGCTTCGCCTATGAAGAAGGGCTCAACGAAATGGCGCTGCGGGAGCTTGACGACTATATCACGATGATCACCGTCGCTTATACAGCATAACCGTTCTGCTGCTGCGGGACCGAAGATCGCTGCCAGCGTCTGCCGGCAGCATACCATGGAGGAACTCATTTTGAATTTAGAAAGCTATCAATATTTTGCGGCCGCCGCCGAGGAATTGAATTTTACCAGAGCCGCCAAACGACTTTACATAACCCAACAGGCCCTAAGCAAGCAGATCGACCGGCTTGAACACGCCTACAATGTCCGGCTGTTTAACCGGGAGTCTCCCATGACCCTGATCCCCGCTGGAAAATGCCTTTACCAATACGCCTGCCGGCTGATCGAGGACGAGCGCCAGATGCAGGGCGCCCTGGACCGTCTTTTAAACCTTAGCCGCCGGAAGCTGATCATCGGCGCATCCTATTATCGCAGCAGCGTCCTTCTGCCGGGACTTTTGGCTGAATATCATAAGATCCGTCCGGAGGTAACAGTGGAAATCCATGAAAATAATCTTTCCAAAACCACAGAGGCCCTGAAGCTGGGGAAGATCGATCTGATGTTTGGATATGCAGAAAATGACGACCCAGCCCTGGTCTCCAGACCGATCTTTAAGGAATCCGTACTGTTTGTCCTCCCAAAAACGCTGGCCGCCAAGTGGTTTTCCCCGGAAGAGATCCGGAAAATGCAGAAAAAAACCGGTGTTCCCCTGAAGGTGTTCTCCAGGCTTCCCTTTATCCGCGTGTCCCACTATTCCTGGCTGGGAACCCTGTTTGACCGCTGCTGCAAGGAACAGGGGATCGTTCCCGATATCGTTCTGGATTCCAGCAGCATCCTGACGACTCTCAGCTGCTGCCTGGAGGGGATCGGGATCACCCTGATCCCGGATCTCTATATCCGCAGCCTTACCTCCCAGCAGAAAGAGAATGTATATCTGTTCCGCTGGGACTATCCGGAAGCCGAATGCCATTCAGCCATTCTTTATCTGAAAAACAGCTATCTTTCAGAAGAGGCCAGAGACTTTATACAGACCGTCCGATCTGCCAGCGAACCATCTATATACGAATTAAACAATTATTCGTAGTATTTTTATACTATTTGAACAAATTATTAGTTGTACTATCTTTTTAAAGGTTGTTTGTGCTATGCAGTATTTCCATATATAATGTGGATTGCAGGCTAAAAACCAAATACAAAAGGAGAGTTTCTACGAAAGACACTGCTAAAAAACAAAAGCAGCCCATGAGCATGTGGAAGATCATCCTCATTGTCATCGGGGTTGTCTACATCATGTCCTTCCTCATTCCTTCCGGTGCCTATGAACGCGATGGCAAAATGGCGATCCCAGGCACCTACCAGGTAACGGAAAAGATTTATCTCAACCCGGTTGAGGTAATCCTTGGGGTCGGCGATCTGACCTACAATACCTTTGGAAAGCTGTTTGTCACTCTGATCATCATGGGCGGCATGATGGGAATCGTAAATTCCACGGGAGTGCTGGACCGCGCCCTGGGGAACATCATCCATCGTCTGAAGGATAAGGCGCTGGTGATCATCCCCATCTACATTTTTGCCACTGCCCTGCTGGGCTGCGTCGGCTCCATGATCTCCACAGTGGTACTTTTCGTTCCGCTGGGTCTGACCATCGCAAAACAGCTGAAGGCAGACCGGCTCTTTGCTGTCGGCCTGGTAATCCTTGGCTCCTTCACCAGCTTTATGACCTCCCCCATCAATCCCCTTACGGGTGTTCTTGGACAGGAGATCGCGGGCCTTGCTCCCTACTCCGGCTCCGGACTCAGGACCATTGTTACGATCATCAACCTGACCATCGTTTCTGCCTACCTGATCTTCTGGGTAAAACGCTGCCAGAAGAACCCCTCTGTTTATGCCAAAGACTTTGGAAATGACAGCGCCGACGCTGATTCGGCCGTGATCCCCGGAGCTGAGGAATACCGCCCCATGACCGGCCGCGAGATCGCCATTCTGGTCATCTTCTTTGGCGCCTTTATTTTCTTCGCAGCCGGTGGACCCACTCTCGGGCTTGGAATGACGCAGCTTGGCTCCATTATGCTTCCAGTTGCATTTGCAGAAGGCTTCCTTGCCCACTATGACATTGACGAGACCATGAAGCGTTTTGTACGCGGAACACAGGATATGTGCGGCGTTATGGTATTTATGGTGCTGGCAAGCGTGATGAGCGTGATCCTCAACAATTCCGGCATCCTGGACACCATCGTATACTATATTTCCATCCCGCTCAGCCACCTGAGCAGCTCCCTGGCAGCCGTCGGCATGTTCATCGCCAACGCCTTCATCAACATTTTCATTAACTCCGGCTCCGGCCAGACGGCAGTTATGATGCCTATCATGGCTCCCCTGGCAGACGTCATTGGCGTTACCCGCCAGATGGCCGTTCTCACCCTTCAGTTCGGTGACGGCTTTACCAACCTGTTTGCGCCCACCAGCGTAAACCTGATGGCATGCCTTGCATTGGCAAAGGTAGATCTGAAGAGCTGGTACAAATTCCTGGTGCCGTGCTATGCGATCCTGTTCGTGGTAATGGTCGGCGCAATCTTCATCGGCACCGCCATCGGATTCAGCTAGGAGGTAACTGCTATGCATATTTCTGAACTGATCCGCAGCCTGTCGGACGAACTGGAGCAGCATACCCTGGAGATCCGGCACACGATCCATCAGAATCCGGAGTTATCCTATCATGAAACAGAGACCAGCCGGCTCGTCTGCCGGGAGCTGGAGCGGATCGGGATCCCCTATAAGGAGAGCCCCTGTAAGCCGGGCATTATCGGATGCATCGACAGCGGAAAGCCGGGAAGATCCCTGCTTCTGAGAGCCGATATGGACGCGCTTCCCATCCAGGAGCGTACCGGCCTCCCCTTCGCTTCAAAGGTTCCCGGTGTCATGCACGCCTGCGGCCATGACATCCATACCGCCAACCTCCTGGCGGTGGCCGAGATCTTAAACCGCACCCGGGACCAGTGGCAGGGAAAGGTAACTCTCGTTTTTCAGCCGGCTGAGGAAAACGGCGGCGGCGGCCGTGAAATGATCAAGGCGGGATTAATGGACGAGCTTCCCGACGCCTGCTTTGCCCTTCACGTGGAAAACGGGATCCCCGGAACCCTGGTGGTGGGCAGCCGCTATCTGACCGCCTATTCCGACGGCTACACCCTTACGGTCCGCGGAAAAGCCGCCCACTCCTCGACCCCGGAGGAAGGTGTGGATGCAATCTACATTGCTTCCTCCATCGTCACTGCCCTTCACGGGATCAGCTCCAGGAATCTTTCCCCCATGGACCGCTCCACCCTGAACATCGGCGTGATCCACGGGGGAATGGCGCCAAACATCATTGCTGATGAGGTCACTCTGGGGCTTATGATGCGGAACCTGTCCAAGGAATCCCGGGAGGCGATGATCGAAAAGATCGAGACCCTCTCCCGGGGGATTGCAGAGGCCATGGGCGGAAGCTGTGAGCTGGCCTTCCGCGCCGGCTATCCGGCTGTATACAATGACGAACCGTTTTCAGATTTTGTATCCGATACGTTCCGTAAATACGCCGGCAGTATTTATGCCGGCCTGGGGGACGGACAGCCTGCGGACTGGCTGCTGACCGGAGACCGCCCGCTTCTGGGCGCCGAGGATTTCGGCTTTTACTCACAGAAAGCGCCGTCCTGTCTGATCTGGGTCGGCGTCGGAGGAAGCGCTCCAAAGCACAGCTCCGACTTCTGCGTCGATGAACGCTACATTAAATTATGTACGCGCTCCATGGCTGCCGTTGCTTTGGAATTTCTTACCCGTTAAAAAAGCTGCTGCAAAAGAAAGGAATCAAACCCTCTTTTGCAGCAGCTTCTTTTGTTTTTACATGCTCTCGTGGAACGTCCGCTTAATAACCTCCAGCTGCTGCTCCCGGCTGAGGCGGCTGAAGTTCACGGCGTAGCCGGAAACACGGATGGTCAGGGTCGGATATTTTTCCGGATGCTCCATGGCGTCGATGAGAAGCTCCCGGTTCATGACGTTGACGTTTAAATGATGGGCTCCCTGGATAAAGTATCCGTTTAAGATCATCACCAGGTTCTTCATCCGCTCCTTCTCCGATTTTCCAAGGGCTGAGGGCGTGATGGAGAAGGTATTGGAAACCCCGTCCTGGCATACGGCCCGGTAGGGGATCTTTGCCACAGAGTTTAAGGACGCCAGAGCCCCGTGGCTGTCCCGCCCGTGCATGGGATTGGCTCCCGGGGCAAAGGGCTCTCCGGCCTTTCTTCCATCGGGCGTCGTTCCCGTTTTCTTCCCGTACATCACGTTGCTGGTGATGGTGAGGGCAGACAGGGTATGGATCGCATCCCGGTACAGGGCGTGCTTTTTAAGCTCTGCGGAGAAGAAGGACACCAGCTCCACGGCGATATCGTCCGCCCGGTCGTCGTCGTTTCCGTATTTGGGGAAATCTCCCTCCACCTTAAAGTCCACGGCCACTCCGTTCTCATCCCTTACGGGCATCACCTTCGCGAATTTAATGGCCGACAAGGAGTCCACGGCCACGGAAAGGCCGGAAACTCCGAAGGCTGCCAGGCGCTCCACCCATGTATCGTGAAGGGCCATCTGGCTGGCCTCATAGGCGTATTTATCATGCATGAAATGAATGATGTTGATGGTGTCCACGTAAAGCTCCGCCACATAAGCCAGAGTCTTTTTATAGTCTGCCAGCACATGGGAGTAGTCCAGGACCTCCTCCGTATTCTTTTCCAGGTTGGGGATCACCTGGAGCCCCTTTAACTCGTCCACGCCGCCGTTGATGGCATAGAGCAGGCTCTTGGCCAGGTTGGCCCTGGCGCCGAAGAACTGCATCTGCTTTCCCACCGCCATGGCCGATACACAGCAGGCGATGCAGTAGTCATCCCCGTACATGGGCCGCATGAGATCGTCGTTCTCATACTGGATGGAGTCTGTATCAATGCTCATCCTCGCACAGTAGTCCTTGAAGGACTCCGGCAGGTTCTGGCTCCAGAGCACAGTCAGATTGGGCTCCGGGGCAGTCCCTAAATTGGTCAGCGTATGGAGATAGCGGAAGGTATTCTTCGTCACCAGGGTCCGGCCGTCCACGCCCATTCCTCCAAGGCTCTCGGTCACCCAGGTGGGATCTCCGCCAAACAGCTCATTGTACTCCGGCGTCCGCAGATGACGTACCAGACGGAGCTTGATAATAAACTGGTCAATGAGCTCCTGGGCTCCGGCCTCTGTGAGGATCCCCGCCTCCATGTCTCTCTGGATATAAATGTCAAGGAAGGTGGCGGTCCGGCCCAGGCTGGTGGCTGCCCCGTTGTTTTCCTTGATCCCGGCAAGATAGGCCATATACAGGTTCTGGACGGCTTCATGGGCATTTTCCGCAGGCTTTGTGATATCGCAGCCGTACTTCGCAGCCATGTCCGCCATCTTCTTTAAGGCACGGATCTGCTCGCTCACGTCCTCTCTGAGACGGATCCTCTCGTCGGTCATGGGACCGTCTAAAAGCTTCAGATCGGCCTTTTTGGACTCAATGAGGAAATCTGTGCCGTAAAGGGGGACCCGGCGGTAGTCGCCAACGATCCTGCCGCGGCCATAGGCGTCGGGAAGTCCTGTCAGAAGTCCTGCGCTCCGGGCCACACGGATCCGTTCCGGGTATGCGTCGAATACGCCGTCGTTATGGGTCTTTCTGTATAGATTAAAATGCTTTTCCACGTCCGGATCCAGCTGGTAGCCGTACTGCTCCAGGGCGCTCTTGGCCATCCGCATGCCGCCAAAGGGATTGACGATCCGCTTTAAGGGCGCGTCGGTCTGGAGTCCCACGATCACCTCATTGTCTTTATCGATATAGCCGGGAGCAAAGTTGTCGATGCCGGATACCACCGTGGTATCCACGTCCACGATCCCCTTCCTTACCTCTTCCAGGATCAGTGCGTGGGCCTTTTCCCATACCCTTTTTGTCTTTTCCGTGGTCCCCTCCAGGAACTCCTCTCCCCCTGCATAGGGCGTATAGTTTTTCTGGATAAAGTTCCTCACGTTCACCACATGACGCCACTCTCCGGTCTTAAAGCCTTTCCATGCGGTACAGTTTACATCGATGCTCATATTAATCTCCTTTCATCCGGTCACGGATTTCCATTTTTATGGAATCATTCTCTTTCATCTGATCTCTTTTCTCATTCTCGTTCCAGGCTCCGGTCCATCCGCTCCTGCCATTGGGCCAGCACTCCGGCATCCATGGGAGGCACGCCCTCCAGGGAATACGGGATCCCCATGGCGTGGTACTTCGGTACCCCCAGGACATGGTAAGGGAGAAGCTCCACCCGCTTCACATTCCGGATCCCCTTTATATACTCTGCCAGACCAGCCAGATGGCTCTCCCCGTCCGTAAGACCGGGAACTGCCACATGGCGGAGCCACAGGGGAATCTCCATGGACTGGGCAGTCCCTAAAAATTCCGCATATGCGTCCATGGACTGGCCCGTAACGGCCTTGTACCCTTCCGGTGTATAATGCTTTACGTCCAGCAGGACCAGATCCGTATTTTTAAGGATCTCCCCGTAACCGCCGCATCCGGCTCCCGCCGTATCCAGGCAGGTATGGATCCCGCGGCTTTTGCACAGGGCCAGAACCTCCGTCAGAAATTCCTTCTGCAAAAGCGGCTCCCCGCCGGAAAACGTTACGCCTCCGTCGGCTCCATAATAGGGCTTAAACCGCATCAGCCGGTCTACGATCTCCTCCGGCGGCTCCAGAGTCCCCTTTCCGCAGAGCTCCCACGTATCGGGATTGTGGCAGTACCGGCACCGCAGGCGGCAGCCCTGTAAAAAAATCACCGTGCGGATCCCCGGTCCGTCCACAAGTCCCATGGATTCCCAGGAATGGATCCGTCCCATGGTCATACGATCTCCTCCTTCGCAGTAAAAACAGATGAAAAATCCAATCAGCTGCTGATCTGCCCCGGGAGTCCATACACGGACCACAGGAAACCCGCGGCGCAGGCTTCCTATGGTCATCGCGGCATAATTCCCTTCCGCCCCATGGCGATCCCCGCGGAGCGTTTTTTATGTCATAGGACGCACTTTCCTATGACATAAAAAAAGAGCCGTCCATCCGGGCAGATTGCCCAGACGGTCGGCTCAACAAGATCATACTTCATGTGGTTTCTTCCACTTCCGTCAGTCATATGATGGTTCCACTATACAAAAGATTCCGGAATCTGTCAAGATGGAACCGGCGATTTTTACTTATTTTTCGGTTCAGCCGTGCGGAGATCCGGGCGGGAACACGCGCTGGATCACCTGATACACGTCCGTTCTCCTGCTTTCCAGGGACGGCATCCGGCGGCGGATCTCATCGACGTGATCCAGATCGATCTCCCCGTAAAAAACGCCCGTCTCCCGGCCGGCCCGCACCAGGACCTTTCCCCAGGGATCGATGAGCATGCTGTTTCCATAGGCCGTGTAGGCCGGTTTCACCCCGGTCTGGGCTGCCGCGATCACATAGCAGCCATTTTCCACGGCTCTGGCTCTGAGGAGCATTTCCAGGTGCTCCTCCCCGGTCTCCTTTGTGAAGCTCACCGGTACGAAAAACACCCTGGCTCCCTTTATGGCCAGCAGGCGGTACAGCTCCGGAAACCGCACGTCGTAGCAGATGGACATGCCGAAGCACCCCAGCTCCGTTTCCGCCGTCACCACCGCGTCTCCCGGCCGGATCCGATCCGATTCCCGGAAGGGCCGTCCGTCCGCCAGAGTGATGTCGAAGGTATGAAGCTTCTGATATTTTGCCAGGATCCGGCCGTCGGGGCCTATGAGCACGCTGGTGTTGCTGGCCCGCTTCTCTCCTGGGACCTCCTCCGTAATGCTTCCGCCATGGATATAGATCCCGTGCTCCGCCGCCTTTTCCATCAGCCTCCCGGTGGAATATCCGGGAACCGGCTCCCTTCCGCCTCCGGGGCCTGTGTTTTTTCCGATCAGGTTCATGACCTCGGGAAAGCACACCAGCTCCGCCCCGGAAGCCGCCGCCTCATCGATCCAGGCACAGGCGTCCTCCAGGTTCTTCTCCTTGTTGTTCTGGGTGTCCATCTGGACCATTGCGATCTTATACTTCCGCTTCATGGACTCCTTTCCCGGACCGTACGGGTCCGCTGGAAAACTCCCTTCCCCTATTTTTTATGCTCCGTATGCAGCAGCAGATGGGCTTTATGGGAATTGGGCGTTCCAAAAAATTCCTCATACATGGTCTTCACGTCTGGATTTTCATGGGAATACCTGAGTCTGGCGCTGGCGTCCAGATAGTAAAGCTGCCTTCCCCGTTCAAAGGCCAGCTCCCTGCCGTCGTGAATGGGCTGTCCGCCTCCGCCCACGCAGCCTCCGGGACAGGCCATGACCTCCACGAAGTCGTAATGGACCTCTCCCCGGTCGATGCGTTCCAGAAGAGCCCTGGTGTTCCCCAGGCCGCTGACCGCCGCCGTATGGAGCACCAGATCATCGATCTTAAATTCTGCCTCCTGGACGCCGTTGTTGGCGTTGAAGCCCAGGCTCCGCACCGCCCGGAAGGCATCTGCCGGGGCATTTTTCCCCTTGAGGGCAAAGTAGGCCGTCCGCAGGGCCGCCTCCATAACGCCGCCGGTGGCTCCGAAGATGACTCCGGCTCCGGTCCCCTCCCGCATGGGGCTGTCGCTCTCAATATCGTTTAAGCCCTCCGGCCTTATATGGGCGGACCGGATCATCCGCACCAGCTCTCTGGTGGTCAGGACTGCATCCACGTCGTGGCCTGCATATTCCTCATAAAACAGCTCCATCTCCCGCTCCGCCTTCTTGGCCACGCAGGGCATGATGGAAACGGTGAAGATCCGCTCCGGATCCACTCCCAGCTTCTGGGCGTAATACGTTTTCATCACCGCTCCGAACATCTGCTGGGGCGATTTGGCCGTGGACAGATATTTCACCATATGGGGGAACTGGGTCTTTACGAACCGGATCCAGCCGGGACAGCAGGAGGTGAACATGGGACGGTCCTTAAATTCTCCCTTCGTAAACCGCTCCAGAAACTCACTGGCCTCCTCCATAATGGTCAGATCTGCTGAGAATACCGTATCAAAGGCGTAATCCACGCCCATGCGCTTTAAGGCGTCCATGATCCGGCCAATGGTGGCGTCCTCCGGGGAAAGCCCCAGCTCCTCGCCCCAGGCCGTCCGCACCGCCGGAGCCACCTGGGCCACCACGATCTTCTCCGGATCCTCAATGGCCTCCCAGACCTTTTCCGTATCGTCCCTGGCAGTCAGCGCTCCCACCGGGCAGTGGGTGATGCACTGGCCGCAGAGCGAGCAGTCCGCCTCCTCGATGGTCTTTCTTCCTGAAACGTTGATGGTCACCCGGGAGCCGGTCCCCTCCACGGTCCAGATCCCCAGTCCCTGGACCTTTTCGCAGATCTGAACGCAGCGCATGCATTTGATGCATTTTTCAGATTTTCGCAATAGTGGGAAATTTTTGTTCCAAGGCTGGTGCTCCAACGTCTGATGGAAGGGGATCTCCAAAATATTCAGATCATTGGCGATCTTCTGAAGGCTGCAGTTCCCGCTCCTCTGGCAGGTGGCGCAGAGACAGTCGTGCTGGGACAGGAGAAGCTCCACGATCTTCCTCCTGTGACGGCGCACCTTGGGGCTGTTGGTGTAGAGCACCATGCCCTCGGCCACCACGTTGTTGCAGGAGGTGATCAGCCGCTCCTTCCCCTCCAGCTCTACCACGCAGACGCGGCAGGCGGCGATCTCGTTGATGTCCTTTAAATAGCACAGACTCGGGATCGGGATCCCGCATCTGGCTGCAGCGTCCATGATCGTCGTTCCTTCTCTTACCTGGATCTTTTTTCCGTCGATCGTCACATTTACCATATCGTATCCCTGCCTCCCTTAAAGATTCCATAGCCAAAGTGGTCGCAGCGCAGGCACCGGTCGGCCTCTTGTCTGGCCTCCTTTTCCGTCATGCAGTTTTCCACGCCTTCAAAATCATGGACCCGCTCGCAGGCCTCCCGCTCCGTCAGGTTGACGCGGCCGCAGGGCGTCCGGTCCTCCAGGTTTGCGTCCGGGATCTCCACGTCGCAGGAGATCTCATGATGGAAGCCCAGATATTCGTCGATGTTGGCCGCCACCACCTTGGCTGCCGCAATGGCCTTGATGACTGAGGCCGGACCGCTGGCACAGTCGCCTCCGGCAAAGACGCCCGGCATGTTTTCAAAGTCCCCGGTGCTCCTGGTGATGATCTTTCCTTTCTGGACCGGAACCCCGGCCTCCTCAAAATGGCTGGTTTCGATATCCTGGCCGATGGCCCGGATCAGAACGTCACAAGGAATATACACATCCGGCTCTCCCGTGGGCTGGATCCCGGCGCGTCCGTCCTTTATGGCGCTGACCATCTGAGGCGCCGCCCAGATCCCCCGGACCCGTCCGTTTTCATCCACATCGATGGAGGACGGGGCCTTTAAGGTTAAAAGCTCGATTCCCTCGGCCACAGCCCCCTCGATCTCCTCCGGCAGGGCCGTCATGTCATGGCGCCGTCTGCGGTACAGGATGCTGACCTTCTCCGCTCCCATACGCTTTGCCGTCCGCACCGCATCCATGGACACGTTTCCGCCTCCGACCACCACCACCTGCTTTCCGGTAAGGTCCGGCAGCTCTCCCAGGCCTGCGCTCCGCAGAAATTCCACCGCCGACAGTACGCCTTCGGCGTCCTCATGGTCCAGGCGCAGCTTCTTATCGGCGCTGGCTCCAATGGCGATGAGGATGGCGTCGTATTCCTTCTGGAGCTCCTGGATGGTTATGTCCTTTCCGATCTTTAATCCATGCTTCACCTGCACGCCTGTTTTTAAAATACTGCGGATATCGTCCTCCAGCCGCTCCTTGGGAAGGCGGTAATTGGGGATCCCGTACCGGAGCATGCCGCCCAGCTCCGGAAGCATCTCATAAACCGTGGTCTGGTGGCCCATGAGCTGTAAGTAATAGGCGGCGCTCAGGCCTCCGGGGCCTCCGCCGATGACGGCCACCTTCTTTCCCGTGGACGGAGCCGGAGCCGGGGGCTCCACCTCTCCCGCAAAGTCCGCCGCCACCCGCTTCAGACCGCGGATGTTGATGGCGTCGTCCACCATATTCCTGCGGCACATGGACTCACAGGGATGCTCGCATATGAAGGCGCAGGAGGTGGGGAAGGGATTGTCCTTCCGGATCAGGCGGATGGCGTCCGCATATCTTCCCTCCCGGACCAGGGCGATGTATCCCGGAATATCCACATGGGCCGGGCACAGGGTCACGCAGGGCACTGGCTGGGAGGCCACACAAGTACAGCGGCCATGCTTCACATGCTCGATATACTCATCCCGGTAGCCGGTCAGCCCCTTATAGACCATATTGGCCGCCTCATATCCGATGGCACAGTCAGCGGCCTCCATGACCGCCAGCGCCGTCTCCTCCATCAGCTTTAACGTGTCCATGGTGGCCCTTCCGTCCAGTACGTCCTGGATCAGAAGCATCAGCTGCTTTAAGCCGATCCGGCATGGCACGCATTTCCCGCACGTCTGGGCGTAGCACAGCTCCAGAAACGCCCGGGCCAGATCCACAGGACAGAGTCCCGGCTGGCTTGCCTCGATCCTTCGTTCCAGGTCCTTATAAAGCCCCTCCATGACGATCTTCGCCCTCGTCGGAGAGACCATTTCCAGTCTGCTCATGAGCATCGCTCCTTCCCGCGGCATTTGCCGCTGTCTTTCCAAGAATCAAATAACAGGTTGTTCCTCTTTCATAAGTTTGATTTTACACATATTTTCTCTAAAATGCAAGAAAATTTCAGCGCATATGCCATAGGACGCACTTTCCTATAAAGTGAAAAAGCGCCGGACCGGATATCTGCATATCCAGCCCAGCGCTTTCTTTTTTCTTATAATACCTTGCTCAGGAAGGAACGGAGCCGCTCTGATTTGGGATTTGTAAAAAATTCCTCCGGCGGAGCCTCCTCCACAAAATCGCCGCCGTCCAGGAACATGACCCGGTCGGCCACCTCTCTGGCAAAGCCCATCTCATGGGTCACCACCAGCATGGTCATATGCTCCTTGGCCAGCTCTCTCATTACGTTTAACACCTCGCCTACCATTTCCGGGTCCAGGGCTGAGGTGGGTTCGTCAAACAGCATCACGTCCGGCTTCATCATCAGCGCCCGTACAATGGCGATCCTCTGCTTCTGGCCGCCGGAAAGCTGTGCCGGGTAAGCGTCCTTTTTATCCAGAAGTCCGACGCGGGCCAGGAGCTTTTCCGCCTCCTTCACGGCATCCTCCTCCTTCACTCCCAGAAGCTTCACCGGAGCGATGGTCATGTTTTTCATGATGCTCATATGGGGGAACAGGTTGAACTGCTGGAACACCATCCCCATTTTCCGTCTTAACAGGTTGATATCCGTATTTTTATCGGTGATATCCGTTCCTTCAAAAAAGATATGGCCGCCGGTGGGCTCCTCCAGAAGGTTCATGCACCGGAGGAACGTGGATTTTCCGGAGCCGGACGGCCCCACCACAAATACGACCTCTCCCTTTTTGATGGTGGTGGTGATGTTCTTCAGCACATCCACCCCGTCAAAGGATTTACATAATTCCTTTACCTGGATCAGCGGCTCACCTGCGCCGATCTCCCGGTTCTTTGTCTGATTTTCCGCCATGACTTACCTCTTTTCATTCTTTCTGAGCCTGGTTTCCAGTTTTCCCACCATATAGGTCAAAAAGGTTACGATCACCCAGTATACCAGCGCCACCGTAAAGAGCGGGATCACCGGGTTATAGGTACGGCTCCGGATGATATCCGCTCCCCTTGTCAGATCCTGAAGGGCAATGAAGCCGGATACGGAGGTCTCCTTTAAAAGGGCGATGAACTCGTTGCAGAGGGCCGGCAGAACATTTTTAAACGCCTGGGGCAGGATAATGTACCAGACGGTCTGGGCGTAATTGAAGCCCAGGCTTCTTCCCGCCTCAAACTGTCCATTGTCGATGGACATGATGCCGGACCGGAATATCTCCGCCACATAGGCTCCGGAGTTGATTCCAAAGGCCAGGATCGCGCAGAGCAGCTTGGAGGAGCCCGGAGACGCAAAAATAAAGAAATATGTGATCAGCAGCTGGACTGTCACCGGCGTTCCGCGGATCACAGAAAGATAGGCGCGGCAGACCGCGTTTAAGATCCCAAGCTTCCCTGTCCTTTCATAGGTGGAGCGCACGGTCCCCACCAGAAACCCAAGAAAAATACCAAGGAGCACGGCAAATAAAGTAACGATGAGAGTCGTTTTCAGACCTCCCAGAATGTACTTTACGAACCGGTCGTCGGCGACAAAGTTGTTATAAAATTGTTCCGCTGTAAGCTGCTCTTTCCAGTTCACGTTTTCATTCCTTTCTCTGTTTTTCCAGCCGTTTCCTCCGGTCTGGAATTATTTTTATGACACGACAATGGGGCTGCCGCAGAAGAGATTCAGAACTCCTCCTCTGCGACAGCTCCATTATTTTCCAGTTACATGTTCATTTTACACCATATGGGCCGGATTAAAAAGCCTCTTTCATGATTTTCCATTCCTTATTCTGCCGGGATATATTTGTTCACGATCTCGTCGATGGTCCCGTCTTCCTTAAGCTCAGCGATGGCTGCGTTTAACTTCTCAAGGAGCTCTGTGTTTCCCTTTTTCACTGCAATGGCATACTCTTCTTTTCCCAGTTCCTCACCGGCCTGCTTTAAGTCGTCGTTCTGGGAAAGGAATACGTTGGCCGGAGCCTTGTCTAAAAGGACCGCGTCGATCTTGCCCTGCTTTAAGGACTGGACTGCCTCAAAGAAGGTATTATAACGCTCCACCTTATCGTCGCCGCAGATGTCAGAGGCTGTGGTATCGCCGGTGGTTCCAAGCTGGGCTCCCACAACGTGGCCAGCCAGGGTATCTTCTCCTGTGATCTCTGTATTGTCAGCCTTTACCAGGATCACCAGAGAGGAGGAGGCGTAGGTATCTGTAAAGTCCACGGAAGCCGCACGCTCCGGATTTACGGTCATGCCGGCCATGGCAAAGTCACATTTTCCAGAAGCCACAGACGGGATAATAGCGTCGAAGGCCATGTCCTCCACCTTCAGCTCCATGCCTAACTTCTCTGCGATGGCTTCTGCGATCTCCGGATCGATTCCCACGATGGCGTCGCCGTCATGGAATTCCCAGGGCTCAAACTCTGCGTTGGTGGCCATAAGGATCGTGCCGCCAGCGGCTGCCTCTTCTCCGGCCTTTGTCTCCTCAGCGGAGTTCTCTGCTCCCTTGGCGTCTTCCTTTGCCGCCGTTGTCTCTGTCTTTGTATCTGCCGCTGTCGTCTCGGCCTTTTCTCCGCCGCCGCATGCGGTCAGAGCCGCCGCCATGGCTGCTGCCAGGATCACTGCTGTTGCTTTCTTCATCATCTTCATCATTTTTCCTTCCCTTTCTGCTTCTTCGTTCTGTCTGAAATCTCTTTTTGAATATTTATTCATTTTTTTGTATTGACTATGGGTATTATACCTCTTTTAAAAGAAAAAGCAAGGGATATTTTATAAATTTTTTTATAAATCCTTCAAAAGATTTTTTAACAGCCCCCTCCGGCTCATGCATCCATTCTTTCTGCGATCCTCCGGCTTTCCTTTGCGATCACCTGGAGGATCCCCTTAAGCTCCCTGGAAGCGGCCTTTTCCCCTCCCAGCTGGGCGTACAGGTGTACGTTGGCCGCCGCCCCGGAGATCTCCTCCCGTTCCCTTCTCTGGTCCTCCATGGTCTTTTCCAGCTCTGAGATCCGTTTGGAAAGACGGGCCTCCGTTTCCTTCATCTGCCCTGCCGCACCTTCCGCCTTTCTCAGCTCTTCCTCCAGCTTCCTTTCCCGCTCCGTAAGCCGTTTCCCCTTCCGTATTTCCCTGTAAAGCAGGACCCCCAGGATCAGAGCCCCGGAAAAACCTGCCGCCGCTGCCATCATCCACATCCGTTCCTCACCCTCCATTTAAGCGTTCTGTTTCCTCCTGGCCGGACCGGATGATCCTCCGCATCTCCTTCAGGTCCATAAGCTTATCCAGATACGGATATTTCTCCGGGCCCGCATCCCTCCTGCCCGGCTCCTTTAAGATAAAAACCGCCGGCCTCCTGCCGTTTCTGCCCTCATGATCCACATATTTTAAAAATTCCCGGTCCAGGATCCACACGTCGGGCTTTTCCTTTTTCAGCTTCTTCCGGATCTCCTCCCAGGAAGCTCCCGAGACTGCCAGCCGGTAATACTGCCCCAGAGCCGCCTTAAGCCCGTTTCCGTAGGTCCGGTCCCCCGTGACGATCCCCAGCACCTTCCGGGCCGAAAACGCCTCCTCCTTCCACCTGGTGAAATCAATGACCGGCGTATTATAAAGGGCAAAATCCAGGCTCTCCCTGTTTTCCTCATAAAAGCTCCGGGCTGCCAGGCAGATCCTGCGGCACAGCTCCTCAATATCCAGGCGGATATCCGATCCGTCCTCTGTATCCAGGTTACAAATGCTGCTGCCGCAGTTGAGGCCCAGGTGGAACCGTACCTCCGTATCGGGCGTATCGTTGTCAAAGCCCTTGTTCTGGTGCAGGTACTCACATCTCAGCTGCCACAGCCGCTCCCCGCAGATATACGGCGCCTCGTCGGCCGGGTCCTTTTTTAAGAACAGAGCCCCATATGTATCCACCCACTGGGAATACTGCCGCCCGGTGTCCCGGCTGGGCTCCCCGGATCTGTCCCGCAGGATCCTCCCGTCCCGGCCGCGCTTTACCAGCTCCGGAAACGCGATCCCGCCGCAGATATCCGGCAGCGTCACCGCCAGCGCCAGGGCCGACTGAAACCGCCCGTCCTTGATATTTTCCTCGATTTCCCGGATCCTGTCTAAAAATGTAAAACTCACGTCGCTGCGATCCATGGCGCACTCCTTCCTTTGTCCTCCGCTTCTGCGGCCCGCCGCTCCGGGGCTGCTCTTTCCGTCCCGGAATCCGGCCCTGCTTCCTGTCCTCCAGAGGTCACAGGCCCGGGCCTTTCCCTGTCCTCTATCCCAGGGCCGCCCGGATCATATCCAATGCAATGGGGACGATATCCAGCACAAGGATCACGACCACTATGGTCCACACCCGGATCCTCGCCTTTTCCCCGAGAGTGGTATTGATCACGGCGATCCCTGCTATGGCTGCGGCAAGGCCTGCCAGCCCCGGATAATGGGTCCCTGTTGTCCCCTGGGACCAGACCGGAAGCCCCAGGGCAGAAAAGATCCTGTCTCCGGGACAGACGCCCGCCGGGCCCCGGCCGGCTCCAAAAAGGAATCCTCCAACAATAAGCAGGATCCCCAGTATCCGCCTGGTCCACATCCTTTTTTCCATAGGATCATTCCTCCCCTCTGTGGATATACATTCTTATCTTTTCCGCTTCTCCTTCTCCCTGTACCATACAGAGATATTCCCAGCCATACCGTTCATAAAAAGAAGTATGATCGGTGATCAGATACAGAGGATCGATCCCCATTTCCCTCATGTCCGCACACACATACCGCAGCAGCGAGCCGGCAACGCCCCGGCCCCGCCAGTCCTCCTCTGTGTATACGGCACACACATTGGGAGCCAGATCCTTCCGGTCATGAAAATCATTCTCGATCACTCCCATGCCGCCGATGATCCGTTCCCCGTCCAGCGCCATATACCACTGGGGAACCGGGCCCTTCTCCTCCAGGCATTCCTCCATGCTCTCCATGTACGCCTCCAGGGGGATCCCCCATTTTTCATGGAACCACCGGGCCGACTGTTCCTTAAGCTCCGGCCGGTCTGTCAGCCGCACGATCTTATAATCCATTTTTCTTCCTCCTTCTTTCCTCCGGCATCATACCGGCGTTCCCACCTCGATCAGATTCCCGTCTGGATCATAGAACCGTACCACTCTCTGGCCCCAGCTATGGGTCATGGGCCGATTCACATACTGTACCTCCGGATACAGGCGCTCCAGCTTTTCCACAAAACAGTCAAACTCCCGCTCCTCGAAATACAGCTCACAGGAATTGTTCTCCGGGATCACCTCCCGCCCCAGGAACGTTTTCCACAGCTTCTCATCCTGGAGCACCAGGCCCTCCGTCAGGATCACATTTCCATCCTGATCCACCACCGTGTCCAGGCCGAACAGGTCATGGTAAAACTTTTTTGACCGCTCCATGTCCTTCACAACGATCAGTACATTCCTTAATCTCATCCCTCAATCTCCATTCTCAATCTCTCTCAAAGCCCAGATATCTGGTCCCCTGGAAGGAAAGCCGTCCAGTGTCTCCCTCCGCTAACATCCCGTACTCCGGCCCGGAAACGGAAAGCTCCATCCTGTCTCCGCTTTCCACCTGGAAGGTGACAAAATACTTCGTGGAGGACGAGTTCGTAAAGCCGTGGGCTCCCGTAATGTCTCCCCCGTTGGCATGGCGGTGATGGGTCACATGTATGCGCTTTGCTGTGACCGCCGCCTCCACCGTCAGCCGCGGCGAGTGGTTATTCTTATTCCAGGTGCTGAGCCCCCTTGCCATGGTCATGATAAATGTCCCCAGGACCATGACGAACACCATGAAAAAAACGATCGGAAATACGATTCCAAACAAATCGAACACACCGGCTCCCTCCTTCTTCAGAAGATTCTTTTCTGATTACAGGCTACCACATTTTTATTTTCTGCACAAGATTTTCCAGAAAACTTTCCTCTGTATCCGCAGCTCTCCGGCTGCCGCCAGCAACGCGAAAAGCCGCAGGCAGACGGCCCGCGGCTTCTCAAAGGAGTATGTATGACAATATAAAGAAACTGGCATCAGGAATTTTTCTTCGCCGCCTCCCGGCGCTCTTTCAGCTCCGCGCGCATGGTCTTTGCGAAGGCCGGCGTAATGGGATACAGCTTCACCAGGATCACCGTAACGATCATTAACACAATGGGGTAGGCGATCTTTAAGTTCACGATCATGTCGATGACCTCCTGGGAGGTCTCTGAGGCGCTGTACCCCACAGACGCCAGGGCTACGCCCACGATCATGGTGGAAAAGCTGGAGCAGAATTTCTTCATAAAGGTAATGGTGGCGTTGATGAACCCGGCCTGGGCCGTTCCAAACTTCCACTCGGTATAGTCCGTGCAGTCGGGAATCATGGCCAGCACCGCCACGTTGGCGAATACGAAGTCCAGGCTTCCCACAAAGCCCATGCCGATGACCTCCAGATCTGTGGCAAATTCCCGGCGTACCAGGAGCCAGATGGACTGGAGCAGGATCACAAGCATACCGATGAACACAGTTTTGATCTTGCCAAATTTTCTCAGCATGGCAGGCATCATAGGAATGACCACCAGGCTGATCCCCAGGGATACCAGAGAGAAGATCGCCTTCAGGCTCATATTCTCCACCACGCAGCGGAGATAGTATAAGGAAAGCGCAGAGCTCATGGTATTCACAAGAGTCACGGCCCCCAAGAGCAGAGCTGCACAGATCACGGCCCGGTTATGGATCACCAGCCCCAGCTGGCTCTTAAAATGGATCTTTTCCGGTGTGGGAAGGGAATTATAGTAATCCACCCGCTTGGCTCCGTTGGCCGCACAAAGGCCGGTGATGATCATGGTGACACAGACGATCCCCACGCTGATGAGCCATCCGGTCCTGGGATCCGCCGATCTCTGGACAATGGGAATGGTGATCACGCCCACAACGGCTCCGGCAATAAAGCCGCCGTACTGACGGCAGGTGAGCATCAGGTTCCGCTCCTGGGGATCCCTGGTCATGGCACTGTAAACTGGGTATAGAAAACGGAATACAGCAGCAGCGCCACAATATAATAGATCCACATTCCTGTCTCAGAAAAATTCGGGACCGTAAACAACATGACCATGATCACGGCCCATAAAAGGATGCCCATGATCATATGGGGGCGGTATTTGCCCCACCGCTTTGTATTGGTTCGGTCCACAATGCCGCCGATGATGGGATCGTTGATGGCGTCCCAGATGATCAGCAGTGTATTTAAGATACCCACAGCCCCCACGTGAAGACCTGCCACATCGCTCATGAAGTTCATGGCATATGCGGTTTTAAACTGGGAAGGCATGGTGCTGGCCACGCCTCCAAGACCGTAGGAGACAAGCTCTCCCTTGGACATTTTCCGGTCCCGCTGGTCCTCATGGACGTTACCGGATACGTTTTTCTCTTTCGCCATTCTCTGCATCTCCCTTTCCTTTTATTTTTTCATCCAGGGCTTCGCCTCTCTGGGAAGCAGCGGCTGATAGCCGTCTGGTCCTGTTTTTCTCTCAAATTCCTCAGCCGCCTTCTTTACCAGCTCCGGATCCTCCAGCAGGTCGATGGCTGCCGCTGCCAGAACCTTTCCAGCGTACAGAAGTCCTTTATGGGCAATGGAGGGTTTTCCCTGGGACACCATCTGCCAGGTGTGCTCCGGTGTGCCTCCCGCACAGGTGGCCGCCACGATCTGGGAGGTGGGGCATACCCAGCTCACGTCTCCCACGTCTGAGGAGCCGGACAGGGGCTTTTCAGAGGGACGGTAGGGAAGGATAAAGCCGTAGATGCTCTTTTTATCGTACTGCTCGCCCAGGGCCCTGCCCTTTTCTCCCATGAGCCGTTCAAACCGGTCCGCCAGCTTCTGCCGGCCCGGCATGGTGTCCTGGATGGCGCTGGCAAAGGCGTATTCCTCTTTTGTGTACTCCGGCAGGCCCACGGCCTTCATGTTCTCATAAAGGACCTCCTCCAGGGTGTGGTTCACCAGAATATTGGAGCATGCCTTCTCCAGCTGGATCTCCACCTCCACGCCGCACATCATAGCGGCTCCCCTGGCGATCTGGTTGACTCTTTCATAGATCTCCCGCACCTGGTCGTTCTTTGGCGCGCGGATCAGATAAACAGATTCCGCCTCCGCCTGGACCACGTTGGGTGCGTCTCCGCCTGTGTTGGTGATGGCGTAATGGATCCTGGCCTCCGGGATGATATGCTCTCTTAAGAACTGGACGCCCATATTCATCAGCTCCAGGGCATCCAGGGCACTGCGGCCCAGATGGGGGCTGGTTCCCGCATGGGCGCTGACTCCCTTAAAGGAGTAGTGGATCCTTACATTCGCCAGGGTGCTGAAGGCCCATACGCTGTTTAACTGGTTGGGGTGCCAGGAAAGGGCCGCATCCACGCCCTTAAACACGCCGTCCCTGGCCATAAATGTCTTGGCAGAGCCGCCCTCCTCTGCGGGGCAACCGAAATAAATGACCGTACCGGGCTTTTTCGATTCCTTCAGATACTCCTTTACAGCAATGGCCGCAGCCAGGCTTCCGGCCCCCAGAAGGTTATGGCCGCAGCCATGGCCGTTTCCACCCGGCTCCAGAGCCTCCTTCTCCGTCGCGCACGCCTTCTGGCTGAGCCCGGAAAGGGCGTCGAATTCTCCCAGGATCCCGATCACCGGAGAGCCGTTCCCGTAGGAGCCGGAGAATGCCGTCGGGATCCCGGCCAGACCGGAGGTCACCGTAAAGCCCTCCTTCTTCAGAGCGTCCATAAGGATCCCGGAAGAAACCATTTCTGTATAATCTGTCTCTGGATGATCCCAGATCGAGTCGCTGACGGAGAACAGAAAGTCCTGTTTTCCATCCAGAAGATTTAAAGCTGTCTGTTTGTCCATGATGAAGCCTCCCTGCTTTCGTTCGGATTTCTTATCTGACTCCATCATACCAGTGGTTGACAATTCCAGGTAGATATGAAATAATTACAGGGATGTATATTTTTGTGCAAATCATACAAAAACTCAGGTGATACAGATGAAAATAGAGCAGATTCAATATGTCCTGGCCATTTATGAGACTGGCTCCATCTCCAAGGCGGCGGAACGGTTTTACCTGTCCCGGCCCAATATCAGCAATGCTGTGAGGAACCTGGAAAGTGAACTGGGCTTTGAGATCATGGAGCGCGGGGCCAAGGGCGTGCATTTCACAAAAGAAGGGCTCCTTTTTGCCCAAAAGGCCGTCCAGATCCTGAAGGAGATCGACGAGATCCAGGAAATCGGAAACAGCCGGTCCAGACTCCGGTTCGGGATCGTGAATCCCAACTGTCCTATGGTGGAGGAGGCCTTCATCTGGCTCTGCGACCGGGTGGAGCGGGACGATGGGCTGAGTAATTACCAGCTTTCCATATACCGGGAGTACCAGTACGAGGGAATGCGGCTTCTGAACCAGAAAAAGGCCGATCTGGTCATCACCGTCAGCAACAATTTAAACGCTCCCTCCATGGTGCGGGAGATGGAGGAGCGTGGTCTGGAATACAGGAAGCTCCTGGACGTCCCCTGCAACGTCAACCTTTCCAAAGATCACCCCCTGGCCCATGACCCGGATTTTAAGCTGGAGAAGCTGAAGAATTATCCGTTTGTGGAGTATGCCATTGAAGGGGACCGGGGTTCCCCCTACAACCGCATCTCCCAGGTCAGCTTCATCAACCTTTCAAAGCTGTTCCGGGTCAGCTCCGGAAACATGCGTACCAGGGTCATCGCCGCCACCAACGCTTACAGCGTGGGCATCGCCATGCCTCCCTCCTGGGCGGAGGAATATGGTCTCTGCTGTATCCCCATTCCCGGATTTACCATGGAGTTCGGCTGCATCCGCCGGGCCGGGGAGCCGGTGCCGCCGCCGGAAAAGCTGTTTATGGAATTTTTGCAAAAAGAAATGGAGTTTCTGAACGAAACGAAATGACCGAAATAAAATGCCGGGACGGCTGCAAAGGAATCGGGTATGAATCCCTCTGCAGCCGTCCTATTATTTTGATCTGATATGAGACAGGCTATCCTACCATCTGGACCAGGATCCCTCCCAGAGTCAGCATCAGGGCCCCGCAGGATCTGGTGACGATCTGGGCAAAGGGAAGGAGCTCCATGCGGTGGGCGCTGCTTAAAACAGCCACGTTGCCGGAGCCTCCCATGTTGGTGGTGCACATACCGGCTGCAATGGCTGATTCCAGCGGATAAAAGCCAGCCAGCTTTCCCAGGACCGCCGCCGTCAGCGTGATCACGGCAACCACCGCCGCCACCGCCAGCAGATAGGGAATTGTCAGCGTCCTCAGGATCGAATTTAAGTCGATCAGTGTAAATCCGATTCCCGTAAGGGCCGCCGCCGTCCAGCTGTGGATGGCGAACTGCCCCCACTCCCGGGCTGCCTCCTCCAGGGTCTCCGGCAAAATCCCCGTTCCCTTCACCAGGATCACCGCCAGGATCATCCAGGCATAGGTGGGGATCATGGGCATAAATTTATGGAGCACCGCCCCCAGCTGGTAAAAGGCAAGGGCAATGACCATTCCCGTACATAAGGAACCAAAGGACGGCTTCATGGCAGGCGTTTTCTTCACCGGCCGGCCGTCATTGACCAGCATCCCGTTCCCCGTAAGCTCCGGCCGCCGCTTTCCAAGGTTATTGAGAAGGCCGCCGAAAATAATGGCCACGCAGTTTCCCAGGACAGTGGCCGGGGCCATTTTTGTCAGCATGGCCGAAGGATCCGTTCCCAGGGCCTGGGCGTAAATATCAGAAAGGGGAACCGTGCCCGCGGTCATGCCGCCGCTGGTCATAGGCACTCCCAGGTACAGGATCCCGCCCCAGAAGCCCTGGCCCAGAAGCACGCCGAAGATCCCCGAAGCCAGGATCCCCACAGCCAGGGAAGCCGCGGCCACCGGGAGAAGCCGTACCGTAGCCCGCAGCAGAAGCTTCCGGTCAATGTTAAACAGGCTCCCTGTGATCAGCGCTGAGATGTAAAAGATCAGAAACCCGCTGCCGTTGATGAAAAAATCCATGGTCTCATACGTCTGCTCCGGCAGCAGCCCCACCGCCTGGATGGCCGCCGCGCCCAGGATACAGACCACCGAGCCGCCCAGATACGTTTTCACCACCGGCACCGTATTCCCAATGGCATTCAGGCCTTCGCCAAACACCATCAGCACCAGGAATGCCGGTACCAGGCTCTTGGGCACACAGCCCGCATACATACAGATAGAGGTCAGCACCAGTACCCCCAGATACAGGCCCAGAGGCATCCCCAGGATCGTCCGTTCATGCTCCTTTTGGCCTTTCCTTCCTGGCCCGGCCTTGCTTTCCCTCCTGCCTTCCAAAGCCTCCGCGCACTTTTCCAAAGCCTTTTCCTCCCTCTTAAAGTCTTCTGCCGTTTTTAAAAGCTTCTCAAGGCATCGCTGCCATCGTCCACCGTTTTTTCGATCCTCTTTACAATCACATCGTATCCGGCCTTGTCGTTGATCTGTACATGGACCCGGTCTCCCACCTTATGGCCCAGCAGTGCCCTTCCCAGGGGAGACTCGGAGCTGATCAGATTTTTCAGGGAATTTCCCCGGACCGTGGTGACGATCTTATACGTTTCCGTTTCGTCATCCTCCTCAAAATACACGTCCACCGTATTATAAAGCCCGATCTCATCCTCCTTTGAATCGTCGGAAACCACCTTCGCAGTCTTTATCATCCGCTCCAGATACCGGATCCGGCTTTCATTTTTGTTTTTATCCTTTTTTGCCGCATAATACTCGAAATTTTCGCTGAGATCCCCCTGGGCCCTGGCCTCCTTTACCGCCTCAATGGCCTCCTTACGGACCACCAGCTTCCGGTACTCGATCTCTTCTTCCATCTTTTTTATATCATTTTTTGTCAGCTCATTATACATATCTGCGCTCCTCCTGTCATAAAAGGCGGCCCTCTCCCTTGACGCCGCGCTATCATCTTACCGCGGACCAGAAAAAAAATCAACCGGCAGAAGGAAATCCGGGCGCGGCTCCGTACCGGCCCCGGATCATCCGGAATTTTATACGGAACACCTGCGGAGGCCATATCCGCTTGTTCCGGGCTGGTATTTATGTTACAATGTCTGCAATATCCCTTCGCCGGATCCTTTCTGGAGGATCTGCCTTTTACAGAGGAGACGGCGTAAGAGCTTCCGGAAAAGGAGAACTCCATGCTGATCACATTCACTGCCTATATCCTGATCCCCGTTTACACCCTCCTCTTTGTGGCGGGAAGCGACTGGTTTACCACAAACTTCTCCGTTCTAGGGAATATTGCGGGCCGAAACGAGGCCTTTGTACTCTGGGGCCTTATGGTCGGGGTCTATTTCTTCGTCTGTTTAAGAAGGATCTTCCGCCGCATGCCGGAAAAGCCCGCGGGAACCTGGCTGGTGCCACTGGCCCTGGTGCTCCTGGATTTTGCCGTCACCACGCCCTATCTGCCGGAAATGTTCCCCTTAAAGGCTTACCTTCACATCGTCTTCGCCTTCCTGGCCGCCGCATGTCTGATCCTCTGCGTATTCCTTACGGCCCTGACGCTTTACAAGAGGGATCCCAGAGAATACAGGCCGTATCTCTGGGGGATCGGGATCATCGTGGCCGTCTCTGCCTTTCTTTTCGTCCTGGCCGGGATCGTCAGCAGCGCCCTGGAGATCTTCTTTACTGTCTCCATGACCTGGATGGTCTACGGGCTTTATAAAAATGTTTGATCGCTGTATCTTACAATGCTGTGATGACCATTTACTCAAAGCGATATTGAATCTGTCGTTTCCCGTCCCAAAACGCTTTCTTATGCCGAATGTCATTTGAGCGGTACATTTTCAGCGTATGTGGATAAAATCGTCTGTCACTTTGCTGACAAATTGCTTCTGGAAATAGAACAGGCCGCCACTCCAAAATGAAGTGACGGCTCCTTCTATCGCCGGAATCCGGATTTCTGAAATGAAAAAATTACCCCAAAAAACCGGCTCTCAGCCTGCCCGATTTTGTCAAGCTGTATCAGCCCGTTCAGATACAGTAAAAGCCCGGAAAACCTCGATTTTCCGGGCTTTTGCAAACCTCTTGATACGGTTTGAACAGCAGATTAACGCTTGCTGAACTGCGGAGCTCTTCTCGCTGCCTTTAAGCCGTACTTCTTTCTTTCTTTCATACGCGGATCTCTTGTTAAGAAACCAGCTTTCTTTAATACCGGACGGTACTCAGCGTCTGCATGAAGCAGGGCTCTGGAGATGCCGTGACGGATGGCGCCAGCCTGTCCGGAGCATCCGCCGCCGCGAACGTTTACTAATACGTCGAACTTGTCGGCTGTCTCAGTAGCAACAAGCGGCTGACGAACGATGAGCTTTAAGGTCTCAAGACCAAGATACTCGTCGATGTCTCTCTTATTGATAGTGATCTTACCTGTACCCGGAGTAAGATATACTCTGGCGATAGATTTTTTTCTTCTTCCTGTTCCGTAGAATTTTGCGTTAGCCATTGTGATTTCCTCCTTTCAGACCTCGATTAAAATTTGATTTCTAATACTTCCGGCTTCTGTGCTGCCTGCTCGTGGTCAGCGCCAGCGTATACGTGAAGCTTAGTCATCATGCTTCTTCCTAACGGTCCCTTCGGGAGCATACCCTTAACTGCTAACTCAACAACCTTCTCGGGCTTCTTAGCCATCATCTCTTTTAATGTGGTCTCTTTCATTCCGCCCACATAATCGGAGTGGCTGTAATATACCTTCTGGTCTAACTTCTTACCTGTTACTTTTACCTTGGAAGCATTTACTACGATCACATAGTCGCCGCAGTCGATGTGAGGAGTGAAGATCGGTTTGTTCTTTCCTCTTAATACCTTAGCTACTTCAGATGCTAAACGTCCTAATGTATATCCCGTAGCGTCAACTACATACCATTTTCTTTCGATTGTTGCCGGACTGGCCATAAAGCTCTTCATGGGTTGACCTCCTGTTTGTACTTAACTCAACTTTGTTCATTTATCGTAAAACACTGCTTCCGGGGCTTTGGTAACAGCATTTTCAACCGATGTCACAGTTATACATTATATTATACTCTTCCGGGTGTGTCAACCATTTTTTCTCGAAATCCAGCCGAAAAATCAAGGTTTTTCCTATCTTACTCCGTCTTCCTCTTCCTGGCCTCCAGGTATCCGTTGAGCTCAGAATTTTTAATATCCGTAATAAACATATGTCCGGGCGCATGGGTAATGACCACCGGCGGCTTCGCGTGCTCCACCGCTGCCTGGGGCGTCACGCCGCAGGGCCAGAATACAGGGATCTCTCCCTCATAAATATCCACTGCGTCGCCGTAGTCCGGCTTCATGATATCCCCGATCCCGATCTCTGCCCCGTCTCCCATATGGACCGGAGCGCCGTGGACATTGGGCATCTGTTCTGTGATCGCATACGCCTTTTTGGCATTCTCCGGCGTCATGGGCCGCATGGAGCAGACCATGGGGCCTTCAAAGGGGCCGGCCTTCACAGTCTCTATATTCGTCTTATACATGGGCACATTCCGGCCCTGGGCAATGTGGCGTACCTCGATCCCCGCCTCCATTAACGCCTCCTCAAAGGAAAAGGAGCAGCCGATGAGAAAGCCCGTATACCCCTCTTTCCAGTATTCAGACGCGTCCGTGAGCTCTTTTGTAAAGACCCCGTTTTCATAGACCCGGTACCGGGGGATATCGGTGACGATGCTGGCCCCCTCTCCCATATCATGGGTCTTTGGCGTTCCCCGGACGATCTCCAGGACAGGACACGCAAAGGGATTCCTTCTGGTAAACTCCTCAAAATCCGCCGCATACTCCGGAGGCAGGATCACCAGGTTCGCCTGTGCGTACCCCCGGCACATGCCGGCGGTGGGAAAATCGATCACTCCCTCCCGGATCAGCGCCCGCACCTCTGCCGGAGTTTTATCTACATACGGTGTAATATCAAAAGCCATCTCTTCCTCCTTTACCGGAACCGCTCCGTTTCCCGCTTCAGATCCACCAGGAATTCCGTTCCATTGACGGTCACCCGGTAGGTTCCCTCGTCTCCCCAGTACCTCCGGTCCTCGTTGACTGCCGCCGCCAGGCCCACGGCCTGGAGCTCTGACGCAGGCTCCGCAGGACGGTTCAGCTGCTCCTTCAGCCGGCCCAGCTCTTCCTTCCACTGACAGTAAAGCTCCTGGGCCTCTTCGATCCCCACCTTCTTAAAGCGGACCGTGTGTCCGGGCATGCACTGGGCCAGCTCCGGAAGATCCACGGAGATCACGCAGGCGATCTTTGTGTAGCCTCCAGTGGTCTGGTGGTCTGCCATCATAACGATGGGGTTTCCGTGGGACGGCACCTGGACGGCGCCGAAGCTGATGCCGTCGGTGATGATGTCGCCGCCGTTTTTATGGGCGATGACCGGCCCCTCCATACGGCAGCCCATGCGGTCATACTCGTTGGAAATGGTATAAGCGCTCCCTAAAAACGTGGAGAGCCCTTCTTCTGTAAAGCAGTCGTCCTGGGGCCCCATGACCACCCGCAGCGTATGCTCTCTGGCAGAAAGCTCCGGAAGGGGCAGCTTTCTGGAGGCCATATTAGGAAGCCAGGTCTTTGGCGACCGGAAGCCGATCTCATCTCCAGCCCCAAGCCTTCTTCCTTCGATCCCGCCGATCTTCGCCTTCAGGTTGGTGGAACGGCTGCCCATGACCACAGGCACGTCCAGGCCACCCGCAAACGCCACGTAAGCCCGGCTTCCTCCGTACATACCGCCAAAGCTTACGGTCTGCCCCGCCTTTATAAGGACCGCCTCATACCGGGGCAGGGGCCGTCCATCCAGCTTTGCACCCAGATCGCCGCCGGTAACGGCGATCAGCTCATCCTCTGTAAATTCCATCGTGGGGCCCATCATGGTCACTTCCAGGACCGCCTCGTTTTCATCGTTTCCCACCAGAACATCCGCCAAAGCCGCTGCCCGGGTATCCATGACGCCGGACACGGCCATTCCCGTTTCCTGGCTGCCATACCGGCCCATATCCTGGACCGTCGTAAGAAAACCTCCGTTCAGGATCCGGATTCCCATTACTCCACCTCCTTATGGAAGATCACATACTGGTACGTACCGTCCTCCACCTGCTTTTCAATGGCTTCATACTCCGCCTGATCCACCGCGCGGAATTTTATATACTGGCCCGCCTCCAGGAGCACCGGCTTTTCCCGCCCGGCATCATAAAGCTTCAAAGGTGTCCGCCCGATCAGCTGCCAGCCGCCGGGAGACGCCACCGGATAGATCCCGGTCTGCTCCCCGGCGATTCCCACAGAGCCTCCCTCGATCTTCACCCGGGGGCTTTTAAGCCTCGGAGCCGCGATCTCCCGGCTCATGCCTCCCAGATAGGGGAACCCGGCAATAAATCCCAGCATATAGATCAGGTACTCCCCGGACGTATGGATCCTTACGACCTCCTCCGGGGTCTTATGGTTATGGGCCGCCACAAATTCCAGGTCCGGCCCCATGTCCCCGCCGTAAAGCACAGGGATCTCGATGACCGACGGCGGCGGGATCTGGATACTGTCCATGGTCTCCAGCACCTCGTCAAACCTTTTTGTAAGCTCCCCGAACCGGATCACCTCCGGCCGGTATACCACCGATAGGGACCGGTAGGTGGGAATGGTCTCCACCACTCCGTCCACCGCCGCCTTTTCCAGGGCGATCTTAAACGCCCGGATCCTCCGGTTGATCTCCGGGCTGATCTCGTTTCCAAATTCCACGCAGACCGTACAGTCGCCGGAAACCAGATATTTTATCTTTTCCACAGCAGAATCTCCCCTTTCTCTCCGCAGGCCGTCCGTCCTTCCCTGGCCGCCGGTCCGCGTTTCCGTCTGGTCTTACCGCTCCGCCAGGCTCCGTACCTCCACGCCCTCGGCGGACAGGGCTTCGCGGATATTTTTCACAAATTCCAGCGCCTTGGGATTGTCCCCATGGACGCAGATGGAATCGGCCCGGATGGCGATCTCGCGTCCGTTTATGGTCTCCACAGTCCCTTCCTTTACCATACGCACCACCCGGCGGATGGCCAGCTCCTCATCCTTGATAACAGCGCCCGGAAGCTTTCTGGAAACCAGGGTGCCGTCGTCATTGTACGCCCGGTCCGCAAAAACCTCGCTGGCTGCCCGAAGCCCCGTTTCCTCCGCTGCCTTCACCATCCAGGAACCGGCCAGCCCCATGAAGATGATCTCCTGATCCACCTCATATACGGCCTCGCACATGGCCCTGGCCAGCCTTTCGTCCACTGCCGCCATGTTATAAAGGGCTCCGTGGGGCTTCACATGCTGGAGCTTTATTCCCAGGCTCCCGGTAAAGGCCATGAGGGCTCCCAGCTGGTATTTCACGTAAGCCTTCGCCTCCTCCGGGGTCACGTTCATGTTCCGGCGGCCAAAGCCCATCAGGTCCGGAAAGCCCGGATGCGCGCCCACCGCTGTGCCGTATTCTCTGGCCATAGCCACAGTCTCTGCCATGACCATGGGATCGCCGGCATGCCAGCCGCAGGCCACGTTGGCGGAGGACACATACTTTAAGATCTCACGGTCCATGCCGATGGTGTAATTTCCAAAGCTTTCTCCCAGATCACTGTTTAAGTCCACATAATACATATACCTGTCTCTCCTGTTTCGTTCTTTTTTCTACTATTTTATCTTACTTTTCCACGTAAATCAATAGGACAGCGTCCATTGTCCCCTAAACCAGGCGTTTTTCCACCGCCCTCCACCGGCCGTTTCCTGCCTGCTCCAGCCGGTAAAAGCCGTAGGTCTCCTTTTCATTCAGCCCGCAGGCCTCCGGCGCTTCCACGAACACAGTCTCCGCCCCGTTCCAGTACGCCTGGTGGACCATGCGGCGCACCAGCCGGATCACCTCCTCCGGCTCGCAGAAAAGGATCTTAAGCACAGAGGTTTTCGATGCTGCCAGCTCCGCCTGATCCAGGACATAGCTCCAATGCGTATTTTCTCCGGCCACCGTAAGGGCCGGCTCCTTTTCATATTGGATCCCCACCATGGTGAGTCCTCTGGCGGGAGCGGTTTCTCCGGCTTCCTTCCGGTCCCTGGCCTCCAGGATCTCCTTTACATGCTCCGGCGGCCAGACTCCCATTCCCACCTTCATTAAGGTCCCGGCAATGATCCGGACCATGTTGTACAGGAACCCGCTGCCCTTTAACCGGATGGTGATAATGTCGTCCGTTCCCCGGTCCACAGAGATCTCATAAAGGGTCCGCACCGTCTCCTCCGCCTGATGGCCGGAGGAGCAGAAGCTGGCAAAATCGTGCTCACCCAGAAGGTACGCCGCCCCCCGGCGCATTTTTTCCACATCCAGGCTGTAATAACAGAAATGGGCGTACAGCCGCCGGGTGGGTACGCTGATGCGGCAGTTCAAGATCCTGTATTCATACGTTTTTACGCTGTTCTGTTTTCTGGGATGCCAGTCCAGGGGAACCTCCTCCGACTCCAGCACACGGATGTCCTCCGGAAGCTTCTGGTTCACCGCATAGCACAGCTTTTCTCCCGGGATCCTGCTTTCCGTATCAAATACCGCCACATTTCCCAGGGCATGGACGCCGGAATCTGTCCGGCTGGCCCCGATAACGCAAACAGGCTCTTTCAGAAGTTCTGAAAGAGTCCCATTTAAGATTTCCTCAATGGTAACGCCGTTGGGCTGCAGCTGCCAGCCGCAGTAGCCCGTTCCGTCGTATGCCACGGTCATTTTTATCCGTTTCATAAAATGATCCCTCAAAAATAATTCTATAAAGCCTCATTTCCCGCTATACCGCAGCCTTAGCCGCCAGGGACAGAAGGAAATAGCCGGCATAAACCAGATATGTGATCCGGTCTCTTTTTTCATAACGAAGAGGCTTCATTTTTGTACGCCCCTCGCCGCCCCGGTAGCACCGGGCCTCCATGGCCATAGCCAGATCTGTGGCCCTCCGGAACGCGGAGATGAACAGCGGCACCAGAAGAGGCACCATGGCCTTAGCTCTCTGGATCAGATTCCCGCTTTCAAAATCAGCGCCTCTGGCCATCTGGGCCTTCATGATCTTATCGGTCTCCTCAATGAGGATCGGGATGAACCGCAGGGCAATGGACATCATCATGGACACCTCATGGACCGGGACTCCGATCTTTCCCATAAAGCCCAGGCTCTTTTCCAGACCGTCGGTCAGCTGGTTGGGCGTGGTCGTAAGAGTCAGGATCGTGGAGCCCAGCACCAGGAAGATCAGGCGCACCGCCATAAAGGCTGCAAATTCCAGGCCTTCCCAGGTCATCTGGAGAAAGCCAATCTTAAAGATCGGTGTTCCCGGCGTCAGAAACAGGTTGAAGCTGACGCTGATGAGAAGCAGGATCACAATGGATTTCAGCCCGCGCACCATAAATTTCACCGGCACCCTGGACAGGCGGATGGCAGCCGCTAAAAACAGGGCGGCCAGTCCATAGGCCAGCACAGAGTCCGCAATGAACAGCGTCACGATGTATACCAGGGTCCCAAACAGCTTTGTCCTGGGATCCATCCGGTGGAGTACCGAGTCCACCGGATAATACTGGCCCAGCGTAATATCTCTTAACATGTCTTTTCCTCCCCGCAGCCGCCGGTCCCTCCGGCCTTTTTCCACAGGGACAGGATCGCATCCCGCGCTTCCTCCACCGTGGTGATATCCTCATCCACCGGGATCCCCCGCTCCCGCAGGGCATGGACCACATAGGTGATCTGGGGGGCGGCCAGACCCATGGCCTCCAGCTCCTTATAGTGGCGGAACACCTCCCTGGGTGTCCCGTCGAATACCTTTTCTCCGTGGTTCATGACCACCAGACGGGATACGTACCGGGCCACATCTTCCATACTGTGGGACACCAGGATCACCGTCATTCCCTGCTCGGAATGGAGTCTTGCCACCAGTCCCAGGATATCGTCCCTTCCCCTGGGGTCCAGGCCCGCTGTGGGCTCATCCAGGATCAGCACCTCCGGCTTCATGGCCAGAACTCCCGCAATGGCCACCCGCCGCTTCTGGCCTCCGGAAAGCTCAAAGGGAGACTGTCTGTAAAAGCTCTCGTCCAGGCCGGTTAAGGCCAGCGCTTCCTTCGCCCGGGCCTCCGCCTCCTCCTGGGAAAACCCCTGGTTCTTCGGGCCAAAGCATACGTCGGTCAGCACATCCACCTCAAAAAGCTGGTGCTCCGGATACTGGAACACCAGACCCACATGGCTCCGCAGCTCCTTCATGGAAAAGCCTTCTCTGTAAATGCTCTCCCCGTTATAAAGGATATCTCCGCTGCTGGCCTTTAAAAGCCCGTTTAAATGCTGGGTCAGCGTGGACTTTCCAGAGCCGGTATGGCCGATCAGGCCGATAAATTCCCCGTCCTTGATGGTCAGATCCACGTTTTTCAGCGCGTACTGTTCAAATATGGTGTCCTGTCCATAGATATGGCACAGGTTTTTTACTTCGATTGCCATTTAAGCCTCTTTTCTCTTCAGCAGCGGCTCCAGCGCTGCCACCAGCTCGTCAATGGTCAGGATCCCGCAGGGAATATCCATGCCTGCGGCCTTCAGCTCATCGGCCAGCTCCGTCACCTGGGGCACGTCCAGGCTGTATTGTTTCAGTTCCTTCACCCGGGAAAATACCTCCCTGGGCGTTCCGTCCATGACCACATGGCCCGCATCCATGACCACCACCCGGTCCGCGTCGATGACCTCTTCCATATAGTGGGTGATCAGAAGGACCGTGATCCCCTCCTGCCGGTTAAGCTCGTGGACGGTTTTTATGACCTCCTTGCGGCCGTTGGGATCCAGCATGGCTGTGGGCTCGTCCAGGACGATGCACTGGGGCTTCATGGCCATAACTCCGGCAATGGCCACACGCTGCTTCTGGCCTCCGGAAAGCTTATTGGGAGACTGGAGACGGTATGCCGTCATTCCAACGGCCTCCAGGCTCCGGTCCACCCGCTTCCAGATCTCGTCTGTGGGCACTCCCATATTTTCCGGTCCAAAGCCCACGTCCTCTTCCACCACGTTGCCGATGATCTGATTGTCCGGGTTCTGGAATACCATTCCCGCGGTCTTCCGCACATCCCAAAGGTGCTCCTCATCACTGGTCTTCATATCGGAAATATAGACCGTTCCGTCCGAGGGGAGAAGAATTCCGTTCATCATCTTGGCAAAGGTGGATTTCCCGGAGCCGTTGTGGCCCAGAATGGCCACAAAGCTTCCCTCCTCAATATCCAGGTTCACACCCCGGAGCGCATGGCTCACCTCATCCTTATCTGTCTCTTCGTCGTGTCTGATATAGTCAAATATCAGATTTACTGCTCGTATGATTCCCATAGCTGGCCTTTCTTTCTGAACAGACTCCGGCCCTGCCGGAGGATCTGTCTGTGTGCTCCATTTTCCAGATTGTTTACTCGCTCCTAAAGTGTAGTTTATAATTCCCGGTTCGTCAAGAGATTTTATGAAACAAATCAATCCGTGGGCAGTACAGACTCCGCCGCACTGCCCACGATCCGTTTTCCTTATTTTTTTATTCCACCCAGAGGCCGCTGCCATCCAGCCGGCAGCCGTCTATTACCGTATTGGCCGCCATGGAGCCGTCGCTGTTTAAATAGTACCACTGGCCCGGAGATGCCATGATCCAGCCCACGGCCATGGAGCCGTCCGGATTCAGGTAATACCAGACTCCGTCCGCTTTCTGCCAGCCCGTCAGCATCACGCCGTCCGGATCCATCCGGTACCAGGTCCCGTCCACCTGCTTCCAGCCGGTGGCGGCAATCCCGTTTTCATCGAAATAATACCACTGGTTCATGATCTTATACCACTGGCCCTTTACGATCTCGCCGTCCTCATCCTCATACTTCCTGCCGTCGGTATACGTTCTCCAGCGGCCCTCCGTATCGCCCATGTCATCCATGAGCCGGCCCGAGGAGGTCAGGTATTCACTGGTCTTCATATATTTTTCATCCGAATCATCCTTTGCCATGGATCGGATCTCATAGTAATAGCTGCCCTCTTTTGTCATATACTCCGACAGATCCCTGGATGTTCCCGTAGCGGTGATATTCCTCACCAGGTATCCGTCCCGGTAAAGGCGGATCCCATAGGCTGTGGCGTAGTCCGCTTTTTTCCAGACCGCCTTTTGTGGATTTTCCGCGCTCCATCCGGCCTCCTCCGGGGAATCCAGCTGGACCACCGGATAGTAGCTGGCCTTTATGATAGCCGTATCCCCGTCTCCTTTTGCGGAAGTCAGTCTGGCTCCGGAGATCTTACAGGATTCCGCCCCATAGCTGGAGAGGAATTCCCGGCCGCCGTCGCTGGAAACCTCGATGACTGCCGTTACCTTTTTCCCCGGCTTCCAAAGGTCTGTATCCTTTTCCCAGGTAACAGAATCAATGGTAATCCCTGCGCTCACACAGGTGATCTCCGGTTCCACGATGGTCCCCAGCTCATACTGGTCCTCAAACCTCAGATTCAAAGAACGTACCGTTCCGGCTGCCAGCGCCGGAACTGCCGCACAAAAGCAGAATACGCCGGCCAGCATAACGCTGGCCAGCCCTTTTATCCTAAATCCTTTTACCATAAATTGAAACCTCCTGTTTTATGGCCGTTTCCACACTCCGTTCATGTCCACATAAAAGCCGTCGATCACCTCGTTGACCGCCTTGTGGCCATCGGGATAGAAATAATAGATCTGATCGTCGATGGTCTGCCAGCCAGTCACCATGGCTCCGCTTCCGTTCAGGTAGTAAGCCTTGTCGCCCAGCTGGATCCAGCCCACGGCCATGGCTCCATCGTCCTTCAGATAGTACCATACGTTTTTATTCAAAAGCCATCCGGTCCTCATGGCCCCGCTGGTATCCATATAGTAGTAGATCCCATTCCGGAGCTGCCAGCCGGTCAGCATATTGCCGCTGCCGTCAAACAGATACCAGACGCCGCTGATCTTTCCCCAGCTGTCGCGGATATAGGTGCCGTCCGGATACCGGAACCGCCACTGGCCGTTTCTTTCGATCCAGCCCACCTGGTTCCCAACATTGTCCCAGCCATTTCGGTCCTCCCAGTCCTCCCAGTCGTCCCAGCGGTCCTTATCGTCCTTATCTTGGCCGGAGCCGTCAGAAACCTCGTCATCATCCACATAAAGCTCATCGGAAGTTACCCAGTCGCTCTTTTTCGCGTATTTGGAAACCGAATCATCCGCCGGCACAGCCCGTACACGGAAGGTATACGTCCCCTTGGAGGTCATATAGGGATAGAAATTATAGGAAGACGTATGGAGATCCGTTACCTTTTTCACCGTCTTAGAGCCCCGGTACAGATACACGTCGTACGCAGCGTCATCCACCTTCTCCCAGTCTGCATAGCCGAACTTAGAGCTGGTATATCTTCCGCTGCTCCAGTATACCTCCTCCGGCTCATCCAGGCTTCCCTTGGCGGGCTCTGTCTTTATGGTCACTAAAAGCTTATTGCTCCCCTGTCTTTTTGCACTGACAAAATCTCCGCCTCTTACCGTCACCTTGGAGGAGGAATAGCTGGAGCTGAACCGATAGTCGTTGAGCGCTTCCAGGGTGATCTTGATGGTGTAGGTGCCTCCCAGCTTTGCCTCATCCACCTTCGTTCCCCATTCCGCCGATACGATCTCATATCTCTCGTTGCTGGGAATCTTTACCTCCCGGCCAGTGTCTCCCGTATATCCGTAATGAAGGGCTGGAAGGTCCTCTCCGGGAACCGGAGCCACATCCAGGGTAATACTGATGCTCTTTACATAATCCGTGGCCGCAAAGGCGGTCTGGGCTCCCAGAACCGTCATAAGAACTATTGCAAAGAACGCTCCCATCCATTTTCTGATCTGCTTGGGCTTTAATGTTTTATTCATGGTCGTCCCCCCTGTTCACATATGATCCTTTCCTTTATTTTCTACCTTCATTATACATTCCGGGGCCGTACTCCGTCAACTTAAGATATTCTTTCATTCCTGTGGCAAAAGTGTGAAAAATCGTGGCAAAAATAAGGCAGACGGCCGCCGGGAAACAATTCCACGGTGAACGTCTGCCTTTGATGGTCCTATTATGATTAAACTAACTCAAGAAGAACTGCCATAGCGCCGTCGCCCTTACGCTGGCCGATCTTTACGATACGTGTGTAGCCGCCGTTGCGGGAAGCGTACTTGGGAGCGATCTCATCGAATAACTTAGCCGGAAGATCAACCTTCTTTGTGTTTCTCTTTCTGCCTGCTGCTGCAGCCGGAACATTCGTTACGCCGTACAGAGTCTTTAACATCTGTCTTCTTGCGTGAAGTCTGGAGGGCATATCCTTCTTGATCTCCTTCTCAACTTCATCGTAAACGGTTACTTTCTTTCCGTCAACAACCTCTTTGACTCTCTTGCCGTCTTTGTCCTTGCGGGCAACCTTAGCGGTAACCTTTACAGTCTCAAAGTTGTCTTTTTCCTTCACTGCCAGAGCGATGATGCCCTCAGCGATCTTCTTTACTTCCTTCGCTCTTGCCTCAGTGGTAACGATCTTTCCATGATATAAAAGATTTGTTACCTGGCTTCTTAACATAGCCTTTCTCTGATCAGAAGTTCTTCCAAGTTTTCTGTAACCTGCCATGATTTTAATCCTCCATTTGTGGGACAGCCATCCACGCATCTTCTGGTCTTACTGGACAGCCGCCGTGTTTCCATAAATTGTTCTGCACCGGGACGCGCATCTTCTGGTCTTACCGTCCCAGTGCGGTTTCTAAAAAATTACTGCTCGTCGCTGGAATTGAGCTGTAAGCCCAGTTCCTTTAACTTTGCCAGTACCTCTTCCAGGGACTTTCTTCCCAGGTTTCTCACCTTCATCATGTCCTCGGAGGTACGGCTGCAGAGCTCCTCAACTGTGTTGATGCCTGCTCTCTTGAGACAGTTGTAGGAACGAACGGAAAGCTCCAGCTCGTCGATGTTCATCTCAAGAACTTTTTCTTTTTCATTATTCTCTTTCTCCACCATAACCTCTGCGGTCTTGGCATTTTCAGAAAGATCGATAAAGAGATTCAGATGCTCGCTTAAGACTTTTGCAGCAAGGCTCACGGCCTCATCCGGGTCAAGCGTACCGTTGGTGTAGATTTCCAGTGTCAGCTTGTCATAGTCTGTCATCTGACCCACACGGGTGTTTTCAACAGCCATATTGACACGCTCGACAGGTGTGTAAATGGAATCCACAGCGATCACGCCAATCGGAAGGTCGTCGCTCTTGTTCTTATCAGCGCTCACGTAGCCGCGGCCGTTGGTGATAGTAAGCTCCATATAGAACTTGCTGTCGGCGCCGCCGCTTAAGGTGGCAATGACCTGCTCCGGGTTTAAGATCTCAATGTCGGCATCCGTCTGGATATCAGCGGCTGTGATGACACCCTCGCCCTCAAACTCGATGTAAGCGGTCTTCGGCTCGTTTGTATCGCTGTTATTCTTGATCGCTAAGCTCTTAACGTTCATGATGATCTCAGTCACATCTTCCTTAACACCGGAAATGGAACTGAACTCATGCAGAACTCCGTCGATTTTCACCTGACTGACAGCAGAACCCGGTAAAGAAGAAAGCATGATTCTTCTCAGGGAGTTACCCAGAGTTGTACCGTAGCCCCTCTCCAGCGGCTCTACGACAAACTTCCCGTATTTCTTATCTTCAGAAATTTCAGCAATCTCAATGTTTGGTTTCTCAAAATCGAACACAAAAAGCCCCTCCTTTTGGGTATGCTTTGGCTCAAAAAAGGCCCTGAGGACCTTTTTTTACATGCTGGGCAACAAAATGCCGCGAAGCGGCGGCCCACAGAAACCAGGCCCGTATAAAACAGGCCGGGCCCCGGCGGCTGCCGCTTCGGTGAATCATTTTATTTGGAGTATAACTCTACGATGAGCATCTCATCAACCGGAACGTCGATCTCTTCTCTTGTGGGCAGAGCTTTTACTGTACCCTTTAAGTTCTCCTGGTCAACCTCTAACCAGGCCGGGATCAGACGGCCAGCAGTTACGTCAAGGATCATCTTGTATCTTGTGTCGCCTTTGTGCTTCTCTTTAATTTCGATCACATCGCCGGCTTTTACAAGGTAAGACGGGATGTTTACGCACTTGCCGTTTACAAGAACGTGCTTGTGGTCAACGATCTGTCTTGTCTCTTTTCTTGTTCTGCCGAAGCCCATACGGAACAGAACGTTGTCCAGTCTGCTCTCTAACAGGATCATCAGGTTTTCACCAGTCTGTCCGTTTAAGCGCTCAGCTTTCTTATAGTAGTTGCGGAAGGGCTTCTCAAGAACGCCGTAAATGAATTTTGCTTTCTGCTTTTCTCTTAACTGAAGGCCGTACTCACTTACTTTCTTGTTGCCTTTTTTGGATTCTCTGTTGGATTTTTTATCTATTCCTAAATAAATGGGATCAAGACCAAGGGATCTGCATCTTTTAAGAACAGGAACTCTATCAACTGCCATTGTTGTTTTTCCTCCTAATTAGACTCTTCTACGTTTGGGCGGACGGCATCCGTTATGCGGAACCGGTGTTACGTCCTTGATGCTTGTTACTTCCAGGCCGCATGCCTGAAGGGCACGGATCGCAGCCTCACGGCCGGAGCCAGGTCCTTTTACCATAACGTCAACGGACTTTAAACCATGTACAAGAGCTGCCTTAGTTGCAGTTTCTGCAGCCATCTGCGCTGCATATGGAGTAGATTTCCTTGAACCTCTAAATCCCAGACCGCCTGCACTTGCCCAAGATAAAGCATTTCCCTGTGCATCTGTTAATGTCACGATCGTGTTGTTAAAAGATGACTGGATGTGCGCCTGTCCGCGTTCAACGTTTTTCTTAATACGCTTTTTTGTCACTTTCTTTGCAGTGGACACTTTTTTAGCCATTTTAAACTAACCTACTTTCTCGAATATTGAATCCTGTTTCCTGTCTTTAAAACATGCAACGTGATTCATTTTCACCTACTGGTTACAATACTTATTTCTTCTTGTTTGCTACTGTCTTTCTCGGACCCTTACAGGTTCTTGCGTTTGTCTTAGTCTTCTGGCCACGGCACGGAAGGCTCTTTCTATGACGGATTCCGCGGTAGCAGCCGATTTCCTGCAGTCTCTTGATGTTTAAAGCTGTCTCACGACGTAAGTCACCCTCAACCACCTGAGTCTCAGCGATCACTGCTGCGATGTTCTTCACTTCGTCATCGGTTAAATCCTTGACACGGGTGTCCGGATTTACACCAGCCTCAGCAAGAATACGGTTTGCACTTGTTCTACCGATACCGTAGATATAAGTTAAGCCGATTTCGACACGTTTTTCTCTTGGTAAATCAACACCTGAAATACGAGCCATGAGTGTACCTCCATTTAATTTAGTAGAAATAAAAATTTGCCGGCACGAACAACGCATCCTGGCGCGTCATGCCAAAGCCGCGCGAAAAAATACAGATGATCTGCGGCGATCAACCCTGTCTTTGTTTGTGTTTAGGATTTTCACAGATTACTCTGATGCTGCCTTTTCTTTTGATAACCTTGCACTTTTCGCAGATCGGTTTTACTGATGATCTTACTTTCACAGTAATTCTCCTTTCCTTCGTAGTCCATTTTCCTCCGGCCCCAGATACACACCACATTCCGGGAACCCTGGGATAACGGCATTACGGGTTGCATACCTGTATATAAAGCTCTCTAAAAAAGGGCATAATACAAGCGTTCCAACAAAGTTCGCTTGAGCATTATACCATCTTTGTCCTGGAAAATCAAGTGTTTTTTGAAATTTCCAGCCTACTTGTCTCTCCAGATGATCCTGCCCTTGGAAAGATCGTAGGGAGACATCTCCAGCGTCACCTTATCGCCGGGAAGAATCCGGATATAGTTCATGCGGAGCTTTCCGCTGATGGTGGCTAATACCTTGTGTCCGTTCTCCAGCTCTACCTGGAACATGGCGTTGGGAAGCTTCTCTACCACAACGCCCTCAATCTCGATCACATCTGCCTTAGACATATTTTCTTATTACCTCCTGTATGACGGTTCGCCTTATTTTTTTATAACCTGAATGTGTTTCTTGTTCTTACGCTGTATTTTTCCTTTTTCATCCGACAGGAAAACATATTCCCCGCAGTCTTCCTTTATGACGTATATCCGGCCCTTATCATTTCCGGCCAGAGATACCGCCCTCCATCCGGCGAGCATTTCCATGGAACCCCCTCCAGTTTCTGCTATTATAAGGACAGGATCTCCGGCTCGCCCTCTGTGATGAGAATGGTATTCTCATAATGGGCGGACAGGGAATGGTCCTTTGTCACCACCGTCCAGTCGTCGTCCATCCACAGCACCTCATAGGTCCCCATATTGATCATGGGCTCCACGGCCAGGGTCATGCCCGGCTGCAAAAGGAGGCCCTTGCGCTTCATGGCAAAATTGGGCACCTCCGGATCCTCATGGAGATGGGTCCCGATGCCATGGCCCACCAGATCCCGGACCACACCGTATCCAAAGCTCTCGGCATAAGACTGAATCGCCGCGGAGATCTCTCCCAGATGGCAGCCTGCCTTCGCAAACCGGATCCCCTCAAAAAAGCTCTGCTTCGTCACATCCATCAGCTTCTGCGCCTCCGGGGAAGCCTGGCCTACGGCCCAGGTCCTGGCTGCGTCTGAATGATATCCTTTATAGATCACGCCGGCGTCCAGACTGACGATATCCCCCTCCTTTAAGATCCTGTGGCGGCTGGGGATCCCATGGACCACCTCGTCGTTGACGGACACACAGATAGACGCCGGGTATCCGTTGTAATTCTTAAAAGAAGGAATGCATCCATGGCTGCGGATGATCTTTTCCCCCAGCCGGTCAACGTCCAGCGTGGACATCCCCGGCCGGAGCGCTGCATGAAGCTCCTCGTGGGTCTTTGCCAGGATCTCCCCGGCCTTTCTCATCAGTTCAATCTCTCTCGGCGATTTAATCGTTACTGCCATTTTCTTAAGCTCCTAAAGTCTTCGTGATATCCAGAAAAACCTTTTCCATATCCTGTGTGCCGTCCACGGTACAGAGGACATTTTCTTTCCTGTAATAGTCGATCAGCGGCTTCGTCTGTTCATGGTAGACAAGGAGACGCTTTTTTACGGTCTCCGGCTTGTCGTCCTCTCTCAGCACAAGGCTGGCTCCGCATTTATCGCAGACCCCCTCCTTTGCCGGCTTCGCATATACAGTATGGTACGTGGCTCCGCATGTGAGACATGCGCGGCGGCCGGACATCCGTGCGATGATGCTTTCATCGGGAACATCCACGTCAACGGCATGATCGATGGACGTTCCGCGGGCCTTTAAGGCCTCTGTAAGGCTTTCTGCCTGGGGAATGGTCCTGGGGAAGCCATCCAGGATATAACCGTTCTTACAGTCCTCCTGGCTGATCCTGTCCATGACCAGATCCACCGTCAGGGCATCCGGTACCAGAAGTCCCTGATCGATATATGCCTTTGCTTTTATGCCCAGCTCGGTTCCCGCCTTGATGTTCGCCCGGAAAATGTCCCCGGTGGAGATATGCGGAATCCCGTATTTTTCTGAGATCCGCTCTGCCTGGGTCCCTTTTCCGGCACCAGGGGCGCCTAACATAATTATCTTCATGCTCATTCCTCCTGAACTTCACGATCAAGAAAACACATTATCTAAAAAACGGACGAAAAAGTATTTCCGTCCGTTTTTGACTGCTATCCATATTGAACTGCCGTTTTCCAGCTAGTCGTTTAAGAATCCCTTGTAATTTCTCACCAGCATCATGGAATCCACTGCTTTGATGGTCTCCAGGATAACGCCGGCAATAATGATCAGGGATGTGCCTCCAAAGGAGAGGCTTCCAACGTTGAACAGGCCGGATGCGATGATCGGGATGATACATACGATCACAAGACCTGTGGCTCCGATGAAAACAATGTAGTTCAAAATATTATTCAGAAAATCAGACGTGGGCTTGCCGGGACGTACACCCGGGATAAAGCCGCCGGATTTTTTCATATTGTTGGCCACTTCCAGCGGGTTGAAGGTAATGGACGTATAGAAATACGCAAACAGTACCACCAGCACGATGTAGATCAAGAGGCCAACCGAATAAACCGGCATTTCCGGTCTGAACCAGTTGGCGGAACTTAACGCCATAAGGATCTTTCCTCCGAATGTGGAGTAATCCACATTGAAGAACTGGGCGATCATTACCGGCATGGACATGATCGAGGATGCAAAGATCACAGGGATCACGCCTGCGGTGTTGACCTTTAAAGGGATGTGTGAGGACTGTCCGCCGATCATCCTGCGTCCCTGCATTTTCTTGGAATACTGCACCGGAATGCGACGCTCCGCACCATTTAATACAAGAACGAAAACGACTGTGGCGATGACCACTGCAAGAACGATGATGGCTGCCACCGTTGCAACTGCAACCGATTTGCCTGCCATAAAGCGCTCATACAGCATCAGCACATCCTGCGGGAGACTGGAAACGATATTCACCAGAAGTACGATGGAAATACCATTGCCTACGCCCTTTTCCGTGATCCGTTCACCGATCCACATAAGAAGGGCAGAGCCTGCGGTCATTGCCGCGATTACGGTCATATAGCCCCAGACATTTCGGGCGTCCTCATAAAGAAGGCCCTGCTTGCCGAAACCAATGGCCATGGCTGAGGACTGGAACAGCGCCAGCGCCACAGTCAGATATCTGGTATACTCTGCGATCTTCTTTCTTCCATCTTCGCCTTCCTTCTGCATCTCCTCAAGCTTGGGGATCGCAATGGTCATCAGCTGCATGATGATGGAAGATGTGATATACGGGGTGATGCTCAGTGCAAACAGCGACATGTTGGAAAATGATCCGCCGGTGATCGCGTTTACAAAGCCCATGCCGGAATTCTGAAGGTTCGTGAAGAACTCCTTCAGAAAGCTGGCATCCACGCCCGGGATCGGCAGACAGGAACCGATCCGGATCACAATCAGCATCATGAAGGTGTAAAGAAGCCGCTCGCGGACTTCTTTCACCTTAAATGCTTTTTGTATCGAATTTAACATATTAGATCACCTCGCAGGTTCCACCTAATGCTTCAATTTTTGCTTTTGCAGCTTCGCTGAACGCATTAGCCTTCACGTTAAGTTTCTTTGTTAACTCACCGTTTGCAAGAATCTTAACGCCGTCCTGCGGGTTCTTTACAAGACCACACTCCATTAAAGTCTCAACAGAAACTGTGGAGTCATTGTCAAATCTCTCAAGTGCGCTTACGTTGATACCTACGATGGTCTTAGAATTGATGTTCGTAAAACCTCTCTTCGGAATACGTCTGTATAAAGGCATCTGACCGCCTTCAAAACCGGGTCTCGGTGCTCCGGAACGGGCCTTCTGGCCTTTGTGTCCCTTACCAGCAGTCTTTCCGTTTCCGGAAGCGTGGCCGCGGCCTCTTCTGAAATTATCGCTGTGCTTGGATCCTTCAGCAGGATGTAAATTAGATAAGTTCATCTCTGCACCTCCTTACTCTATATCAAGATTAGATTTCTTCAACTTTTACCAGATGTCTTACGTTCTGGATCATGCCCCTTACTGCAGCATTATCCGGTAATTCAACTGTCTTCTGAAGCTTCTTTAAACCAAGGGCCTCAACAGTTGCTCTCTGCTTCGGAATAGCTCCGATAGGGGATTTTACTAATGTGATCTTTAACTTCTCTGCCATTTTTCTATCCTCCTATTAGCAAACAACTTCTTCAACAGATTTGCCGCGGTTCTTAGCAACCTCTTCCGGAGTCTTTAAGCTGAGAAGACCCTCGATGGTAGCTAAAACAACGTTTGTCTTGTTGTTGGAGCCTAAAGATTTTGTACGGATGTTCTTGATACCTGCAAGCTCAACTACGGAACGTACCGGGCCGCCTGCGATGATACCAGTACCTTCCGGAGCTCTCTTTAAAAGTACGGTTGCACTTCCGAACTTTCCAAGGAAATCGTGGTGGATACTGTTGTTCTCGTCCATGGGGATCTCGACCATGTTCTTGATGGCTGCTTCCTTACCTTTGCGGATAGCCTCCGGAACCTCGCCTGCCTTACCAAGACCTGCGCCTACATGGCCATTGCCGTCGCCTACTACTACCAGAGCGGAAAATCTCATGGTACGTCCACCTTTTACAGTCTTGGATACGCGCTTGATGGCAACAACTTTGTCATTCAGTTCTAACTGACCTGCATCAATGATTGTACGCTTCATGCTGTATTCTCCTCTCTACTAGAATTTCAGACCAGCCTCGCGGGCTGCGTCTGCTAAGGCCTGAACTTTACCCTGATAGATGAAACCGCCGCGGTCGAAAACAACTTCGGTAATTCCCTTTTCGATTGCTCTCTTTGCGATCACTGTTCCAACGTATGCAGCTGCATCAACGGTATCTGTGTTCTCTAACTCAGCCTTGATCTCCTTCTCAACGGTGGAGGCGGAAGCTAAGGTATGTCCAACGGAGTCGTCGATGATCTGGGCATACATATGATTATTGCTTCTGAAAACTGCTAAACGCGGTCTCTCTGCTGTACCAGCAAAGCGGTTGCGTAATCTATAATGCTTTTTTCTGCGGATTTCGCTTCTTGACTGCTTGCTAACCATTTTTACACTCTCCTTAAATTATTTCTTACCAGTCTTACCAACTTTACGTCTGATAACCTCATCAGCATATTTGATACCCTTACCCTTGTACGGCTCCGGCTCTCTCTTGCTTCTGATCTCAGCAGCGTACTGGCCGACTTTCTCTTTGTTGATGCCCTTAACGATGATCACGTTCTGACCCTCCAGAACAGTCTCAATGCCTTCGGGATCTTCCATCTCTACCGGATGGGAATAACCAAGGGAAAGTGTTAATTTCTTGCCCTGCTTAGCAGCTCTGTAACCTACGCCGTTTACTTCCAGCTTCTTCTCGTAGCCCTCGGTAACGCCGTGGATCATGTTTGCGATTAAGGTTCTTGTGAGACCGTGTAAGGATTTCATTTTCTTTAAATCGTTCGGTCTTGTTACGATCACATTACCGTCTTCCTGCTTAATTTCCATTTCAACCGGAAGCTGTCTCTCAAGTGTTCCCTTCGGACCTGTTACAGTCATATAATTGTTTACGATCTCTACCTTTACGCCAGCGGGGATCGCAACCGGCATTCTACCAATACGTGACATGCCATATACCTCCTACTTAGATTTTCGGAGCACGCTTTTACATGCTCTGTTTTCAGTTTCTATGTTATATTCGGGACAGGCCGCAGTTTCCTGCTCCCTGTCCTTCACCCGCCGCCCTTCCTGGGATCTCCCGGGCTTTGCAGGCGATGGGGATAACATCCTAAATTACCAAACGAAAGCGAGAACTTCTCCGCCTACGCCCAGCTCACGGGCATCTCTGTCAGTGATCACACCGTGGTTGGTGGATACGATGGCGATACCAAGTCCGCCAAGTACCTTCGGCATGTCTTCCTTGCCGGCATATACACGAAGACCCGGTTTGGAGATCTTCTTGATGCCGGAGATGATCCTCTCGTTTTTATCCTTGCCATACTTTAAGGCAATGCGGATGGTCTGGAAGCCGCCATCCTCAACGATGTCGTATTTCTTGATGTAGCCTTCTCTTACAAGGATATCAGCGATAGCTAATTTCATCTTGGAAGCCGGTACGTCTACTGTATCGTGTTTTGCAGTGTTGGCATTACGGATTCTTGTAAGCATATCTGCAATCGGATCGCTCATTGTCATGATTAAATTTCCTCCTTATGGATGTTGGTTTGTCACTGTGGTTCGCAGGATTTCCTGCGCTGCACAGGAGTGTTCTTCGCCGGACGGCGAAAAGTTTCCCTGTGAAACGCCTGGGACGTCACAGGGATGTTCTTCTACCGCGGGGTGAAGAACGGGCCTCACACTGGCATATTCCGACCTTGCCTGGTACAAACGAGATTTTGTATGTTCACTCAACTAAGCTCAGCCGCGGCCTGCGGCCCGGCCTCGCTAAGGTTCGTGAACGGCGTTCGCACTAAGCTCGAAAGGACCTTGCCAAGTGCTCACAGCCTACCAGCTAGCCTTCTTTACTCCCGGGATCTCGCCCTTGTAAGCGAGCTCACGGAAGCAGATACGGCAGATGCCGTATTTTCTCAGATATGCATGCGGACGGCCGCAGATTCTGCAGCGGTTATATTCTCTTGTGGAGAACTTTGCCGGACGCTGCTGTTTGATCTTCATTGAAGTCTTTGCCATGGATAAATCCTCCTAAATTACTTTGCAAACGGCATATTGAATAATGTTAAAAGCTCACGGGCTTCTTCGTCCGTCTTAGCGGTTGTAACGAAAATAACGTCCATACCTCTAACCTTATCAACCTTATCATACTCGATCTCCGGGAAGATCAGCTGCTCTTTGATGCCCAGAGCGTAGTTTCCTCTGCCGTCAAATGCGTTTGCATTTACGCCGCGGAAGTCACGTACACGGGGAAGAGCCAGGTTGATGAGACGATCAGCAAACTCATACATCTTCTCGCCGCGGAGAGTAACCTTGCATCCGATTGCCATGCCCTCTCTGATCTTGAAGTTTGCAACGGACTTTTTAGCTTTGGTCAGAACTGCCTTCTGACCAGTGATGATCTCCAGGTCACGAACTGCAGAGTCAAGGACTTTCGCGTTGTCTTTTGCTTCGCCTACGCCCATGTTGATCACGATCTTGTCGAGCTTCGGCACTTCCATAACGTTCTTATATCCAAATTTCTTGATCATTGCATCAACGATCTCGTTCTGATACATTTCTTTTAATCTAGCCAACTTGTTTTTCCTCCTCTCTGCTCTTAGTCGATTACTTTTCCGGTTGCCTTTGCAACACGAACTTTTTTGCCATCTTTTACTTCAAAGCCAACTCTTGTAGCTTTTCCGTCTACGAGCAGCATAACGTTGGAGATGTCAATGGCAGCTTCCTGATGAACGATACCGCCAGTCTGGTTTGTCTGGCTCGGTTTGGTGTGCTTTGTCACCATGTTGCAGCCCTCAACCAGAACTGTGTTCTTCTTTGTATCTACATCAAGAACCTTACCGGTCTTGTCTTTATCTTTACCAGCGATAATTTTTACCATATCGTCTTTTCTGATCTTATGCATTACCTGGCACCTCCTTATAATACTTCCGGAGCCAGAGATACGATCTTCATGAACTGTTTCTCACGAAGCTCTCTTGCAACCGGCCCAAAGATACGGGTTCCTCTGGGAGTCTTGTCATCCTTGATGATAACTGCTGCGTTCTCATCGAACTTGATATAGGAACCGTCTTTACGGCGGGCACCTTTCACTGTACGTACAACAACGGCCTTAACTACATCGCCTTTCTTTACAACGCCGCCTGGTGTTGCATCTTTAACGGAAGCAACGATGATATCGCCGATATTTGCAT
>CAJMRM010000002.1 GCA_905215775.1 uncultured bacterium
AGAAAAAATGAATTTCTGGCTAATTTATACTTGACTTTTCATAGCTGGTCTCCTCTCTGGGATACACGGATCCGCGGATCGATGAATCCATACAGGATATCAACGATCAGAACGGACAGGATATAAAGGGCTGCGATAAAGATCGTCTGTCCCATGACCATGGTGTAGTCCCGGTCCGTAACGGAAGAAACGAAATAAGAGCCCAGGCCCGGAATGGCAAAGATCCGTTCGATCACAAAGGCTCCGCCGAACATCAGGGCGATCTGCGGCCCCAGGAGCGTGATGATGGGAAGGATGGAGTTTTTCAGCACATGCTTCCGGATCAGACGGAACTTGGACATTCCCTTGGATTTTGCAGTAATGATATAATCCTGGTTCAGCACGTCCAGACAGTTGGCCCGCATATATCTGGCGTATTTGGCCGTAGAGTTAAAGGACAGAGCCAGGGCCGGCAGCACTGTATAGGAAAATCCCTCCCAGCCGGTAGTGGGGAAGAGATGGAAACGGATGGTCAGAAAATACTGGAAACAGGACGCCAGCACGAAGTTCGGCACCGCGATCCCGACCACTGCGATGAACATGACCAGATAGTCCAGCCATTTCCCCCGGTTTAAGGCTGCAACGATCCCCAGGATGATACCGGAGATCACGCCGATGGCAATGGCCTCGGCTCCCAGAAGCCCCGATACCGGTGCGTAGGAGGCGATGGTGTCCGTTACCTTTCTTCCTCTGTATTTCAGTGATTCTCCCAGATCTCCTTCTGTGAACAGCTCCTTAAAAAACAGCTTATACTGTTCCATGATGGGCTTGTCAAAACCGTACTGCTCGAACACCTGCTGCCGGATCTCATCGGGCAGCTTCTCCGTCATTGCCTCAATGGGGTTTCCCGGGATCATGCGGACCGCAAAAAAGGCAATGGTGGAGACCACAAACAGCGCGATCACTGCATACAGGATCCGCTTTAAAATATATTTTCCCATTTTTTACCTCTTTCCTGCAGACATGGAGCGCTCCCCGCCTGCGTAAAAAAAGGCCGCCGCAGGATCCTTTCCGGACCTTTTGCGGCAGCCTGTTTTTTCTTACTCGATATAGCTGTACTTATAAAGAGTGGAGGAGAATACCGGCTCCATGATATTCTTTACATAATTCTTGGAGTAAGAGATATCTGTGGAGTATGCGTACGGGCAGATGGTCGCTGTTCTTAAAACAAGTGCTTCCGCCTCTTTGTAATCCTTTGCTCTCAGCTCTTTATCCAGGGACTGGCTTGCCTCTGTCATCAGTCTGTCATATTCTTCGTTGGACCAGCCTGTGGGTACTGTCTTAACGCCGGTCATCCAAAGCTGCATCATGGAATACGGATCGTCAAAGTCTGCGCCATAGGACTTGAAGCCCATCTCATAATCCAGTCCTCTGTTTCTCTCCTGGAATACCGGCCACTCAACGGGATCGATCTCTACATTTACGCCCAGAACCGTGTTAAAGGTATACTGGAAGTATTCTGCAATATCCTGGGAGGTGTTTCTGCTCATTAACTGAACGGTCACCTGGGACGGATCCTCGCTCATGCCCAGCTCCTTTAAGCCTTCGATGAGAAGCGCCTTTGGATCTGGATTTTCTTCGATCAGCTCCTGGATGGGCTCGCCGGCCATCTCTCTGAAGTTCACGCCGTCCACCTGCATGGAGTTGGGAATCCAGCCGTATGCCGGCTCCTGCATTCCCTGGTAGACCTCAGAAGCGATCTCCTCTCTGTTTAAAGCGATGGAGAATGCCTGCCTTACCTTCTCGTTGGAGAACAGCTCCACTTCCTGGTTGAAGAACAGGTACTCCGTTCTCGGAAGGCTTACCACCTTCTTTACATAATCCTTATTCTGATCCAGCTTCTCCACCCACTCGGCAGTGGAAACCGGAACCACGTCAATGCCGCCGTTCTCGAATTCACCGATCCTTGCGGTCTCCTCGTTGATGATCTTCATGGTCAGCTCTTCCAGCTTCACAGCGTCTGCATTCCAGTAAGAGGGGTTCTTCACATAGCTGATCTTGGAATTATGCACCCACTCCTTTAAGGAGAACGGTCCGTTTCCAACGATCTTATCTGCCTCGGTTCCGTAGGAGTCGCCGTTGGCCTCTACGATGTCCTGTCTCATGGGCAGCATGGAGCTTCCCGCACAGCTGCTTAAGAAGTAAGGAGCCGGATATGCCAGCTGGATCTCCAGAGTCTTGTCATCCAGAGCCTTTACGCCCACCTCATCAATGCCAACAGAGCCGGCAACGGCCTCTTCTGCGTTCTTGATGAACAGGATATTGCCGGAGATCGGGGATGCGGTCTCCGGATTCAGGATACGCTTGATGGCGTACTCAAAATCCCCGGCCTTTACATCCACGCCGTCTTCCCATTTGGCGTTTCTTAAATGGAAGGTCCAGGTCATCTGGTCCTCGCTGGACTCCCAGGACTCCGCCATTCCAGGTTCTACGGTCTCAGCGCCGTTTTCATCCACACGGATGGCCGTAAGGCCCTCGATCATCTGGGATACCACAGTGGTAGAATACATATCCGAAACCTTTGCCAGATCCAGGGAATCCGGCTCTGCATCCAGGGATACGCTTAAAGCCTGCTTCTTTTCTCCCTCGTCTGCCTTTTCTGTTTCTTTTGCGGTCTCTTTTTCTGCCGCTGTTGTCTCTTTTGCATCAGCCGCTTCTGTGGCTGCTGCCGTTGTTTCTTTTCCGCCGCTGCCGCCGCAGCCGGACAGAACACCCGCCGCCATGGCCATGGCAAGCAGAACTGCTACCTTTTTCTTCATGTCTTCCTCCCCAAAATTGTACGTTTTGTATATATTTTCTGGTTATTGAACCACAGACACTATATCAACGCCATACCTGTTTGTCAACTTTGAAAAATCTATCAAGTTGACATTCACTTATAGATTTTCTCTATTTCCCCCTATGCAGCCCACACAAATGATGATATAATAAAAGGACAGCTTTAGAAAACAAATGGGGTAGAGCTATGGTAATGCAAAGGAAAACGGAATCAACAGACGCAGCGGGCTTTGAGGAGCCCGCTTTCTTTTTTGCTTTGCCAATTTGAAGGGAGAAAGAATATGACAAATGAAAAAATGAAGAAACGGGTCATGGAGCTGCTTCTGGTGCTGGCCGGAAACGTCCTCATGTCCATCGGTGTAGGCGCCTTCGTGATCCCGGAGGAGCTGATGAGCGGCGGGGCCACCGGTCTGGGACTGCTGGCCGCCCACTATTTCCACATTCCTGTGGCCGTGTTCCTGGGCGGCTACAACGCCATTATGTTTGTGGTGGGCGCACTCACCCTGGGAAAACATTTTGCGGTCACGACGCTGATCAGCAGCTTTCTGTTCCCGTTCCTTTTAAGCCAGATCCAGCTTTTGGTCACTGAGCCGCTCACTGCGGATCCCATGCTGGCCACAGTCTTAGGCGGCCTTCTGATCGGAGCGGGCATCGGCCTGGTGATCCGGGCAGGCTCCTCCACCGGAGGAAATGATGTTCCTGTGCTCCTTCTTAAAAAGAAGCTGGGGATCCCCCTGTCTGTGTCCATGTACGGCTTTGATATCGTGATCCTCCTTTTCCAGATCCCTTATTCCGAACTGGAAAAGGCCCTGTACAGCATCATCCTCATCATCCTGTATTCTGTGATCGCCGATAAGGCCTCCACCATGGGAAAAAGTCGGATGCAGGTGCGGATCATCAGCAAGAAATACCAGAAGATCACCGATGCCATCAAGACCCAGATCAACCGCGGCGTCACCCTGTACCACATTGCCGGAGGCTATACGGGAGAGGAGTCCTGTGAGGTCATGACCATCCTGACCTCCAGGGAGTTAAACGAGCTCAGCGATCTGGTCACAGAGATCGATCCCAAGGCCTTTATGACCATTGCCCGTGTCAACGAGGCCAGAGGCCGCGGCTTCTCCATTGGAAAAATGGAGCCGTAAGACTTCACCCGCCCGATATGCAAAAAAGGCAGGAAGAGACATTCCTTCTTGGAATGGACTCCTTCTGCCTTTTTCGTTTCTGTCTGGGTGTATCGCACACCAGGGCATAAAAAAGCGAAAAAAACGGATTTCTGATTTAATATCCGGGCGCATATGGTATGATTAAACCACCAGAAACCTTTTTTGTGCAGCTATGGATCGGAGAGATACGTTTGAAGAAACTCTTTAAAAACCATTGTACCGCTTCCCTGCTTACTGTCATCACCGGCTTCCTTGTCCTTGTGGCGGCTTCCGTCTGGGGCATGGGGATGTACTGTCTCACATCGGTCACCGCCGAGTATGCCGCATCAAGGTATCTGGCCGGTTATGGCGATTTTGCATCCACCATTGCCCAGCGCTGTTTTGAGCCCCGGTTGGGAAAGGCCGGTTCCTCCAAATATAAAAACCTGGAAAAAAGTCTTCTCTGGAAAGCTGTGGATACGGGAGGCAAGGCAGGTTCCTTCTACGGCGCCCGTTTCATAGTCGGTGAGGGGGGCGGCTTTCTTCCCCGCCCAGACAAAAACAAGGTATATTCTGCATCGGCAGTTTTTGATGCCGAAGGCAGCCTTCTGGAATGCAGCTGGACGGATTTCTTCTATTTTGAATATCTGACCGAGGGGCAGTGGAAAAACCGCGAAGAACGGTCTGGAAATAATGCCAGGACATTCTTTGACCGGGAAAAGCTGACCGAAGCGGGAAAGGAACTGGTCAGCGGCAGCGCGCCGTCTATGCATGCCGCTGCCATGCGTTTTACCGGCACCTTTGACGGTGCCACGTTCATACCGCAGAAGATCGAATCCATCGACCGGAATGAATTTCAGGATGCCTTACATTCCATGGGAGCCGGATCGTATACTGTTTCCGGCATTACGGAGGATCATGGTCTTCAATGGCGGTCCATTTATAAGGCCCCGGACGCCGCGGCCTCTGCCAGTGAAACCGTCACCCTCTATTCCGACTGGTTTGACGTCTGCTATGACCAGCCCTCTCCTTCTTTTTCATATAAAGGAAAGGAGCATAGCGGCGTGTCTTCTCTGGCCGCCGGGCTGGGAGCCTCGCTGGTTTCTGGAATCGGAACAGAGGAACTGGTCTTTTATGACGGTTTAAATCTGCTGATCCCCAGCGTCAACTATTACCTGAGCGGCAATGACGAAGCTTACTATACCCCTTATTATCAGGAGACCGCCAATTCAGAAGAATCACCCCGGCTCCGTTTCTACACAGTCAGCATTGTATACTGTTCTCCATGGCGCACGGCAATGGGTGAGCTATGCCCTGTGTATCTGATCACATTTTTACTGGCCGCAGCTCTTGTCCTTTTTGTACGTTTCCTTATAAAGCGGTATCTGGATGAAGACAGGTCAGGCCAACAGGTTTAAAAGCAGATGCGAAAGGCAGGGGAAGATCTCCCCTGCCTTTTATCATCCGGCCATCTATTGGATCCAGACTCCGTCCATATCTGTCTGATAGCCGTCCGGCGTTCTGCCGTTTACAAGCAGCGAACCCATAGGGCCGTCTGCTGTTTCATGGAAGAAATACCATTTACCACCGATCTCATGCCAGCCTGTGAACATACGTCCCTGGCTTCCATCAGTACTGGGATCCAGATAATACCACCGGTCTCCGTCCTTCATCCAGCCAGTTGCCATATATCCCTCAGCATTAAAGTAATACCAGCTGGGAACGTGATTCCAGGTCATCTCGATCCACCGGGATGCGGGCCATGTTCCGTTCTCATACTTCAGCCACCAGCCCTTTTCATCCTGTACCCATGTACCAGCAGGCTTCTGGGTCTTCGTATTCTCCGGTCCTTTATTTCCCGCTGTTCCTGTATCCCAGCGGCCCGGTCCGTAGGAGCTGGTGGAACCTCCTCCGCTGCTTCCGCTATCCGTATCCTCCGCATCCTCTACAAACACAAAGGTACTGAACTGCTCAGCGGCAAATGTGGCTAAACCGTCCTCTTCAACATAATTGACCTCTTCCGCCTCTCCGGCATTCATGTGGTATAACTGGAAATCATCGGTCTTGATGCTGTCGGGCTTTGAGATCGTGATGAGTGCCGGAACGTCCAGCTTTTTCGTGCTGGCTCCATTTTTTAATACCTTCAGGTCAAACGCCACAGCTGTCTTTTCCTTTGTGAGCTCCTCGGGAAGCTTTTCATTGGAGGTTCCGATCTTCAGACCGATCTTTCCCTCTTTCTCCATGGAAAGCCCCAGGCCGATCACAGAGCAGGTATCCTTATCCGCAAACCCCAGGGAATCGTCCACATCAATGTATGTATCCACCTTCTTTGAGCCATTATGCATCAGTTCCAGGGCCTGGATCTTTGTCTGGACCTCCGCAGATCCCACAAGGCTCTCTTTCACGCTGTCTGGTTCTTCCTCCGTCAGCGTTTTTAATCCGGCAACCAGAGCGTCCCCTTCCTGTTCGTCCTTGAACAGATCCTCGATCCTGGATTCCATGGACTGACTTTCCGGATATCTGCATACGATCCCAAAGTCCTCTGATTTAGTATTTCCGATACGCATATTTCCAAATACGGCTCCCATACAGTCGATGGGGATCCGGATCAGCTGGTCCTCCCAGTCGATCTCGTACTTCGTCTCGATCTCATACTTTAACTGGCTTTTCCCCACCTCATATTTGGGAACCATGACGCCTCTGTTCACACGATACGTATGGGATACGTCGTATGCATTTTTGAACATATCATAATCGGCTTCCTTCGTCGCGTTGCTGGGAGAAGCTTCCTTCACCTCGATCTTAAACGGGATCTCCACCACATCTCCTACAAAGGCCTCTTTCTGGGAATTATCGATCTCCACAGACGTGATCTCCGGAAACTCTACCTGGGAAGCGTCCACAAATCCATCTGTTCCGAAATCATATTCCGTTCCCTGGATGGTCTTCTTTCCAAAGACCTGCTCCCCGTTTTCATCGAAATAATACCATTTTCCATTCCTGGGGATCCAGCGGTCGATGGCTGCGGAGTAATCTCCCATTATATAATGCTTGTCAACGATCGTGCTCTTCTTCTTTAATTTGATCTCATTATCCTTATCAAAATAATACTTAAAGCCCTGGATCTCCTGTAATCCGCCCAGCTTATTTCCTTCCTCGTCCCAGTAGCACCAGGTTTCATAAGCAGACCCATCCTTCGCAGTCTCATAAAAATCCCATGTATCAAACCTTCTGGGTGTTTCCTTATCGCCTATTAAATCAAACAGATCCACCTTTCCGCCCGATGCGTCCTCACCGATCCGGTCTATCCTTCCATCATTATGCAGCATAAATGCCGCATTTCCTATGAGGACCTTCTCTCCAGCATGACCTGTTCTTAAATATCCATCTGGTCCCAGCCACCAGTAATGGCTGCCGCTTTTCTTTAGAGTGTTCCTCACCCGAGCACCTGAATCGTCCCGGTACTCCCACCTTCCGTCTTCAAGATACCAGTATCCCGCAAAAGCAGTCATACAGGTGGACATTGCCATCAGAAACACCATCCCCAATGCCACAAGCTTTTTCTTCATAACTTACCTTCCTTTCTGCTACAAAATTTTTACTGTAACTCCAGTATAGCACAATACGTTACATTTAAATAGTGCAATCATTGCAATTAAATTCTATTTTCTTATTCTACTACAACTCAAAATAAGGAATAGAACCGGAAAATCATTCGTGAATTTCATTGACCAGACACATCGATCCGCTTCCCTGCTCCGCGGCAGGCTCTCTGCCTGTTTCAGACATAAAAAAAGTCCCAACCCCACAGCCCTAAGTCTGCAAAATCGGAACCTTTCAGTGCGCCTTCGGGGGCTCGAACCCCGGACAAATAGATTAAGAGTCTACTGCTCTACCAACTGAGCTAAAGGCGCTTGGTATTTTGTTTTCTGTGTCTCTGTGTTATCTCCTTGACACGTCCATTATTATATGACAAGGTTCCGAAAAAGTCAACACCTTTTTTTACTTTTTTTTTAAACTTTTTTACGTTTTCCCAAAACGCTTCCATCACCCCCCTCTCATATGGTAAAATAAGGGCCATAAAACAGGAAGGAGGACGGCTTATGCTGGAGGTTTCCGGAATCTGTAAGTCCTATGGAAAACACAGGATCTTAAACGGCGTCAGCTTTTCAGCCGGGCCCGGCCAGTGCGTGGGGATCGTCGGAACCAATGGCTGCGGAAAGACCACGCTTCTGTCGATCCTGGCGGGAGCCCTGCGGGCAGACAGCGGGAGCATCCGCATCAATGGGACCGAGATCCTGGGAAGGTCCGGGGCTGCCGCAGACCTTACGGCCTATGTTCCCCAGGAGAACCCGCTGATGGGGGAGCTGTCGGTAAAAGACAACCTGCTTTTATGGCACCGCGGAAGCCGGAAGGAGATGGAGAGGGATCTGACAGAGGGCTGCAGCTCTGTCCTGGGGATCGGCCCCATGCTGAAGAAGCGGGTGGATACCCTGTCCGGAGGCATGAAAAAGCGCCTCAGCATCGCCTGCGCCCTTTCAGGCCGCGCCCCTGTCCTCATTATGGACGAACCGGGAGCCGCCCTGGACCTGGAATGTAAACGGGATATACAGGCCTATCTGAAAGCCTACACGGCGGACGGAGGGACTGTGATCCTTACCTCCCATGAAATGGAGGAGCTGGACCTGTGTACCAGTATGTACGTCTTAAAGGACGGAGTTCTGACTAAGACCAGAAACGGTCTCTCAGCCGAAGAGCTGATCCGACAGTTTCAATAAACAGAAATGGAGGAACTATATGATTTGTTTTAAATGTGGAGCAGAAATTCCCGAAGGAAGTACCATTTGTCCCGTATGCCATGCAGATCTGACCCTGGAGTTTGCCCAGACGGATCCCCAGGAGACTGGATCCGCCTCCGGCGGCAGCAGCCCTGCCTCTGGGACAGACCCGTCCTCCGGTTCCCTTCCCTCTGTACCGGAGGAACCAAAGCCCGGAAAGAAAGGGATGAAGATTTTGATCGCCGCAGGTGTGGTGGCAGCCGCAGGAGCGGCAGCGGCCTTTGCCTTCACCCGGATGAACGCCAAAGATCCCAAGGAAGCCGTGGTAGATGCCTTTCAAACAGCCTTTTCCCACGAACAGGTATCTCCAGCTGAGGATATTTTCGGACTCAGCCAGTTTTCCAGCGCTTCTGTCTCCTCTGATGCAGAAGCAGGGCTGACCTTAAGCCTGGACAGCAGCTCTATGGAAGAGCTGAACGCCCTTACCGGCGGCGGTCTCCGCATTTCCAGCCGGAATGATGTTTCAAATAAGAAGAGCGATGCCAACGTGGGAGTCGTTTACAATGGCATGGATGTGGTAAACCTGGATCTTTATTATGGAGACCACACGCTGATGGCCGCCATCCCGGAGCTGTCGGAAAAGGTCCTCACCATGGATCTGGGAGACGGCCTGGCAGACCGGATCAAAAATTCCCCTGCCATGAGCCGCCTTCTGGATGAAAACGGCATCTCTGCCGACGCGGCAGCCGCTTATCTGACGGAGGTCACTGCCCTGGCCGAAGAAAATGCCGCTGCGGGAGGAAACACGCTGGATCTTCCCGCCCTTATGGACCGTTACAGAGAGGGCTGCAAGGCCCAGGAAAATTTCAAGGCGGCGCTGACCGTGGAAAAGACTGATAAAAGCACCGTTACTGTCAATGGACAGGAAAAGGAATGCCGCGGCTACTCTGTGCTGGTCAGCAAGGCGGCGCTGATCGACTTCTTGCGGACCTCCTCGGACTTTTTCCTCCAGGATGAGGCCTTGAAAAACCAGTACCTGCGCCAGCTGGAGCTGACCGTAAAGCTGAACGGTCTCATGGGCGGCTCTGTTCCCGCCACAGCCGAAGATCTTCAGGCAGACGCCTACGAGGAAGCAAAGGCAGCCGCAGACCAGATGATCCAGGCCCTGGACGCGTCCCTGACGGACATCCAGATGACCGTATACCTGGATAAGGACGGCGTGCTCACCTCAGTCCTGGGCTCCACTGTAATAAACGGCGGGATCACAGGCAGTGACGGCGACAGCCAGACCGTTCCCACTGAGGTGGCCTTTGAAGCTGTGTTTGAAGGCGGCGCATACCCGCTCCAGAACCTCACCGGCCAGCTCACCATCGGAAGCGGCGACGACGCCATGGCTCTATACCTGGTAAAGCAGGGCGTTTATGACGGTAAAAAGCTCACCTGTGACGCTTCCCTGGATCTTGTGTCCGGCTCCGGAGACAGCGCTCCGTCTGTTTCCATCCTGTATTCCGGCAGTTACATAACAGAAAGCGGCGATTACCATATTTCCCTGGAAGCCGTGGAAAACGGATCCCAGCTCTTTAAGATCTCCACCTCCGGCATTGTAAGCCAGCTGGAAAAGGGAACGAGCATCCAGGCGGATATCGACTCCCTGGAGATCTCCACCGCTGACTCTTCCCTGCTCTTCAGCGGCAATTACTATTTCAAACCTCTTTCCGGCGAGATCGCTCCCCTGGAGGGAACTCCCATGGACGTTCTGGCCGCCACTGAAGAGGACTGGTATTCCCTGATCATGGAAGGCGCTTACGGGTTCATGGAAGTGGCCGACCGGCTGGGAATCCCCTTATATTAATATGAAGATACGTTTGTTTTATCTGAAGCTAGAATTAAAACGGGCGCTGAAATGCCTCCCTCTGATGGCAGCCGGGGCAGCCGTACTGATGTTTTTCATGGGTGCGGCTGCCCTTCTGGCAGGTAAGGCCCTGTACGGCGGTCAGGCGACGGGGCGGATCACCGTCGGCGTAGTTCTTCCTGAAAACGACATTTTAGCGAAGCAGGTGACCTCCATGCTCAGCTCTCTGGAAAGTGTAAAAAGTATCTGTGATCTTTCCTACATGAGCCGGGAGGAGTGTCTGGAAGGGATGGAAAACGGAGAGCTCCTGGCCGCCCTGCTGGTGCCAGAGGGCTTTGTCCAGGACATCATGAGCGGCGTCAACACACCGGTCCCCGTGCTGCTTCCGGAGAACGCCGGAGTAGAGAGCCGGATCTTTAAGGAGCTGGCTGATGCGGGGGCACAGACCTTAAGCGCCGCCCAGGCCGGGATCTACGCCGGGGACGAGGTCCTGGACCAGTTTCACTGCTCAGAGGCCAGGGCACAGCTGGAGCGGGATCTGAACCGCCTGTATCTGGAATACAGCCTCCCCCGCGGTGAGCTGTTCCGGAAAACGGCGGTGAGCGCCTCGGGGGATGTAAAGCCGGTGGTCTTTTACGCCATCAGCCTTTTCATCCTGGCCCTTATGCTGTCGGCCATCCCTGTTTCCGGCTTTCTCCAGCCCTTGGATCCTGTGCTGCGCAGACAGCTCCTCCTGGCCGGCGTTGGTCCCGTTTCCATGATCCTCTCCCGGATCCTGGGGCTGGCCCTTCTCTACATGGTCCTTCTCCTGTCTGCCGCCTCCGCAGCCGTCCTTACAGGCGCTATTCCGTTTTCCTCCGCTCTTCCCGCAGTGCTTCTGCTCTTAAGCGTTTCTGCGGCCTCCCTGGCCGTATGCGCCTTCCAGGCGGCAGGGAACCGGATGGGAGGCGTACTTTTCCTGTTCCTGGGAGCCACAGCGCTGCACTTTTTTTCCGGCGGGATCCTGCCCCTGGTGTTCCTTCCCTCTGCCTTCCAGAAGGCATCCCCATTCCTTCCGCCCTATATTTTCATTGAGACTGTAAAAATGGCTGTCACCGCCCACTGGGAGCCCTGGATCTTTGCGGCGCTCCCGGCAGTTTTCCTGGCGGGAGCTCTCATAAGCCTGGCATTTGAGGTAAAACGCCCATGAAAAAAGTCATTCTATGGTTTTTCTTATGCTGCAAGCGGTATCTGAAGCGGATCCCGTTTCTGCTCCTTCTGGCCGCCCTTCCTCTGACCGCCCTCGCCGCATCCAGGATGGAAAACGGAAAGGACGGTACGGTACGGATCGCCGTCTGCTGTCTGGATCCAGAGCCGGCCAGCCTGGGAAACCGGTTAAAGGAGAATCTCCTGGCCCGGGATACGGGACTGTTCTCTTTTTATCCATGCGAAAATGAACAGCAGGTACGGGACCATGTGGCCGCCCGGAAGGCAGAGTGCGGATATCTGATCCCCGAAAACCTGGAACAGAAAATAAACAGCGGACGCTTTAAACGCTCCATCACCGTTTTTTCCGCTCCCTCCACCGTGACGGCCTCCCTTTCCACCGAGGTGGTATTCTCAGAGCTGGCCGCCATCCGGAACAAGGATATCCTGGAGGATTACGCGGAGCAGGGCGCCGCCTTTGACGCCCTGGGGGCTGCGGGATCCCCAGAACGGAAAAAGGCCTCCGGACAGGCCGGAGACCTTTATAAGGAACGGATGGAGGACGGCAGTACCTTCCGTTTTGAGTATGTATACACGTATTCGCCGGAGCAGACTGGGAACGGCTCCGGGGAGACCGGGACCGCAGCCCCTTCCCCTGGCCTCTTTCCAGTCCGGGGGCTGACGGCAGTGTTCCTCTTTATCACCGGACTTTACAGCGCGGTCACAGCCGCAGAGGACAGCCGCAGGGGGCTTTTTATCCCTCTTCCGGTCCGTCTCCGCCTTCCCTGCCGCTTCGCCGCCCTGGCGGCTCCTGTGGCCCTGGCGGCCCTGTCCGGACTTTCTGCGGTGCTCCTCTCGGGAGGACCGGGAATCTCATCCGGCGGTGCGGCGGCCATCCTCCCGGAGGCGGCGGCCATGGCCCTTTACGCCCTTGCCGTTTCCATTTTCTCCATGGCCCTGGGAGCCGTCCTTAAAACGCCGGAGGCCCTGGGAGCTGCGATCCCCTTCTTCATCATCGGAAGCCTGATCTTCTGCCCCGTATTTTTTGATGCAGAACGGCTTCTTCCCGGGCTTGGACAGGCCGGAAGGCTCTTTCTGCCTTATTACTACCTCCGCGGCTTCTTCCACTGGCCCTGAAAGCCAGTGGAACGGCCCGCGCTTATAAAACCGAATCCAGGAGCTTTCTGAGATCGGAGGCGCTCTGAAGGCCCACCTTCCGCTCCACAGCCCTGCCATCCTTAAAAAGGATCAGCGTGGGAACGTTCATAACGCCGTAGCGGCCGGCGATATCCATGCTCTCCTCCACATCCAGCTTTCCGATCACAGCCTTTCCCTCATACTCCTCCGCCAGCTTCTCCACTGCCGGAGCCATCATTTTACAGGGGCCGCACCAGGTGGCGAAAAAATCCACAAGAACAGGTTTATCCGAACCCAGTACCTCTGTGTCAAAATCAGCGGCTGTAAACATTTTTTCCATATGCATTTCTCCTTTATGATCTTTATTTTTTTGCTTTTTTACCCTTTCCGCAGAGCGCGGCGCTGGCCTCGTCAAAACACTTTTTAAACCGCAGCACTGTGCGGTCCAGCTCCGTCTTATCGCAGGTTGCCCTGGCTAAGCTCCTCCGGATCCTGGTCTTTATGTCCATAAACGCTCCATGGCTGTTTTCTCGTAATATTGTATGCAGGCCGGCGCCTTCTATCCTTTTAAAAAGAGAACTCTTATTTTTTTCTGGACGCCATCAGCTTGCAGATGGGCTTTCCCTCGGAGCAAAACTTTGTCTCATACTCGGTCATCACATTCCCCTCTGCCATTTCGCTGTTGTGAAGATCGAAGGTATGGGCATCCACCGTCCATCCGGCTTCCGGAATGGACTCCAGGGAGTACTGGAACAGGTCCTGGTTGTCGGTTTTAAATTCGATGATGCCGTCTTTTTTAAGGATCTGATCGTAAATAGGAAGGAACCGGTCAGAGGTCAGCCGTCTCTTGGCGTGACGGTCCTTGGGCCACGGATCCGAGAAATTCAGATAGATCCGGTCCACCTCTCCGGCATCAAAAACGTCCGCCAGCTCCAGGGCATCGATCCGCATGAAGTAAATGTTGGACAGCTCCAGCTGGGACCGCTTCTGGAGCCCCCTTAACAGCACGCTGGAATACCGTTCAATACCAATGTAATTCACATCCGGGTTCTTTTCCGCCAGCTCCATGATGAATTTTCCCTTTCCCATACCCACCTCGATACGGACCGGATTCTGGTTTCCAAAAAATTCATGCCATTTTCCCTTTAAGCCCTGGGGATCCTGGATCACATAGGGGCTTTCTGCGATCTGCTCTTCTGCGCCTTTAATATGGCGTAATCTCATATTTTTATGTCCTCCTGATCTGTTTTCATCTGTTTTTTGTATCTGCTATTTTACCATCCTGTTCCTGTATTTGCAACAGCGGCCATGGATGATGCATCCTCCGCACGGCTGAACTGTTACGAATTTCCACGAATGTTCACAAATTGTTAATGCAAATTTTTCATTTTTCATTTATAATAGGATTATAGAGTGACAATACGGAGGAAAACGCCTATGGCAAAAGTGGATAATCCCGGTATCTGGGAAAAAATACAAAAAAATGTCCAGGAAACGGAACGCCTCATGGGCCAGAAAAAATACAACCAGTCCATGATCAAGGCCCGACAGACCCTGGAATATATGGTAAAATTAAAATGCGATAAGGCGGGGATCGTGGAAAGCTCCCTGGATCATATGATCCATGAGCTTTACGACGGCCAGTGGATCAGCAAATCCACAGCCGAGCACTATCTCCAGATCCTTTCCATCGGCAACAAGGCCGCCAGGGAAGGGGACAACAGCGCCTACAACGCCAACCAGGCCTACCATGTCCTGTCCCAGGAGATCTACTCCTTTACGGACGCCGACAAGGCTGCGCCCAGACCGCGCCGTTCCCAGACCCAGAGCCGTCAGGCCGGGAGCAGAAAAAAACAGCCCTCCAAGGGCGGGCTGGGACTGAATCCTGCGGATATGGTAAAGCTTCTTGTCCCTGTGGTGCTGATCGTCGTCCTGGTCCTGGTGATCCGGCTGCTGACGCCGGATAAGGATCCCACCGATGAGACCGTGGCCTCCATCCCCACCACCGCAGCCACCACAGAAGCCACCACCGCCGAGGCTCCCTCTGAGGAGACCTCCGCAGAGACCGTCTCCTATAAGACTACGGATACCTTAAACGTCCGGAAGGAGCCGTCCACCGACGCTGACCGGATCGGAAAGCTGGATCCCGGCGCGTCTGTGGAATATATCCGGGACCACGACGATTTCTGGGCCGTTATCCTCTATAACGACCAGGAAGCCTATGTGGCAAAGCAGTATCTGACCGCCGGGGAATGATCCGAAAAACCGCCGGGCAGCTAAACATAACCAAACAACGACAGCCGCAGGACCTGGGCCATATGGTTCTGCGGCTGTCTTTTCTATACATTTTCTCCATTCTGGGAAGCCATTCTGCCGTTTCTGGACAGACTGCGGAGGCATCTTGCGAAAACCTGTCTTAAGACGGAAAAAGTATTTTCATCTATCTTCGTCCTTCAGCCCTCTCTTAAAATACCCGCACAGATAATCCACAAACTCTCCCACTACCGGCTTCTCCTGTGCCTGCTTGTACATGGTCACCACCACGTCCCGGCGGCAGACGGGATAGCGGATGGGGATCAGCTTCACCTGTGGGCCTGGCTGCTCGTCCCAGGACCGCTCGGGCCAGAAGCCGATGCCGAGACCTGCGGCGATCAGATTCCGCACTGACTCCGGGCTGTTGCTCTCGAAGATCATCTGGGGCCGGACACCGGCCTGATGGAAAAAGTTATCGCAGATCTGCCGGAGCTGCCAGCCGTTTCCCAGCCGGATATACCCCTCCTCCCGAAGCTGCCTGAGGTCCACCGACTCCCGCTCTGCCAGCGGCGAGTTGGCGGGCACAGCCAGATATATCTCCTCCTCCAGGATCTCCTGGCGGACTGCCCCCTCCGGCATCTGGATCTCCCCCATGGCCGTAGGACCATAGACCGAGGCCCTGGAATCAATGTGGATATCGCAGCCGCCCATGGTCTCCAGCTGGGATACCTGGAACTTCACATCCGGGTGCTCCGCCTTATATGCGATGATACAGTTGGTGATAAACTGGGAGGCGGCAAAAAAATTCAATGAGATGGTCTTTTCTGAGGAACAAACTGATTCCCACAGCTCGTCCTTCAGACTGTCGATGGATTCCATTAAAGGGATCAGCCGCCTCCTTAAAAGTTTTCCCTGGTCATTGAGATAAACGTGATGATTTCTCCGGTCAAAAAGCTTCACTCCCAGTTCATTTTCCAGCCGCATAATAGACTGGGACAAGGCGGGCTGGGCAATATGAAGCTCATCCGCCGCCCTGGTCAGGTTTTCATACCGGGCCGCCTCTAAAAAATATCGGAACTGGAGCAATTCCATTCTATTTCCTCCCTGTAAAACGACCATTCTGGTCTGTTTATAATATCAATGTTATTACAATATAAATATTATATATTTGTCATGAATAAAAGGCAAGTTGTATTATTCAATGTGGCGGAGGTTCCGATGGGGCTCCGCCAAGGAGGCAGTAATTATGAACACCATCATTGAAAGACTCTCACAGATCGAAGAGCGGTCCGTTGCCGCCGCCGCAGAGGGAACAGAAAAGAAAAAAGAGCTGACCGCGCAGTATGAGGAACGGACCAGACAGTTTGACAGGGAACTGGACCAGGAAACAGAAGAAAGGATCCGGAAGCTCCGGGAACAGGCGGATGCCGCCGCCAACGCCCGCATCCAGTCCCAGGAAAAAGAAGCGGCCCAGTCCATCCAGCAGCTGGAGCGCCACTATGACGCCTTCCACAAAGACTATGTGGACCGGCTGTTCCGGGAAATGACCGGGGTGTAGTCTATGGGAAATCTTATGACGTACAGCGCCGTTTCGGCCAAGATCCGTGCCATGCAGGGCCGGTTTCTTACAGACACAGATTTTTCCCAGCTGGCCTTTTCGGACAGCGTATCCGCGGCGGTGGAAACGCTGAAAAGCCGTCCCTCTTACAGCTGTGCCTTTGAGGCCGCGGGGGACGGAGAACTGAACCGGAGCCGGATCGAGCAGCTTTTATGGCGCTCCCTTTACCGGGACTATTCCAGCCTTTACCGGTTCGCCGCCGTAAGCCAGCGGAAATTCCTGGATCTTTATTTTATGCACTTTGAGGTCGATATTCTGAAAAAATGTCTCCGGGACGCCGCTTCCAGCCGGTCCTCGGACCTGGATCTGAGTATTTTTGAGGATTTTTTCCGGAAGCACTCCCATCTGGATCTGGCCGGACTGGCCGAATGCAGTTCCCTGGACAGCTTTGTGGAGGGGCTCAGAGGATCCTTCTACTATGAACCGCTCCGCAGGCTCCGGGACCAGGGCGTCACCGCCCTTTTTGATTACGAATCCGCCCTGGATTCCCTGTACTTCATCCATTTATGGAAGGATATGAAAAAACAGCTGGGCCGGAAGGAGCTGGAGGCCGTCTCCCAGTGCATCGGGGAAAAGATCGACCTTTTAAATCTGGAGTGGCTCTCCAGAGCCAAGGAATATTACCGGCTTTCCGACCACGCCATTGAGGACTTCCTGATCCCGGTATACTATAAATTAAGAAAGGATCAGATCAGGGCCATGGCCCAGGCTGCCTCCAGGGAGGAATTTCTGGGGATCTTAAGGACCACCCGCTATGGAAACCGGATCTTTGGACAGCCGGATCCGTCCTCCGGCCAGGAAAATCCCCGCCTGAAGCGTTTGTTCCGCTCACTGCTGGATGCTGTCTACCAGACCTCAGGGCGGAAAAATCCATACTCAGCAGCAGCCTTAAATACTTATTTTTATTTCAAGGAAGAAGAAATACGGAAGCTTATCACCACCATCGAGGGCATCCGTTACCAGCTGGACGGGAATGAGATCCTGTCCTGTCTGGCCGAAAGCTAAAAAGGGAAGGAAAAGAAAGGAGGAGCGGCTTTATGATCGAACCAATGAAGTTCGTCAGCATTTCCGGCCCCAGAGACGACCTGGACCGTATGGTCAACCAGGTCCTATGCCGGTATGAGATCCATCTGGAAAATGCCCTGACGGAGCTGAAATCCGTATCAAAGCTGATTCCCTGTCCCGGGACCAATCCATACCGGGAGCCATATGAAGCGGCGGAAAAGCTGACGGCCCTGTGTTCTGAGGGAACGAAGGCTGTCTGCACGCCGTCGCCTGCTTCCATGACGGCCGAGGAGGCCATTGCCTTTGTCCAGGAGATAAAAAAGGCCATGGAGGCAGCAGACGCAGAAAAGGAAGCACTGAAACAAAAGCTGAAGGATACTCACGCCTTGTATGAACAGGTGAACCTCTACCGGGAGCTGGACTTCAGTATTCCGGAGCTTTTGAAATTCCGTCACATCAAATACCGGTTCGGAAGAGTCTTAAAGGAGCTCTATTCCCAGCTGGAGGCTTTTGCGGAATCCTCTGAGGATACGATCCTTTATAAGTGCCATGAAACCGACCACTATGTGACACTGATCTATTTTGTCCCCGGTCCCGTATCGGAGCGGATCGATGCAGCATTTTCATCCCTGCAGTTTGAAAGGATCATCCTCCCGGACCAGTATACGGGCACTCCCACAGAGGAGATCCGCCGGCTGGAAAAGGAGCTGGAGGACATAAAGTCCCAGATCACCCAGCTGGACGCCAGGGAAAAAACGTATCTGGAGGATCAGAAACCCGCCCTCCTGCAGGCTGTGGAGGTCCTTGGCTCCTATAACGCCAACTTTAACGTGCGCCGCTGCGCGGCCGTCACTGACAAAAAGGAGCATCCCTTCTATATTTTATGCGGCTGGACCACTGAGACCGACGCCAGGGCCCTCCAGAAGGAGCTGGAGGAGGACGCCTCCACCTTCTTCGTCATCGAGGACAGCCGGGAGCATGTAACCAGCACGCCGCCTACCCGGCTGAAGAATCCGGCGCTCCTGCGGCCCTTTGAGATGTTTGTGAAGATGTATGGCCTCCCGGCCTACAATGAATTTGATCCGACACTTCTGATCGCCGTCACCTATTCCCTCTTTTTCGGCTTCATGTTCGGAGACGTGGGACAGGGGCTTTTGCTCCTTATCGGCGGTTTCCTTCTTTACCGGTTTAAGAAGCTGGATCTGGCGGCCATCATTTCCTGCTGTGGATTCTGCTCCACCATCTTCGGCTTCCTCTTTGGAAGCGTCTTCGGCTTCGAAGACGTGATCCCAGCCCTCTGGCTGCGTCCGGCGGAGGCCATGACCGCTCTCCCCTTTGTGGGACGGTTAAACACCGTATTTGTCACCGCCATTGCCCTGGGCATGGGTATGATCCTCCTTACGATGATCGTGAACATGGCCGTAAGCTTCAAATGCCGGGATACGGAAAAAACCTGGTTCGACACCAACGGCCTGGCGGGCTTCATATTTTACCTGAGCCTGGCTGCCGTCATCATCCTTTATATGACAGGAAGGCCGCTTCCAGCCACTTCCGTTCTGGTGGTCATGTTCGTGGTCCCGCTCCTTCTGATCTTTTTAAAGGAGCCCCTGACCGCCCTGGCAGAAAAGCGCGGTCCGAAGCTTTCCGGCGGAGCCATGTTCTTCGTGGAGGGCTTTTTCGAGCTGTTTGAGGTGCTTTTAAGCTATTTTTCCAACACCCTGTCCTTCGTCCGCGTGGGCGCCTTCGCCGTGAGCCATGCGGCCATGATGCAGGTGGTGCTCATGCTGTCCGGCGCGGAAACCGGTCATATCAGCATCCCGGTCATCGTTCTGGGCAACCTGTTCGTCTGCGGAATGGAGGGCCTTGTGGTGGGGATCCAGGTGCTGAGGCTGGAATACTATGAGCTGTTCAGCCGTTTTTACAGAGGGACTGGGCGAGAATTCAAACCATTCCTGAAAAATCAAACTTTTTAAGAAGGAGATCTTATCATGACACTTACAGTAAAAATCCTTTTAACCATCGCACTGATCTTAAGCATCGCCGTTCCCTTTGGGGCCTTCGCCGCAGGCGAGCGGTCCAGAGGACGCTATAAACGGGCCTTGGCCGCCAATGTATTCCTGTTCTTCGGCACCATGGTCTTCGCCTCCTGCCTGTTCTTCACAGGAAACGCCTTTGCCGCTGAAACGGCCTCCACTGCCTCCAATGCCACTGGCATGGGCTACATTGCGGCTGCCCTTTCTACCGGTCTTTCCTGTATCGGCGGCGGCGTTGCCGTGTCGGCCGCAGCCTCCGCTGCCCTGGGAGCCATCAGTGAGGATTCCTCTATCCTTGGTAAATCCCTGATCTTCGTGGGACTGGCTGAGGGCGTATGCCTTTACGGACTGATCATCTCCTTTATGATCATCGGCAGCCTGTAAGCCGGGGTGAGACTATGAAAATGTATCTCATCAGCGACAACACCGACACCCTTACGGGTATGCGGCTGGCAGGCGTGGAGGGGATCCTGGTCCACAGCCGGGATCAGGTAAAAAAAGCGCTGGAGGACGCGGTCTCTGATAAGGACAACGGGATCCTCCTGCTGACCGAATCTCTGGGGAAGCAATATCCGGACCTGGTCAGGACCGCCCGGACCGGCCATAAGATGCCCCTTCTGATCGAGATCCCGGACCGCCACGGCACTGGCCGGAGACCGGATTTCATCACCGCATACGTCAACGAGGCCATCGGGCTGAAACTTTAGAAAATTGAGGTGACTGTTGTGACCATTGAACATAAATTACAGCATTTTGAAGAGCTCTGCATCCACAGCGCCCAGGAGGCCAGAGAAAAAATGACCGCTGACTATACGGCCTATCTGGAATCGGTCCTTAGGGATCATGAGGAAAATGTCAGAAAACAGGCAGAAGCAAGGATCCAGACGGAAACAGAAACCATACAAAGGGAAGCCAATAAACGGCTGGCCATCAATCAGATCGGTCTGAAACGGACGTACAGCCAGAAACAGGAGGAGCTCCAGAGCCGGATCTTTTCCGAGCTCATGGACCAGCTGGCCCGCTTCATGGAGACCCCGGCTTATGAAACGCTCTTAAAGGAACAGATCAGAAAAGCCCGGGATTTTGCCCAGGGTGAGGAGATCCATATCTATATCGATCCCGCGGACCAGGAAAAGCAGAACCTCTTATCCATGGAAACCGGCTGCGACATCCGTGTGAGCCAGTATCCCTTCTCCGGCGGCACCCGGGCTGTGATTGCCTCAAAAAACATCCTTATCGACAATTCTTTTGAAACGAAATTAAAGGAAGCCGGAGAAAACTTCCAGTTTATTTTAGGAGGCAGCAGATCATGACAGCTCAAGGAAACATTTACGGAATCAACGGTCCCATCATCTACTTAAAAGGGGATTCCGGATTCCAGATGAATGAAATGGTCTATGTGGGAACGGGCAGGCTGGTGGGCGAGGTCATCGGACTTACCTCTGAACGGACCACCATCGAGGTATACGAAGAGACCACCGGCTTAAAGCCCGGAGAGCCGGTCACTGGTACAGGGGCTCCCGTGTCCGCCACCCTGGCTCCGGGGATCCTGACCAGTATTTTTGACGGCATCGAACGGCCCTTAAACGCCATCCAGAAGGAAAGCGGCTGCTACATCGACCGGGGCATCCACGCGGATTCCCTGGATACAAAAAAGAAATGGCACGCCCATATGACAGTGAAAAAAGGCGACCGCCTCTATCCCGGCGCCGTCATTGCTGAGGTACCGGAGACCCGGGCCATCACCCATAAGGTCATGGTGCCGCCGGACATGGAGGGTTTTGTCCTCTCTGTGGCCGAAGATGGGGATTACACCATCGAGGAGCCTTTGGTGACCATCCAGAAAAAAGATGGCTCAGAGGCCGTTCTTTCCATGACCCAGAAATGGCCGATCCGCGTCCCCAGACCCGTAAGCCGCCGCTATCCCGCCTCCAGGCCTCTGATCACCGGGCAGCGGATCGTGGATACCCTGTTCCCCCTGGCCAAGGGAGGCACCGCCGCCATCCCGGGAGGCTTCGGCACCGGGAAGACCATGATGCAGCACCAGATCGCCAAGTGGTCCGACGCGGACATCATCATCTATATCGGCTGCGGTGAACGTGGAAATGAAATGACCCAGGTGCTGGAGGAATTTTCCCAACTGGACGATCCCCGGACCGGAAATCCTTTGATGGAGCGGACCACGCTGATCGCCAATACCTCAAATATGCCTGTGGCTGCCAGAGAAGCCAGCCTGTATTCGGGCCTTACCCTGGCAGAGTATTACCGGGATATGGGCTACCATGTAGCCATCATGGCAGACTCCACTTCCCGTTGGGCCGAGGCTCTGCGGGAGCTTTCCGGCCGTCTGGAGGAAATGCCCGCAGAGGAAGGCTTTCCGGCCTATCTGGCCTCCCGCCTGTCCCAGTTCTATGAGCGAGCCGGCATGGTCCAGAACTTAAACGGTTCCGAGGGTTCCGTTTCCATCATCGGCGCGGTCTCCCCCCAGGGCGGCGACTTCTCCGAGCCTGTGACCCAGAACACCAAGCGGTTCGTGCGCTGTTTCTGGGGCCTGGACAAAAATCTGGCCTATGCCCGCCATTTCCCGGCTATCCAGTGGCTCACCAGCTATTCCGAATATCTGACAGACCTTTCCGGCTGGTATGAGACCAATGTGGACAAAAACTTCGTGGAGTACAGGAACCGGCTGGTGATGCTCTTAAACCAGGAAAGCAGCCTCATGGAGATCGTAAAGCTCATCGGCTCCGATGTGCTGCCTGATGACCAGAAGCTGGTCTTAGAGATCGCCAGAGTGATCCGGCTGGGCTTTCTGCAGCAGAACGCCTTCCACAAGGACGATACCTGCGTACCCTTAAAAAAGCAGTTTAAAATGATGGAGATCATCCTGTATCTTTATGAAAAATGCCGGGCCCTCATCTCCATTGGCATGCCGGTGTCCGTACTGAAGGAGGAAAAGATCTTTGAACGCGTCATCGCCATCCGGTATGACGTACCCAATGACCGTCCAGACATGTTCGACGGCTATAAAAAACAGATCGACGATTTCTATAACTCCGTCATGGAACGGAACGCATAAGGAGGCGTAAGAAAATGGCAATCGAATATCTGGGCTTAAGCTCATTAAACGGCCCCCTGGCGGTCCTGGAAGGCGTTTCCGGAGCCGCCTATGATGAGATCGTGGAAATGACCGTAAACGGAAAGGAAAAAAAGCTGGGCCGCATCATCGAGGTCTATGAGGATAAAGCCGTGATCCAGGTCTTTGAGAGCACGGAAAACATGGCGCTCCGCAATACCCACACCCGGCTCACTGGCCATCCCATGGAGATCGGAGTGTCCGTGGATATGCTGGGACGCACCTTCGACGGCATCGGAAATCCCATCGACGGCCTGGGACCGGTCCTTGCCGAAAAGCGGCTGGATGTCAACGGAAAGCCCCTGAACCCTGTGGCCAGAGAATACCCAAGAAACTATATCCGCACCGGGATCTCTGCCATCGACGGCCTTACGACCCTAATCCGGGGCCAGAAGCTGCCAATCTTCTCCGGCAACGGCCTGCCCCATGACCAGCTGGCCGCCCAGATCGTCATGCAGTCGTCTCTGGGGGACGATACCGATGAAAAATTTGCTGTTGTTTTTGCCGCCATGGGTGTAAAATATGATGTGGCGGAATATTTTGAACGGACCTTCCGTGAAAGCGGAGTCCTGGACCATGTGGCCATGTTCATCAATCTGGCCAACGATCCGGTGGTGGAGCGGCTCATCACTCCCAAGGTGGCCTTGACCGTGGCCGAATACCTGGCCTATGAAAAAGGAATGCACATCCTGGTGATCCTGACGGATATGACCTCCTATGCGGAAGCCATGCGGGAAGTCTCCTCCTCCAAGGGAGAGATCCCGTCCCGAAAGGGCTATCCCGGCTATCTGTACAGCGAGCTGGCGTCCCTTTATGAGCGGGCTGGCATCGTGGCGGGAGTAAACGGCTCCGTGACCCAGATCCCGATCTTAACCATGCCCGGCGATGATATCACCCATCCTATCCCGGATCTTACCGGATATATCACCGAAGGCCAGATCGTTCTGGACCGGACCCTTCACAGCCAGTCCATTTACCCGCCCATCAGCGTCCTGCCGTCCCTGTCCAGACTGATGAAGGACGGCATTGGTGAAGGCTATACCCGGGAAGATCATCAGGACGTGGCCAACCAGCTCTTTTCCTGCTACGCCAGAGTGGGAGATGCCAGAGCCCTGGCCTCTGTTATCGGAGAAGATGAGCTCTCCCCGTTGGATAAGAAGTATCTGGAATTCGGAAAGGCCTTTGAGAAGCGGTTCATCGGCCAGGATCCCCACGACAACCGGACGGTCATCGATACCCTGAATATTGGATGGGAGCTTCTGGGCCTGCTTCCAAGAGAAGAGCTGGACCGGATCGACACAAAGATCCTGGATCAATATTATAAACCCGCATAGATGCGCCACAGCCGCCCTGTGCATATAAGGAGGCAACCATATGAATCCCAACACCTTTCCCACCAAGGGAAATCTGATCCTGGCCAAAAACTCCCTGGCCCTGGCTGTCCAAGGCTACGGACTCATGGATAAAAAGAGGAATATTCTCTTAAAGGAGCTGACCGGGCTCATCGGCCAGGCCCGCTCCATCCAGTCGGAGATCGATTCCACCTTCACCTCTGCCTACCGCGCGCTCCAGAAGGCCAATATTGAGCTGGGGGTCCGCTTTGTGGAGGAGATCGCCGACTCCATCCCCACAGAGGATTCCATCCGGGTCAAGGCCCGCAGCATCATGGGGACAGAGATCCCTCTGGTGGAATATACGCCCAGAGAAAAGGAAAGGCCTCCCTATTCCTTTTACAGCACCAGCGATTCCCTGGACGAGGCCTGCCTGGCCTTTGAGCGGGTAAAGGAGCTGACCGCCCGGCTGGCCACGGTGGAGACCTCAGCCTACCGGCTGGCAGAAAGCATCAAAAAGACCCAGAAGCGGGCCAATGCCCTGAAAAACATCACCATCCCGTCCTACCAGTCCCTGGTCGCAGAGATCACCAACGCCCTGGAGGAAAAGGACCGGGAAGAATTTACCAGACTAAAAGTAATCAAACGGAGTACAGGAAAATGATTCAGAAAAGAACCGCAGAAGCCCCGAAAAACAGCATCCATGCCCCCTGGATCCACGCCGCCGGCATCCTCACGGCCCTATGGCTCATGATCGTATTTCTGATCACCGCCGTGGAGGCAGTGGCCTACTGGACCCCCGGCTACTACGAAATGGAATATGAGAAATATCAGGTCCTGGACGATCTGCCGGAGATGACCATGGACGACCTTTTATCCGTCACCCGTGAGATGATGGCGTATCTGCGGGGAAACCGGGAGGACCTTCATGTATTCACCACCATGGGCGGAGAATACCGGGAGTTTTTCAACGACCGGGAGATCGCCCACATGGAGGACGTGCAGGGACTCTTCATCGGAGGCCTGTGGCTCAGACGGCTGGGGCTTTTCTTTACCCTGGCCTTTGCCGCCCTTTTATATTCCTGGAAACGGGGCCGTAAGGACAGGGGCGCATACCTGTCCCGGGCAGTCCCCGGCTCCCTCTGCGCCGGCACCGGTATATTTTTTGCCGCCTGTCTGGCGCTGGCTGCCGTTATATCCACAGACTTTTCCCGGTATTTCGTTGTTTTCCACCACATTTTCTTCGACAACGATCTGTGGATCCTGGATCCGGACACGGATATGCTCATCAATATCGTCCCCGAGGCGTTCTTTATGGACACAGCCCTGCGGATCGCCATTGTTTTCGCCGTCCTCGTGACGGTTTTCTTCGGGCTCTGCCTGTTCCTTTGGCTTAAGGGGCGGAAAACCGCGGAAAAAGGGGAAAATTAATCCTTTACTTGTGTTTTGATTTCTTATATAATGGCCCTAAAGTGACAAAATGGGGACTGTTTATTTATGAAATATAAGAAAAAAATACTCTGCTTTTTTCTGTGCATAGCCCTTATGACAGGGCTTTTTCCAGTTTCCGCAGCCTTCGCTGCGGCTGACTGGCCCACAGACGTATCCATTTCCGCCGACGGCGGGATCCTGATGGACGCCGGCTCCGGCGCGATCCTCTATGAAAAAAATTCCCGGGAGGCCTACTATCCCGCCAGTATCACCAAGATCCTGACGGCTCTGATTATTATTGAAAACTGCGATCTGGACGAGACTGTGACTTTTTCCAGCGAGGCTGTCAATACTCTGGAGCCAGGCGCCTCCATCCTTGGAGCGCGGGCCGGAGACCAGCTTTCTGTCCGGGAATGCCTCTACGCCCTTCTTCTGCAGTCTGCCAACGAGGTGGCCAACGCCCTGGCTGAGCACTGCTCCGGAAGCATCGGGGCCTTTGCGGAGCTGATGAACGAAAAAGCCCGTTCTCTGGGCTGTACCAGCTCCAATTTTGCCAATCCCAGCGGCCTCAACGATGAAAACCACTATACCAGCGCCTACGACATGGCCCTGATCTCCCAGGCGGCCTTTTCCAATCCCACCTTTGTGGAGATCGACTCCACCACCTATTATGATGTTCCGGCAGGAAAGTTACAGCAGTATCCAGATGGCTGGCGCTACTACGCCCACCACCGGATGCTCAAAAAAAATGATTCCCTCTATTACAGCGGGATCATCGGCGGAAAAACGGGCTACACCTCCCTGGCAGGCAACACCCTGGTGACCTGCGCGGAACGGGACGGAATGAAGCTGATCGCCGTGATCTTAAACGGCCATCAGACCCATTATTCCGATACGAAGGCGCTCTTTGACTTTGGCTTTAAAAATTTCAGATCCGTGGCCGTGGCCGGCCAGGACAGCGTTTATCAGGAGATCGAAAACGATCTGGCCATCGGCGGGATCCAGCTGGGCGGCTCCATACGGCTTTCTGTTGGAAAAAACAGCGCCGTGACGCTCCCGGCTGAGGGAGAATTTTCGGACGTATCCTCTTCCCTGAACTATGATCTGCAGGAAGCGGCTCCGGCCTCTGCCGTGGCGCGGATCGACTACACATATGGAGACAGAAATGTGGGACATGCCTATCTGGAGGCCGTCAGTGTCCCAGCCTATACACCGGATCCTGCTCTGCTGGCAGAGCTTGCGGAAAGCGCCGGGGCCATAGGCGGAACGGCCGGGGCGGATTCCGTGCCGGAAGCCGGAGAACCAGAACCGGCCGGCGCATTGGAGAGCTCTGGAGCGGATGAAGGCAGAGCCAGCGGGTCCGGCGTCCAGGAAAAGGACGAAAATCCAGAAACGGCGGGCCGGGAAGCGCCGGAAAAAAAGGACCGCTCTCCCGCAGTTTCCATCCTCATTAAGGGAATCTCCATTCTGGCTGTGATCTCTGTCATCGGGGCGGCCGTCTTCGGCTTTCTCACCTACCGGGCCCACAAGGAGCGGGCCGAGCGGATCCTCCGCCAGCAGCGCCGTGAAAACCGGCTGAGAAAGTGGGGATACTCCACCAGGGAGTTTGATCAGATCATGGAGGAGCATCTCCGCTCCAAAAACCAGATCAAAAAGCCGGGGATCCGAGACCGGTGGAAAAAATCATAACGCAGATGGGGCGCCCAAAAGGCGCCCCATTGATCATTTCCCCTGTTTTTTTGTTTTCATCCGCTCCGACCGGCGGAGTCTTGCCTCTTCTTTTTTCTGCACCACAAACGCTGCTCCGTCCTCTCCCACCAGCTTCTGGGTCTTCACCGCGAACACAGAACCGTCCTCGGCCTTTTTCATCCGAATCTTTCCCTTCATCGGGCCGTGCTCCGGGCATACGGCCAGGCACAGGTAAAATCTTTGCCCATAGGAAAACCATCGAATCTTTTTTCTGAGCGTCCGGCGGCATTTGTAGCAGACCATGTCCGTGACCCGTTTGTCCTTCATGGCCTCCTCCTTCGATGAAAAGCTCCTGGATACAAATTTGGAATAGTCCGGAAAATTCAGAATGAATTCCTCCTCCTGGCACCGGGGGATCCGGTAGTAATCCACAGACACATAGTCTCCTACCGCTTCCATGTCCAGACACCCCAGGACCTTTCCCGTATAAACCGCATCGCCCAGGGCCCTGTGGAAGGGGGCGTCCAGCCGGATATTCAGGAGCTTCACAGCCTCGTCCAGAGCCTCCCTTGTCTTTCCGTCGGAAAAGGTAAGGCTGTATAGCTTCTGTACGTCATAAAACAGCAGCGGACTGGCAAAGGGGATCTCCATTCCATGATATACCATATTTCTCTGCAGCTCCGTCAGATCCATGCTTCCCCAGGTACAGAAGACCGGCGACTCCCCGCACCACTCTATGAATTCCTCCATGACCTCCTTAAAAGGTCTTCCATTCCGGTCCAGCTCGTCCATGGACACATGGGTCACCTCAGAAATGATATAATGCAGCTGCCGGTACACGCACGGGCGGATCAGCCGGTGAAATTCCGACACCGGCTCCATTTTTTCATTGAGCTTCACAGCTCCGATCTCAAAAATCTCAAACGGCAGATGATCCAGGGCTGTGTCCTTTCCTGCCGCGCTCTGATTCCATTCCAGGTCAAATACAATATAATTACTCATAATACGCCCAGTATAGCACAGATTCCTTCCGTTGTAAATTTGTAACCGACGGCAGGCCGCATCAGATAGAACGGCGCCCTTGACGGCGCCGGACTGCCGGCCCTGTCGGATCCTGGCCGGATGCGGCTGAATTTCCGGTTGTTTTTCTCCCCTTCCGATATTATACTAGGATCATAAGGAAAACATACGGGAGGTGCCCATGAACGCCATCACCATTGCCCATTTAAGCGATATCCACCATAACCCCGACGAAAACAGCCAGATATCCACATTACTGCGGGAAAAGGGCCTGCTTGTGGAAAAGCTCCTGGGCCGGTGCCTGGAGACCCTGAGGCAGAGAAAGCCGGATATCATCCTGATCACCGGGGATATGACCCATGAAGGAACCACCGGTCATTACCGCTGGCTCCGGGACGCCCTTTCCGCTTCCCTGCCCGGTACCCCGGTGCTCTGCGCCATGGGAAACCATGACGTAAGGGGAGCATTCCGTGAAGGCTTTCTGGGACTCAGCCCCTCGGAGGGACCGTATTACGCGTCCGCGTCCGTCAAGGGCTGGCTTTTTGTCTCCCTGGACAGCGCCTTTGAAAAGGGCCTGGAAGGGGTGCTGACCGGAGAAGCCCTGGATTTCCTGGAGCATTCCATGGAGGCAGCGGGAAAAACCGGCTCCGGAGCGCCCTCCAGGCCGGAAACCATTCTTCTGATGCACCATCCTCTCATGAAAGCGGCTGGCCCCATGGGGCTCACCGCAGAGCCGCGTTTCCTCCGCCTGCTGGAAAGCGGCCGCATTGCCGCCATGTTCAACGGCCACGTCCACGGCAGCTATACGGGGACGATCTGCGGCGTTCCCCAGTTCACGGCCGACTCCCTAAAAACCGGCTGCGATTACCACGGCCATTTCCTGGCCTATAACGACCGGGCCGGCTACCAGCTTGTGACCTTCCGGGAAAACGGAGACTGGAACGTGGAGCGTTTCCTTCTTCACCCGGAAATTGAAACGTTTTTTCAGAAAAACCTGTATAAATAAAATATTTTAACAGGTTATCTTTATATTATTTCTGACACAAGATTATTTCAAACACGGAGGGATCATGTATGAAACACTTTACCGGACTTGCCCACATTGCCCTGTTCACCAGGGATCTGAAGACCTCGGCGGCATTTTATGAAGCCCTGGGCGGCGTTGTCACCGACCGCGCGGACGTGGAAAAACCGGCCGGCACCAACCATATTGTCATGGTACAGATGCCCGGCTTTTTCCTGGAGATCATCGAGCCCCATGACGGAAGCCCCGTGACAGCGGAGGGCGGCCTGTTCCCGCATATCGCCATCGAGGTGGACGACATTGACGCAGCCTTTGCCGATGTAAAGGCTGCCGGAGTCTCCTCATTCCGCACAGAGGAGCCTATGACCATGCCCATCTTCGGCGGGATCCGGAACCTGTTCTTCAAGGGACCGGATGGGGAATTAATCGAATTGTTGCAGCATTTGTAATTTTTAAGACCATATAAAAAGATCCTCTGCCGGACGGCCCGCACCGCTGGCAGAGGATCTTTTTTCTTTTTACTGGAACAGCTGTCCCGTCACATCCAGGGGGATCATGAAGCTTACAGCCCCCATATATCCCGGCGCTACATCGTACTCGTCAAAGTAGATCACCAGCTCTCCGCTGTCACTGAAGGAATAGCTTTCTTCTCCGGTGAGGCCTGCAAAATCCATTTCCGGGAGATCTGAATCGATGAAATATGCGATATTTTCATCCTCCTTCATCTGGGCGCGCATCTGTTCCTTAATATTTTCGCTGATCTTTGTGAGCATTTCTCCGTTATCTCCGGTCAGCTCAGTAAGACTCACAGTATCTCCTGTCGTCTTATCAACGGTAAACACCTTCACATACTGCGCACCGCTGGCCATGACCAGCGTAGTATTGATGCGGATGCTCACATACCGGTCGTTCTGGGACACGATATCATAGCTGGATTCCATGGAATAATGGCCTTCTCCGCCGGATGCCTTCAGTTCCTCCTCATACTGGGCGATCAGAGACTCTGCGTACTCCTCGATCTCCTGATTGGCCGCGATCTCCGTCCCGTTTTCACTGTCGATCTTGGGAATGTCGATCCTGCTGTTAAAATTCCCCTTCTCGTCCTCAAAGGTCCGGAAGGTCATCACCTTCGCCAGGGCGCCGATGACCGGCAGCTTTTCCATGGCGTTGGCCGTCACCGGACTGATATTTGCCAGGGCGCCCACCGTCACAAGAACGGCTGCGGCTGCGGCTGCGGTCCTCTTCATCCATACATGAGCTTTCATATTTTTTCTTCCTTTCCTGTCCTCCAGGGCGATCACCCCGGATACAGCCCTTTCTTTTTCTTCCTTTGCCTGCCTGATACCGGCCAGCATGCGCTCTCTGGCATGGGCCGGAACCGGGATCTCCTCATATTTCTGTTTCATCTCCATCACCTGGGCTTGGAACTCTTTTTCCAGAAGCTCCTCATCCTCATATTTCCAATTCTTTTCCATTTTTTCCCTCCTGCTCTATATTCAGGCCATTTTCACTTGCAGCTCTTTCAAGGTACGGTAGAGACGGCTTTTGATGGTATTGGGATTTTCATCCATGACCATGGCGATCTCCTCCAGCTTCATGTCTTCAAAGAAACGAAGACGTATGAGTGTTTTCTGTTCATCCGTCAGTCCCGAAAGGGCTTTCTGCAGATCTGCATTTCCATAGGATGCATTGACAGCGATCTCGGCGGCCTCATCAAGAGAAACCGTTTCCCGCTTTTTCCGAAGCTGGCTGATGGCCGTGTTGATCACGATCCGGTAGATCCAGGTCTTGGCAAATGCAGGATTTTTCAGTTTTTCCGCCTCTTTTATGGCTTTATAGGCGCTTTCCTGGACAATATCCAGGGCGTCCTCCTCATTTCTGACATATCCATATGCCAGACGGTAAAATTGTCCATAGTTTTCTGTCAGCACATCTTCAATTATTTTTTCACAGCTGTTCATATTGTCTTGTGCCTTTCTGTATTTTGTTTTCTATTCATTAGACACCCCGCCGTCCGGGAAAGTTTCACAGACCGGATCGTTTTCCTTCTGCTCCGGAATCTTTCCTTCTGACGGGAGCCCTGGGCCTCCGCCAGGACTTCACGATGGCTTTGACTTTCCTTATTATAACGCCTATAATAACAGAAGATACTGCTGATTTTTATTGGGGAGGATGGACATGCTCGCATATACATACAAGGATCGACAGAAATTTGTTTTAGAAGAAAAAGAAAAGCCTGTTTTAAAGGACCCCAGGGATGCCATTGTAAGGGTCACCCTGGCCAGCATCTGTACCAGCGATCTCCACATTAAATACGGCTCCGTTCCCAGGGCTGTTCCCGGCGTCACCGTTGGGCATGAAATGGTGGGGATCGTGGAGGAAACAGGAAGCGCTGTCACAACGGTAAAGCCCGGGGACCGGGTCACGGTCAACGTGGAGACCTTCTGCGGGGAATGCTTCTTCTGCCAGCACGGCTTTGTCAACAACTGTGAGGATCCCGACGGCGGCTGGGCCCTTGGCTGCCGCATCGACGGCGGGCAGGCGGAGTATGTGCGGGTTCCCCACGCAGACCAGGGGCTCAACCGCATCCCGGACTCCGTGACCGATGAGCAGGCCCTGTTCGTGGGCGACATCCTGGCCACCGGCTACTGGGCCGCCAGAATTTCAGAAATCAAGCCCGACGATACGGTCCTCATCATCGGAGCAGGCCCCACGGGGCTCTGCACTCTGGCCTGTGTTCTCTTAAAAGAACCAGAAAAAGTCATTGTCTGCGAAACCGATGAACGGCGGATCGCCTTCGTAAGAGAACACTACCCACAGGCCCTGGTCTTTGATCCCCGATCTGAGGACCCGGAATCCTTTGTAAGATCCCATACCCGCCACGGAGGTGCAGACGTGGTCCTGGAGGTGGCCGGTACGGAAAAAACCTTTGAAATGGCCTGGAAATGCGCCCGCCCCAACGCCGTCGTAACGGTCGTCGCCCTTTATGACCGCCCGCAGACGCTGCCGCTGCCGGATATGTACGGAAAAAATCTGACCTTTAAGACAGGCGGCGTGGACGGCTGCGACTGTGATGCGATCCTAAAGCTGATCGAGGAAGGCAAGCTCGACACGACTCCCCTGATCACGCACACCTACCCGCTGGAAAAAATTGAAGAAGCCTACGAGCTTTTTGAAGGGAAGCGGGACGGTGTGATCAAGGTGGCGGTGAGGGTGTGAGGAAAAAGAAAGAGCCCCAGTTTTTTCTCGGGGTTCTTTCTTTTAAATACAGACTGCGATTCATTCCCTTTTATAGACTGAAATGAAACTGTTCATTTACAGAGGTTTTTACCATATCGATTAAAGTCAAAGCGGCTTCCGTTAGATGCTTCCCCTTCTTATATACTGCATAAAACGTTGCAGTAACAGGTGGATCCACCACTGAAAAAATACCCAGGTTTTCGCTATGGGCACTTCTGTCAATATAGCCTGCCAAAGAAAAACCAACACCATATCCAATATTTACCAGATTAATCATAACAAATATCTTTTTCAGGAGAAAGACATTTTTAGGAAAGACATTACAAGCCTTTAATACCTGGCTGCTGTACCTTCGGAGACTCTGAGATTCATTTACCAGCAAAAACCTCTCATTCTCAAACAATCTTACATCAATATATGGAAATGTGTGCCCCGGGCGTCTCTGCGCATTGACACAGAGCGGATGGTCCTTGTGCACCATAAAAACTACCTCATCATTCAAAAGCGGTATATACTCAAAATCCTTGCGAAGTGTATTACAATTACAGAAAAAAATATCCAATTCATTATCTAAAAGCATCTGCTCCATTGGTACATAGTTATTTTCCATCCAGACCAGTTTCGTCCTCGGATACATTTTATCCATATGAGGAAGTACCGCAGGCGTAAGAAAATGAGATCGTATATCCTGAATTCCCACTCTTAACCGTTCATCCTGTCCATTGATTATCTCAGAAAGCCCATAGTCAAAGCTTTCTTTCAACTTTAGCATCTGTCTGGCTTTATCTACATACAATTCACCCGCCTGTGTCAAAACAAAGGATTTTCCTATTCTTTCAAATAAGCGGATTCCAAGAATATTTTCCAGATTACTGATATAAAGACTCAATGCAGGTTGAGAAATAAAAAGAAGCTTAGCAGCTTGTGTAATATTACCTGTCTCTGCCAATGTGCATACATACATCTGCTCTTTTAAATTCATCTATTATTCTTCCTCCTTTTCTTTATTCTATCATAGGTTCATAAGAAAAACAAATTATTTTAATAATTTTAATTGATTTTACAAATATTCGGTAAATAATTATAATATTATTATGAAATATATTTTTCGACGTTTCTATCTAAAAAAATCAAATTTCAAATCAGAAGGAGGAAAGATTTATGAAAAAGCGTTTTTTAAGTTTGACCCTGGCTTTATGTATGGTTTTGACAGCTTGTGGAAGCGGAGGTAAAGAAAAACCGTCTACTACGGAATCCGCATCCGCTCCTTCAGAGACATCTGCGGAATCCGCATCTGCTGGAGTAGAAAAAGGCCCCGTCCAGGCGTCTGAAAACGAAAATATCTCTTCTAAGGATACTCTGGTAGTTGCTTTTGACAGAGAACCAGCAACTCTAGACCCTCTTGGAAACAATGTAACCGTAAAACGTATGATTGAAGGAAGTATTTTCGATACTCTTCTGGAATTTAATGAAAATATGGAACCTTCCCCCTGTCTTGCTGAAAGCTGGGAACAAATAGACGAACTGACCTGGAAATTCAATCTTCGAAAAGATGTAAAATTCCATAATGGTGATCCTCTCACTTCTAAAGATGTAAAATTTAGCTTTTTAAGAGTCAGCAACGGAACTTTAGGAAACGATGCAGCTGCCCAGTTCGATCCAACTGGATACGAAACCCCTGACGATTACACATTCATCCTAAAAACCCTGGAGCCATGGGCATTTACAGAAGCTCAGGTATGTTCTGAAGCCCTTAGCATTGTTCCAGAAAAAGTAGTGACAGAAATGGGGGATGACGCATTCGGACGTGCTCCTGTCGGAAGCGGTGCATACAAATTCGTTTCCTGGACTGCAGGCGATAATATTACAGTGGAAAGAAACGATGATTACTGGAGAGATAAATCTATCTTAAAAACAATCAAATTCCGTATCATCACCGAAGCCGCCAGCCGTACCATTGATCTGGAAAGCGGCGGCGTTGACATCACTTTGGGACTTCCCACCACAGACGCAGACCGTATTGAAGAAAATCCTGATACTCAGCTCATTGTCAGCACTGGTGCTACGGACCGCTATATTGCGTTTAACTGTCAGAAAGATATATTCAAGGATAAACGTGTTCGCCAGGCTTTAAACTACGCAACCGATAAAGAATCTATCCGCGTCGTATGCTACGGAGAAAACACCTCCGAGACCATGGACAGCGTAGTTCCCAGTACCCTCCTTGGACACATTTCTTCTCTTAAGCAGTACGATTATAACATCGAAAAAGCGAAGGAACTTTTAAAGGAAGCTGGAGTTGAAGACGGCTTTGAAGTAGAGTTTATGTACTTGGCCAACTCCACAAATAATATGCTGGCAGAACTCCTCCAGCAGATGTGGAGCCAGGTAGGCGTTACTCTTGTATTGAAACCCACAGAATCCGGAGCACTTACCACATCCTTAAATAAGGGGGAGCAGGAGCTGTGCTGTGCCGGAACAAGTTATGGCCTATTCGAAGCCGGAGCTGGATTATATAATATGTTCCATAGCGAAAGAATGTATTCTGGAAGTGCCCGATCCAATCTCTCAAGCCCGGAAGTGGATAAGGTCCTCGATGAGATCAATATCACCTCTGACGCAGAAAAACGTGCAGAGCTTGTAGGACAGGCCCAGGAACTGATTCATGAAGAATCGCCGTTTATTTATATTGCTTTTACAAAAAACATCATCGGCGCTGGAAGCAAAATACGCGGATTTGTTCCTACTCCTACGGCCATGTATGATTTCAGAACCGTATACTTCGTAGAATAATATTTTTTCAACCAGACTCATACTGACTGATTCCGAGGGCCTTTTGGGAATAGACGATATTTTCTCATACCAGAAGGCTCCCGGCTAATCCAGAGAAAGGAGGTTCCAACATGCTGAAATACATTGGCCGGCGGCTGCTCATGATGATTCCAGTCATGCTGGGAGTTATTCTGATCGTTTTTACTTTAATGTATATCACTCCCGGTGATCCTGTGGATACCCTTCTAGGTGATGATGCAACTCCTGAAATGGCAGAACAGCTGCGGGAAGAACTTGGACTCAACGGGACCTATATTGAACGTCTAGGTAAATATCTAGTAAATCTGGCCCATGGAGATCTGGGAATCTGCTACTCCACAAAGCAGCCTGTCATGGACCGAATTATCCAGACCTTTCCCAACTCTCTAAAGCTTGCGGGATGCTCTGTGCTTCTTTCTGTTGCGATCGGGCTGACTCTCGGTATCGTATCTGCTGTAAAACAGTATTCTCTTTTTGATAATATCGCCATGACCCTTGCCATGATCGGAAACGCCATGCCGAACTTCTGGCAGGGACTTCTCCTGATGCTTCTATTCGCCCTGCACTGGAAAATACTTCCTGCCTCTGGCTTTGATGGATGGACCTATATGATCCTTCCTGCGATTACCATTGGTACCAGTTCTGCGGCGGCTGTCGCCAGAATGACCAGATCCAGTATGCTGGAGGTCATCCGGCAGGACTACATCACAACTGCTGAGGCAAAGGGCCAGACGGAACTGAAAATCATTATCTTCCATGCCCTTAAAAATGCCTTGATCCCTGTTATTACCACCATCGGCATCCAGTTTGGCCATCTTCTTGGCGGTGCTGTTCTGACAGAATCCATTTTTGCAGTGCCAGGCGTTGGAAAGATGATGGTTGATGCCATCAAGGCAAGGAACTATCCCGTTGTCCAGGGCGGTGTACTTATGGTAGCCCTTACATTCAGCCTTGTAAACCTGGCCGTGGATATCCTGTACGCTTTTGTTGATCCACGAATCCGTTCACAATACAAGTAAGGGGGTGGCAATATGGAAAAAACAAAGGAATTAACAGCATCCTCTGAGGCTGGTTCCATCAAAAAACGAAGTCAGGTCAAGGAGGTATGGAGACGGTTCTGCCGAAATAAACAGGCCATGGTCGGTATGTGCATGCTTCTTCTGCTGATCTTTGCCGCTATTTTTGCTGACGTCATAGCGCCCTACGATCCCGTGGAGCAGGACATTATCAACCGTTTAAAACCACCCTCATCTGCCCACTGGTTCGGAACCGACGAACTGGGACGAGATATTTTCAGCCGTATTCTCTATGGTAGCCGTATTTCCCTCACTGTCGGTCTGATTGCCGTAGGACTCTCCAGCATCGTTGGCTGCGCCCTTGGGGCCATAGCTGGATATTATGGCGGCGTACTTGACAATATAATTATGCGATGTACTGACGTACTAATGGCAATCCCAAGCATTCTTCTAAATATTTCCATTGTAGCAGCGTTGGGAACCGGACTCCAGAATGTAATGATCGCCATAGGAATTTCCAGTGTTCCTGCCTACTGCCGTATTATGCGTGCATCCCTTCTTTCATTGAAGGAACAGGAATTTGTAGATGCTTCCCGTGCAGCCGGAGCCAGTGACGTTCATATTATCATCCATCATATTCTACCAAATAGCCTTGCCCCTCTGATCGTCCAGGCAACTTTAAAAATCGGAGGTGCCATTCTTTCCTGTGCCAGTATGAGCTTTATCGGACTCGGAATTGTACCGCCTACACCAGAATGGGGCGCAATGCTCTCCACTGGCAGGGATTTTTTAAGGGATGCGCCGCACCTGACTGCTTTCCCTGGAATGGCTATCATGTTCGCTGTATTTGCCATGAACTTAATGGGTGATGGATTGCGGGACGCTCTGGATCCCAAGCTGAAAAACTAGGGGGTGAATCTGAATGAATGAGCACACAAACCTTTTAGAAATCAAGGACCTTACAGTGCACTATGTGACTGTGGACGGTACTGTCCATGCTGTTGAAAATCTGAATCTTACTCTTCCCGAAGGAAAAACCCTGGGACTGGTGGGGGAAACAGGAGCGGGAAAAACTACAACCGTTAAAGCGATCATGCAGATTCTCCCGGATCCGCCTGCAAAAATCCTAAATGGAGAAGTCATTTTCTGCGGGGAAGATCTTCTGAAAAAAAATAAAAAATCCATGAGAAAAATCCGTGGGAAACAGATCTCCATGATTTTCCAGGATCCCATGACATCTCTGAATCCTGTAATCACAGTTGGAGAACAGATTATGGAGGTAATCCGGCTCCACGATAAAAAAATGAGTAAGAAGGATGCTTATACCAAGGCCTGCGAAATGCTGGAACTTGTAGGAATTAAAGCGGACCGGGCTGGCGATTATCCGCACCAGTTCTCTGGAGGTATGAAACAGCGTGTGATCATTGCCATGGCTCTGGCTTGTAACCCCAGACTTCTTATTGCAGATGAACCCACCACTGCTTTAGATGTTACGATCCAGGCACAGGTGCTGGAGCTGATGAGAAAACTTAAGGCCAAATACCAGACCTCCATGATCATGATCACCCACGATCTGGGAATCGTAGCAGAAATATGCGACTATGTAGCCGTTATGTATGCCGGTGAAATTGTAGAATACGGAAACAGAGAGCAATTATTCCATCGTCCATCCCATCCTTATACAAAAGGCCTGTTTGCATGTATTCCAAATCTGATGGAGGAAGAGACTACGTTGATTCCCATTGAGGGGATGACCCCTGACCCTACAAACCTACCGGTTGGCTGCCGTTTCCATCCCCGCTGTCCATATGCGACAGAAGAATGTTCAAAAACGAATCCTGCCAGTAAAGAAATCGAAAATGGGCACCATGTCAAGTGCCTGCACATATAAAGGAAGGAGGGATTGATCATGAGTGAGAATATATTGGAAGTCCGTCATTTAAAAAAGTATTTTCCGACCAAACGCGGACTGCTCCATGCGGTTGACGATGTAAATTTCTCCATTAAAAAAGGTACTACCATGGGGCTGGTCGGAGAATCCGGATGCGGAAAGTCAACGGTTGGCCGTCTGATCTTAAGGCTTACGGAAGCGACAGATGGGGAAATCCTCTTTTATGACGACGATATCAGAAAATACGACCGTGAAAAAATGCGCCACGCACGGAGAAGGCTCCAGATTGTTTTCCAGGATCCTTACGCCTCTTTAGACGGGAGAAAAAGCATATTTGAAAGTATTGCTGAGCCCCTTCAGGTTCAAAAAATATATCAAAACAAAAAAGAAATGGAAGAAAAAGTTTACGAGCTCATGGCCACTGCCGGTCTTGCCAGGCGCCTTGCCAATTCATATCCTCATGAACTGGATGGCGGAAGAAGACAACGTGTAGGAATTGCACGAGCCCTGGCCTTAAATCCAGACTTTCTTGTTCTCGACGAACCCGTTTCCGCGTTAGATGTCTCTATTCAGGCGCAGGTATTGAATCTGATGGAGCAATTACAGGACCAGATGGGACTCACCTATTTGTTTATTTCCCATGATCTAAGCGTGGTAAAACATATCAGTGATGAAATTGCTGTTATGTATCTGGGACAAATCGTTGAAAAAGCTGAATGCAGGGACCTTTTTAAGCACCCATCTCATCCTTATACCCAGGCTCTGTTAAGCGCAGTTCCAATTCCATCGATTGATTATCATGTGGATCGGATTGTGCTGGAAGGGGATGTTCCAAGTCCCATCAATCCATCCCCTGGCTGCCGCTTTTCCGGAAGATGCCGTTTCTGCAAGGAAAAATGCCGTCACGAAACACCCGAATTACAAGATACTGGTAATGGTCATATGGTTGCCTGCCATTTTGTAGATGAATTTTAAACAAAAAAATCAAGAAAGGAAGAAGCTATGGAACTGCGATTGGAGTCATTCATTCAAGATACAATTAAAAGGAAATTAGATTTATACCATGTTGTTGTCCGCCAGCACGGACAAATTATCGGTAAATTCGACTGGCGTGAAAACCGCCGGGAGGATATTCACTCCGTCAGCAAAAGCTTTCTCAGCATCGCCATTGGCATTGCCATTGATGAGGGAATCCTCCATTTGGACGAAAAACCGTCTGAAATATTTTCCGATAAGCTTCCGGAAAATCCGTCAGAAAATTTACTTTCTATGACAATCCGTGATATGATCATGATGGCTACTGGACATGACCATTTTATTTTACAAGGCTATTCTGCTGCTGATGACAGACCGGTTCGTGATGCCATTGAAAACGATGATTGGGTTCAATATGCCCTGGAATTTGATGTTCCATACAAACCCGGGACCTACTGGAAATATAATAATTTCGGTCCATACTTGACGTCTGTTATCATTCAGGAACGAACCGGAGAACGTCTTGTGGACTGGCTAAAGCCTCGTCTGTTCACCCCCCTCGGCATACGCAATCCCCAGTGGCTGGAATCTGTAAAAGGATATACTCTGGGATGCGGCGGGCTTCATCTTTCCACAGAAGAATTATCCAGATTTGGTCAGCTTTGCCTTAATAAGGGTCAATGGGAAGGAAAACAGCTGGTTTCCTCTTCCTGGATTGAAGAAGCCACTGCCTGTCAGATTTCTAATAAAATCGAAGGAAAAGTCCAGCATCCGGATGAATGCGCTGGATACGGATATTTTTTCTGGAGATGTTCCAGAGACAATGCATACTGTGGGAACGGTTATGCCGGACAGAGAATTTTTGTCCTTCCCGAGCAGGATGCCTGTATCGCAATTACCGCTCACGAATTTAACTCTGGGTCGGTTTCTGACTGCGTATGGAATCACATCGTTCCTCAGCTAAAGTAAAACAGTACATAGAGAGACGCGCCATCCCCAGTTCCCAAAAAGGTACTGGGGATAATCTGTATACCTCCTCTTCGCCATCCATAGCATATCTCCCCTCTCTACCAAAATACTTACAATTCGTATCTGCAGTACTAGCCGGCTAATCATCTATAATATTTGTAAATCTTGCGTAGGATTATACTATCTGCTACAATAATATTACCATGCAAATTACTTTTTCATAATATATCAGCCAAAGGAGGTCCTCCTATGTTCCGCAATATGAGACGCTCCAGACAGCAGCTGGACCATGCAGAAACCGTAAAGATCCTGCAGTCCGGAACCACCGGCGTTCTGGGACTTACAGGTGACGGCGGTTATCCCTATGCCGTTCCCATCAATTATGTATATGAGGATGGAAAAATTTATTTTCATGGCGCGAAGTCGGGCCATAAATACGATTCCATAAAAAAACAGGACAAGGTTTCCTTATGTGTGATCGAAAAAGAGGACATTATAAAAGAGGAGCTTACCACATATTTTCGCAGCGTGATCCTGTTCGGGCGTGCCAGGATCCTGGAGACCGACGAGGAAATCCTCCATGCCGCCAGGGTCTTCAGCCTCCGATACAACGGAGACCGGGATCTTGTGGAGCAGGAGATCCAGAAAGAATGGAACGCTTTATGCTGTGTGGAGATCTCCATTGACCATATGACCGGGAAAGAGGCCATCGAGCTGACCCGCTCCCGCAGCAGCAAATTTTAAACCGGAGGTAATTTATGTGTACAGCAGCATCCTATAAAACAAAAGATTTTTATTTCGGCAGAACCCTGGATTATGAATTCTCCTTTGGGGACCAGGTGACCGTCACTCCAAGGAATTATCCCTTCCATTTCCGCTTTCAAGGAACCATGGAAGCCCATTATGCCATGATCGGCATGGCCCATGTGGCCGACGATTATCCGCTCTATTATGAAGCTGTCAATGAAAAGGGCCTGGGAATGGCGGGTCTTAACTTTGTCGGAAATGCCCACTACGGGGAAATGGAGGATGGAAAGGACAACGTGGCCCAGTTTGAATTTATCCCCTGGATCCTGGGACAGTGCGATTCTGTAAAGGAAGCGCTCCGTCTTCTGGAGCGGATCAATCTGGTCAATACTCCGTTCAGTGACAGCCTTCCGCTGGCCCAGCTCCACTGGATCCTGGCGGACCGCGAGGAAGCCGTAACAGTGGAATCCGTCCGCTCCGGCATCCACGTATATCCTAATCCGGCCGGCGTCCTTACCAATAATCCGCCATTTCCAGAACAGCTGTTTAATCTCAATAACTATATGCACCTGTCGCCAAAGGATCCTGAGAACTGCTTTTCCCATAAGCTCCCGCTGAAAACCTACTGCCGGGGCATGGGCGCACTGGGTCTGCCGGGAGACTTATCCTCCCAGTCCCGCTTTGTCCGCGCGGCCTTTGTAAAGCTGAACTCTGTATCGGGTGACTCTGAAGAAGAGAGTGTCAGCCAGTTTTTCCACATTCTGGGCTCTGTGGACCAGCAGAAGGGCTGCTCGGATCTGGGAAACGGGAATTTTGAGATGACCCTGTATACCTGCTGCTGCAACGGAGATAAGGGTATCTATTATTACACCACCTATGGAAACCATCAGATCACTGCCGTAGATATGCACCGGGAGGATCTGGAGGGCAACCGGTTAATTCCGTATCCCCTGGTACAAACGGAGCAGATCCTATTCCAGAATTAATCCAGGGAGACTGGCTGACCTCCGGGCAGCTCCTGGAAAGCGAAGCAGTCTCCTGAGCGAATCAAAACGGCAGGCCCCTGCAGATCCGCAGCGCCCGCCGTTTTTCTTTGCTTTACACTTCCTTTTTCATTTTCCTGAATACCGGTACATACATGAGCAGAGCTGCTGCCATGACCGCCATCATAAACAGGATCAGACCGTTTGCAGCGGCCTCCGGCATTTCGTACCACAGGAACAATACCAGCATTCCCACAAACAGCAGGGCTGTGCATACCTTTCCGAACCACATTGCGCCATCCAGCTTCTTTCCTCTCCTTAAGAGGATCAGCCCCATGAGCGCCATATAGCCCTCCTTTACCGCCAGAAGAGCCACCAGGGCCCACATCAAAGGATACCTGAACGCCAGGCAGAGAGCCAGGGCTCCATGGGTCAGCTTATCCGCCAGAGGATCCACAAACTTCCCCAGCTCCGTAACCATATGGAACCGCCGGGCTACCCAGCCGTCCAGAAGGTCTGTCACACTGGAAATAAAGACCACAGCCGCAGCCCGGTAAACGTCCTCCCTGGTGCCGGCAGTCAGGTACATATAGCTGAATACCGGAATCATTAAAATTCGAAAATAGCCCATCAGATTGGGAATCGAAAAGATTTCTTTTCTGCTGATCTTTGCCATATGCTCCACCCCGTTTTCTTTTTTGGATTCCAGCGGCTTCCGGACCGCCGTTCTTTTCCATACTTCCATTATAAACGGACTGGGTTCCCAATACAACCCCGATCAGGCCATGCTCCCCGCCAGAATGATGCTGGCGCCGATCCCGGCGGCCGTGGCTGCCAGCGCTCCCGGAAGGGTCCAACGGGTTTTCCGTATCCCCGCAGTCATAAAATATACGCTCATGGTATAAAAGATCGTCTCTGTGCATCCCATCATAATGGACACCATATTTCCTATCATGGAATCGGGGCCGTATTCCTTAAAGATATCCAGGATCAGTCCCGTGGCCGCAGAGCTGGACACAAGGCGGACCAGGACCACCGGAACCAGAGGCACCGGAATATGAAGCCAGCCCGCCGGAGTCCGCAAGGCCCTGGCTGCAGCCTCCAAAAAACCGGATTCCCTTAAAATTCCCACCGCAGCCATGAGGCCGATCAGAGTGGGCAGGATCCCCGCAACCGTCTTCATCCCCTCTGCCGCCCCTTTTAAGAAATCATCGAAAACCGGACGTCCGGACAGGATGCCGAATCCCACAATGTAAAAAATCACCAGCGGAACCATGAATTCTGACAGGAAGATCAATAGATCCATAAATCCAGCTCCTCCATCCCTGTTTTAAACCATTGTATTCTCTTTAAAAATCAGATATACTTATAAAAAACAGGAGGTTGTCCATATGAGTCTGTTATTTTTAGAGTATCCGCCCTGTTCCACCTGCAAAAAAGCGAAGTCCTGGCTGGACGCCCATGGGATCCAGTACACCTCCCGGCATATTAAGGACCAGAATCCCTCAAGGGAGGAGCTCCGGGACTGGTATCAAAAGAGCGGACTTCCTTTAAAGCGGTTCTTCAATACCAGCGGCCTTCTTTATAAATCCATGGCCCTAAAGGATAAGCTTCCATCCATGACCGAGGATGAGCAGCTGGAGCTTTTATCCACCGATGGGATGCTGGTAAAACGTCCCATCCTGGTATCCCAGGACCGTGTTCTCGTGGGATTTAAGGAAAATGAATGGAGTGAAACGCTCGCCTGATCAGAAGCCTGGGCCTTTGTCCAGGCTTTCCTTTTCCCCATTTCTTCGTCTCCCGGACAGCCATAAAATCGCTGTGCCGCCCAGGATCATGACGAAAAAGCCAGTCCCGAAAACTACCATGGTCAGATGATTTTTTATCCAGTGCAAAAACCGGTCCGCCGCACCGGGCATTTTCTCCTGCTCCGCTGGCGAAAGTGCCTCTGCTCCGCCTGTTTCCACTGTTTCTGTTTCCCTTTCCCGGCTCGTTTCCTCCTCCTGGCTGCTTTCCGGCTCCCGACGGATCTCCTCATACAGCCCGATATACTGTTTGCCCTTTATTTCCGGTGTTCTTACCTGTCCGCCGTACCGTACCTCCACATTTCTCACCAGCTTTTCCCCGGCTGCCCTGGCGTCCCGGCACAGGATCCCCTCCTTTTCATAGCTTTCCCCGCTCCATTCCACCTTTTCTACGCGATAGCACTCTTCCGGAAGTCCCAGGTACTCCAAAAATTCTGCTCCATAGGAGGACAGGTCTGCGTCTTTCGATATTTCCGTGTCTCCCAGCTGGAATACGTCCGCATCGTATCCTGAGACGGTGACCAGAAACTGAAAGTCGCCGGTCCACTGGGAACTCGTCTCCTCCGTTTCCAGTCTGGGAATCTCTCTTTCGTATTCCTGTCCGGTCTGTGCATCCGTCAGTGTGACCCAGGCCGTTTCCGGCGGCTCCTGTCTCCCCTCCAGGGCATATGGAACTATGACGGAAGCATACGTCATAGTCCCTCCCTGTCGGGCCTGCCGGATTCTCCTGGAAACCAGCCGGTACTGCTTTCCGTCCCGTTCCAGGAGCTCCTCCAGCTCCGGTACCTGTCCTGCATCTGTAAATACCGGCCCTTCAAGGGTCAGTGTCTCCGCCGGCGCAGTTTCTTCCGTACGGTCCGGGAGCTTTTCCGCACCATAAGCGGCGGCGGCTCCGCTTATGGCACAGGAATCGTTCCATGCCCAGGCCAGGCAGACCCCCACCCATAAGAGCACGGTCCCAGGGCCGGAGCTCTGCCTCCTCCATCGTTTATTTTTCAAGCTTATCCCTCCTCCAAAGGATCAGACAGACGATTCCTCCCAATATCCCCAGAACCGCCAGGACTCCATATATTCCGGGCCTTTGATGATCTCCCGCCTTGGGGATCCCTGTCCGGATCCTGGATGGGCGATCGATCCGCAATGTCCCTCTTCCATCCAGCTCGATCTCATACCTGGCCGTTATGATCCCTTTTTTCTTTGGCTCCCCCGGAGCCTCGGTTTCCGGAGTCTCCGGCCATTCCGGCATTTCTGGTTCCGGTTCCCTGTCAGGATCCGGGGCCGGCCGTTCCGGTTTTTCCGGTTTTTCTGGTTCCTCCGGTATTTCCGGCTCCTTTCTTTTATCCTCCATGATCACCCGGTCTATGGCCCCATTTTCCGACACTGTAAACGTCACCTCCTCTGCAATCTGGTATCCCGAAGGCGCTGTTATCTCAGCAAGTGTATACCTTTCTCCCGCCTCGAGCCTCCCTGTGATCCTGTGAGGCGTATTCCCCGAGGTCCACCGGTCCACCACACGTCCGCTCTTATCCTTCAGGACCAGGACCGCTCCGGGAAGCTCCTCCCCGGTGACCATATCCGTTTTCTGGATCTCCGCCCGGGTGGGCCTGTCCTCCATCCTCACTCTTTGGATCCCTCCATCTTGGCCAACCGTAAATGGGATCTCTTCGGCCCAGGCATAGCCAGATGCCGGTAAAACCTCGGCCAAAAGATAGGCTTCTCCCGGTTTCAGGATTCCTGTGAGTTTGATTTCCTCTCCGGATCTCCATTCCTTCACCAGCTTTCCATCCATACTTTTTATGGAAAGCAGCGCTCCGGAGATCTCTTCTCCTGTGACCAGGTCTGTTTTTCGGATCCGCACATCCGTTTCCTTGTTTTTAAGATCCGCCAGAACCATTTTTCCATTTTCATCAATGGAAACCGAAAGTCTTCCGGATAAAAATTCAGATCCATCACTGAATACTACAATTTCCTCCAGGGTATACGTTTCTCCCCTTTCTAAAAGCAGCTCTCCCTGTCCGTTTTCTTCATTCACAATTTCATGAGTCAGGCCTCCGTCTCCGGTCTCCCATGCCTCCAGCAGTGTATGACCGCGTCCGCAGAAGGTGTACCGCGTCCCAGCTGGCATCCTTTGGCGGTCTTTCAGGATACGTTCCCGATTTTCATCCCAAAGGCAAACCGTTTCCCTCTCTGCAGTCACCCTGCTGCCATCGGAGAAAAGAATCGTTTCTTCCCAGGTAAGGGCCGCTCCTGCGCCTTCCTTCTCCGCCGCCTCCCGAAAAGCCGTAAGATTTCCTGTCATGGGAGCCGTGAGAATCTCTTCCCCCTCCCTTTTTAAGGTGATCCATCCCTTCCGGGCCCTGCGCCCCCGGACCAAAATGGATCCGATCCTTTCCTTTTCTGCATCATACCGGATCTGGACCAGGCTGGATGCGCTGGATATCTCCGTTATGCTCCGTCCATCGTCAGACACAGTAAACATCACCGGCTCCGCTGGAGAATACCCCTCCGGCGCCTCCTCCTCCACAAGGAAATAGGTTCGGCCTCCGGATAATTTCCCCGATACCAGATGGGGCTCCGGGCCGGAAACCCATACCTCCAGCGGATCTCCCCAGGGCCGCATTTGTCCATCCTCCGCCCCTGCGTTATAAATGGCCAGCCGCGCTCCCTTTACAAAGTGATCCGTATGAAAGCTGCTTTTGGAAAACCACAGCCTGGTTTCTTCATTTTCCACCCTTATTTTTTTTACTGTCAACGGCGTATGGGTATTATCAAACCAGAATTTCCATACCCTATTGTCCAGGCAGAAGCCCTCCGGGGCCTGGATCTCCCGTACCTGGTATTCATAGGGTACGGCTCTTCCGTCGTCTCCCAGATATGCCGCCGGAAGCTCTCCGGATACCGCCTTCCCATCGGCTCCGGTCACCATACGGAAAATCTCCCCGGTTTTTACATTTTTCACCTCAAACCATGCTCCCGGAAGCGGCTTCTCATGCCACTGGGCATCCAGCTTTAAAATCTCGATCCGGCCTCTGGAAAGCCGGTTCACCGCCCGGATGACCCCGCCGGAATCCTTTCCGAGCTCAAGCTTCTGCGGCTCCATGGCTGAAAAATGATCCGGTGTCCTGAGCTCTGCCAGATAATAGGTTCCCTCCCTTACGGGCGGCAGCCGGTGCAGGCGCAGATCACCCGGCCCATATCCCTTCGGGATCCTTCCCTCCGCCAGATCATCCGCCGTATAGGTTCCTTCCCTTCCCGACGTCCAGGTATCCTCCAGAAGCGCTTCATCGGCAGAAAATCCCCCGTTTTCGTCTGCCCGGTAAAGGGCCAGCCTGGCTCCGCAGACCTGCCGTCCGCGCTCATCGGTCTTGTCTGCGTACCACTGTCTCCGCCTGTTTTCCACATAATACCGGATCACCCAGCTTTCTTCCTTCACCTGGACCAGTACCGGCTCCGCCGTTTCATATCCCCCCGGCGTTTCCGTTTCCACCAGGACATAATACCCCTCCGGAATACGGTCGATCCGGTGAAGACCGCCTCTTATATCATAGCTGCAGGCCGCCGGGCCATCCCGGAACATACCTGTTTTATAGCGGTACTGGTATTCAAATTTCCAGTTCCCGCCCACCCCTGTCCGGGATGCGGTCACCCGCAGGCAGCTTCCGTCTGACAGGCTCCAGAGCTGGACCGTTGTTTCTCCGTTTCCTGTACTGCGGCTTTCCATCCGTTCTCCGGTCCCTGTACGCGTTCCATCATATGCTTTCCAGGAAAATGCATCAAAATCGGTTCCGTATTCCTGGAACATGGACTCATATGCCTGGGAGAGCTCCGTTCCATAAAAGGAGAGATCGTCTGTGATCCAGGTATCCACCGGATTTCCCTTCTGGTATACATACGCTCCGTTTTCCGTCATGACCGTTCCGTCCTCCTCCAGAACCGCAGGATAAAGAGTAAGCTCTGCTCCATGGCGTTCCGGAAGGGGCTGCCGGTTTCCCTTTTCGTCCTCCTCATACTTATAAATTTCCAGCTTCGTATGGTCGTCCTTTAAAACGAAGCTCTGAAGCTCATCCACAGCCTTAATGGTAATTTCCATGGAGGACGGCAGATATCCCGGAGGAGTTTTCAATTCTTCCAGGATATAATCTCCCGCCGGAATCCCCTCAAAATACATCGGACGCCCATCCGTTATCCACCGGGCTGTCACAGGAACCGGGTGGTTATCCACCGGATCCTCTGTATTCCACACCGCCGGGCTGTTTCCCTTTTTCACAAGATAATAGCCCTTGGGATATTTCTCCAGATCCTGGGAATACACTCTTCTGGCCGGATAGAGGGCCAGCTCCGCCCCCTTCACCGCCTGATGGGAATAAAAGCCCGCTGCCTCCACCGCCCATTCCTCTGTATGCCCGTTTTCCCCATTTACCACCGGAATCCTGTACGTCTCTGTTCCGTCTGTTTTCAGTATTTCTGCCCGTATCTTTTCATCCGTCATGGCGGTCCGCTGGACGTTCCGGGTCTCCTCTGCCCGGACTGCCTGCGGAAAGGCCCGCGTATATCCTGGCGGAACACCGGTTTCTTCCATGATATAGGTTCCAGGGATCACGCGCCGGAGCATATCCGCCTGTCCCCAGGTCGATTCCCCTCCGGATGGATCCTGGGGTGAGCTCTCCCCAGATGTCCACCGATTGGGAATGATCCAGAATTCCCCGTTTCTGTGCTGGACAGGCCTGTCGTCCCCCTCTGTCCCGGGATCTCCCGTTTCATAAAGTGCTTCCGGCTCTCCCATGGTATAGGAAGCCTTATGATACTGCTCCAGCAGGTCATCATACCGAAAATACAGGTAATCTCCGTCCCTGTCATAAACCGCTCTGCCCTTTTTGTACATCTCCCCATTGACCGAATAGTACCGCACCATCCCATAAGCGTCGTAAAACGGTTTCAGTCTTTTTTCCAGCTTTCCGGTTCCCGGTTCCCAGGTTCCCGTAAGATACGCATTTTCCGTTCCGGCATTCACCTCGCCGGGCCGTCCGGTGAGGATCTTTTCCCTGGCGATCCGATTCCCGTATCCATCATAAAAGGAGATCACCGGCCAAACAAAATAGTGGGACTCCTCCTTTCCAAGGGGACCGGTCCCGGATTTCTCCACATAAGCCAGCCCTGTGTATGGATCCACACAGGCATCCCTCTGCATTTCCTGGTTCAAATGGTAGACCTCGGTTTCCGGATCCATGGATAAAAACGCCTTGGCTCCAGGGTCATAGACCAGTCTGGACAGCTCTCCTCCCGTCAGCTCAAGCAGCGGCTGTCCTCCCTGGAATGCATAAACAGACCGGGTATCCTGAGTGATCCGTATTTTCTCTCCATCCCTTCCAAATCCGTATACGCTTCCATCGTCTCCAGTCTCCAGTACCCTGAGGTTCCCCAAATCGTAAAACAGTACAGAGGTATCCTCCCGTTTCTCCTCCTGTAATGTCCAGCGGTCCTCTTCATCCTTCTTAAACCGCAGCGCGCTGCCCGCATACCCTTTCTTCACCCGGATATCCAAAACATTCCCATTTCGGTCTCTCTGGACCTCGACTCCCTCCATTCTGTGATCCCCGGTGTCGCCGGACGGGCGTATCTCTATGGCCTCAAAAAGAGCCATTTCTGCTCCTGCCACATACCGGTTCTGATCATCGGCTGTTTCCAGTGTTCTGGTCACATAGCCATAGCCCTGAAAAATTCCATTCTCATAAACGATCTCCACCCGCTCCCCGGCTGCTTTTCGTTCCTCCAGGTATTCCAGGGTTCCCTTTTTCCATCCAAAGCCCTGGTATTTTCCCATGGAATTATATGCAAGCTCCAGATTTTCCAATCCGTAGACCGCCCCCAGAAAGGAAAGGCTTCCCTCCACGCGTCCTGATACCTTCATCCCCTCATAGGATGCCTGTGTCTTCATTTTCGACACCTCCAGGCTGACTGCAGTATTGTTTACGTAGATTCTGGCTGTATCCTCCACATCCTCTCCCCTCTTTCCGGATCCGAACCGGACCGCCGCCTTTTTATCTTGGGAATCTCCGGTATAATACCGGATCCCGTCACTGTATATTTCCACAGGAACGGGCCGGCTCCTGACATATCCGGCCGGAGCCAGAAGCTCTGCCAGAACGTATACCCCGGCCGGAAGCGGCTCCGGCGTCTCCACGCAGCCGGTGATCTGAAGCGGCTCCTCTCCGTCCCCGTCATAAACCGAGGAAAGGGACAAAAAGTCTCCCGTCCTCACTCCGGAAGGATCCCGGAAAATAATACAGTCCTCTTCCCGGCACACCGGGGTTCCTGCGGGCACCGTTCCATAAAACAATCCGCCAGGTCCCGGGATCCCTCCGGAGGTTTCCATATCCGGCCTTCTGCGGCCGGCTTCCATCCCTGTCTGCCTGGCAAAGGGCATGATCCCACTTGCCCCCATGGCCTCCAGAAACGGCCGGCTTCCCTGGATCACTGTCTCTGTTTCATACCGCTTGACAGCACCGTCCCCATCCTTTTCCCCATTCCGCTCCGCTTTATAAAGGGCAAATACTGCCTCATCGTGAAGGATCTGTTCTCCGGTCTCTGCATCCAGCTTTTCAATCCGCAGCCTTGCCCGGTACAGCCGGTTTAAAAAGGTCTGGAACACAAAATTCTCTGTCTGGCTCCACGGCTCCAGCATATGGGCATATTTTCCGTCCCAGGAGGACCGGTCCTGTTCCTCCCCGTAGGGATATACAAAAAAATCCCCTTTGTGACCATGGCCCTTTACCACATATTTCCCATCTGGCTCTGTTTCGTTTCCTTTTTTCACCCCGTCAAACCGGATCCGATACCGTCCGGCTGTCTGCTCCGGAGGCTCCTTGCTGTTGTATACCAGCTCCTCTGAAAAACGGCCGGGGATCTCCGCCCATCCATCCTCATACACCGATGGGAGGACGATCTCCTTCGGCGGATCGATCCGGTAATGCCGGTTCTCGAAATCCATCCATTGGGCTTTGAAAGGCTGCTGTTCTGCCAGAACATAAGCTCCGTATGGCAGATATTCTGATATTCCGAAGGCATACTCCGCTTCTCCCCCCGACATTTTCAGCTGCCAGGCAGACAGAGTCGTCTTATCCCTGTCGATCCCGCCGTTTTCCTCACTGTCCCACCGGATAGAATACAAAGAATCCAGGTCATACTTAAAAAATGGCTTCAGATATTCCTCTGCCTCGAGAATGGCCCTATAAAGCGCCCGGTCATATACCTGGTCTCCATAAACGGCCTCCATCCCATTCCCTGCCAGCTCCTCCTTTACCTGGTCCTCCAGATACCAGGTGACCGCAAACTGGCGTACCGCATCGGACCGCTTTGCATTTTCCCTGGCCTCCGGGGAGGAATTGACCGTATTTTCGACCCCCGTAAGAAGGCTTCTGGCAAAGGGCTTAAAGGAGGAATTTACCACCTGGCCTTCCAGATCCCACTTGTCCGTATCCGCTGTCCGGACTGCATGGAAAAATTTTTCATAATTGTGATCCTCCAGAACCCCTCTTTCCGTTTTCTCCGTATACAGCTTCTGCACCAGCTCCGGAAATACCCTGTGGTACTGGTTCACATCCACAGCCGTTCCGTTTTGATCTGTCCATACGATGGTTCCGTCTTTCCCGCAATACAGCCGTTCCAGATTGGATCGCAAATAAATTTTAAACCGGAAATTCCCCAGGGCCTCCCCGCTGTCCACATCCTTTACCACCTTGACCCTCTGCCTGACGGGGCGCTCCAGGACCTGGACCGGAGCCAGGCCCGTATCCCCATCCTCGGCGATTTTATGCTGTCCCCTGTATACAAGATGCTTTGCCACAATATACGTATCGGCCCCTTCCTCGCCCGCAAGTGCCGATGCGCTTATGGAAATGTTTCCAAATCGCACAAGATACTCTGCAAAACCGATCGGATCCCCAGCCCGGTAGCCGTATACATTCCCGGCTCCCAGGCTGTCGATCTCCTCTTTTGTAAGAACCGTCTGTTTTTCGGGAAGCTTCGCCATAAAGGAAAGCGTCAGCCGTCCATTTTCGTCCGAAAACGAATTTCCGAAGCTGTCGGTGCCCCTGGAGGCGATCCGGACTCTGTGTATCCCGGTTTTCCGGTCATACTCTGCCAGCTCCAGTCTTACATCCGTATCCGCCAGCTCCTTTTCTGTGGTGATCTCAACTTTATCCACGGTTTCCGTGAGGGGAACCTGCCAGCCATGGTCCGGATCTCCATCTATATAATCCACGATCCTTTCACCGGCTTTATGATACACCATCACCGAATGCTCCATATCCTGGAGCTGCCCGTTTCCATCCACCAGCACCGCCGGAGTCAGGACCACATCTATGTAATACCGCTTTTCCGCCCCGTTTCCCATGGAATACCGGCGTTCTGTCTGATAACAGTGGCTCCCTTCCCGGCTGTATTCCTGATACACCCACCGTAAATGGACCGGATCCTCCAGGACGGAATATACCTTATCCACCTCCGCTTTCCCGTTTTCCTCATTCATGGTAAAGAAACGGCGGCTTCCCCGGACCGACGCGCCTGCGTACAGGACTGCACGGTATGTACCCCCGGACGCTTCAAAGGCATCGATGCCGCCAAAGCTCCACTGCGGGTGCTCCGCGTACCATAAAAGGATCTTCTCCACTACGGCGGCGATCTCTGCATCCGGTCCCAGGTCTTCCAGGGAAATCGTCGCAACTGCGGCTCCGTAATGTGTTTTTGCTGCTGGCTCTCCGGGAGCCGCTGTCATGCCAAAAGCATCCGTCTGTCCCCGCCGGACCCCTCTGCTGTATACCGGGAGTTCTTCCGATGAGCAGGTCCCGTCCGCCATGACTGGAATCTCATATCCATTGCGGTTCAGGATCTCCTCCACCTCTGCCTTCAGATACCGGAATGCCGGATCCTCCGGATCTGTAAGATCATGGTCCGACGCCCTTTCCCTGAGCATCGGCTCCGTTTCATCCAGCTCCAGATCCGTAAGCCCCATAACCGGTGTCTGCGGGACATGCTCTGCCCTTAGGATCTGCGGCTCCGTCCGGCTCATGGGATGCTGTCCGGTGATGCTGCCGTCCGGCCCATATTCCGGTTCATATTTCACATGACTTCGATCTGTGTCCGCCGTTTTCCATATCTGGTTCCCGTTTTCATCCTTCACAAGGATCTCCTCTGTTCCGGTCACATGGGGACCCGTCACCTCCTTTTCCCCCGTATCCACCCGGAAAAATTCCGTATTCTCCGGAAATCCGGAAAAAATAAGCTCATATCCGCCGGTTCCCGACTCCGGATCCACTGTCCCGGAAGAGGTCACCATAAACGGAAGCTGGTCAAACCCGTTTCCGCTTCCATCCTCTCCCTCCATGGAGGCAGAAAGCTCCGGCATGGAGACAACAGCCGTCCCTCTTAAGGAGGCCGTCTCTTCCGGCGTCTCAAAGCCGGCTCCTTTATTGGTCCACTGGCCGGAGCGCCCGTTGACCGACAACTCATATCCCTCGCTTCTGGACAGCTCCTTCACATAATACCGGCCCAGGATCAGGGGTCTCCCGATCCAGCAGTTTCCATTGACGGACAGATTCTCCCCGTAACGGTTTCCGGGGCCTTCCCAGGATGGATCTGTCCGTCTGACCGGCTTTCCTGCATCATAATCAAAGACAGTCCCTGGCGCCTCTGTATAAACGGTAAAGCCAGCGTTTCCATCCCGGTCTGTGGACGCCACCGCCGTAAGATCATCCTTTTTATAAACGATCCCCGTATTCACCAGCCCTCCATCTCTTCCCAGCTCCGAATCGGGATGGACAATATCCTCTGCTGCAAACAGACCGTAAACGGCTCCCTCCAGGCTTCCGTCGCCTTCCGTATCCCCGAAGGAGGAATATTCCCCGGATTCTCCCTTATAAAGGTTCAGATCCCGCTTATTGATATGGATCTCTCCCTCCGTCCTGTGATCCTTGACGATCCAGGAATCCCCGCAGTCTTCTTCTCCATTGCAGTGGGAAAAGATTCCCGGATCCCCTGTTTCCAGATGCCGGATCCCATCCGGACGGGCATTCTCCAGATATGACTGAAAATCTCCTCCTCCCTGCTCCTCCCATTCCTCATCCTCCAGCTCCCCTTCGGCTGCCAGCAGCATAGAAAACAGCTTCCATGCATTGGAGGGCGTAAAGCTCCGGTCCGCATTGGAAGGCGTAAGGATTCTTTCCCCATCAGACGGGCTGGAGATTCCCGGGGTCTTTAAGGTCTGCACCTTCCTTCCGGCAGTCTCCGCCTGTATTTCTCCTCCATCCCTGGTACCCGTATACCAGATATTTTCTGTAATATCCCCGCTGTTTCCCTCTGCCCGGCTGCATACGGCCCCGTCCTGGGAGGAGGTGGTCGTCACCAGCTCCACGGGAACATCGTCGTTATGAAGGCCGTGGAGGATATATCCATTCCTGGCCTGCATCTCCTTCCATGTATAGGTAAATCTCAGGGAGATAAAATTCTCATATGTTTCCTGGCAGTCGGCCCTGCAGCCGGACGCCTCAAAGGCGCTTTGGGAATCCGTGTCCTCCTCCGTTCCATCCTCCTCCGGTTCTTTATGGCCCTCCCTGCCGATACCGCTTTCCAGAACTCCGTTCACCTGGTCAAACGCACCTTCATCAGCGATCCAGTGAAAATGAGCGCCTCCCTCCGCCTCTGCTTCGCAGGCCTCCACCAGAGCCAGCCACTCCTCTGCAGCCGCACGGTTTTTATCCTTTGTGACCTCTGCAGCCTCTTCCTGGGAGGCAGCTCCGCCCTTTGCCCCTCCCTCTGTACCAGATCCTGGATCCTCTTCCGGAATATCTGCCCATTGGGGAACTCCATGACCGTCGCAGTACGTCTTTGAATACCCGTAGCTTCGTCTGTCTGTATGGGAGATCTCCCCGTTTTCGTCTGTCGTTCCCTCAGCAAAGACCTGAAAGCCCTCCCATGGGGCAAAGCTGATATTTTCCTCCGAAAGCCCGCCCCCGCTCTGGCCGGCTCCAAGGCTTCCTCCGTCCTCAAACCGCTCATACAGATAAAACTGGCTCCCCTTTAAGGGCATCCCGGTCTCGTCATCCAGCTTTTTCAGGCGCACGTTGTAATCGGCCTGAAAGGTCTCCTCATGGCGGAATACCTGGAAAGACAGCTCCGGCTCTCCTCCTCCGTAAGCCGGCTCATGGGTATCATCCGGACCGCTTCCGTCCCCCTCCTGGCTTACGACTATATAAAACACCCGGTCCGATGGAACGATCTCGATCCCGGCCTTATAGAGTCTCTGATGCTGCGGAGCATTGACACATGCCTTAAATTCCATCCATTCATGGAGATAATCGTCGTTCCAGCTTCCCTCCGTATACCAGCCGGAATTTTTCCTCATGGTGATCTTATACCGCACCATGGTTTTATTGTATTTCTGTTCCTCTGTCATGGCGCTGTCCAGAGCGTTCTCGTTGGCCGTGGCCGAGCCGTTGTTATGGATCTTAATGGAATCTCCGCTCCAGGTGATCTCATATAATTCCTCTCCCAGAACTGACCTGGCGATATTTTTATCCTGGGACGCGTCCAGCCAGCCCACGCTCCCTCCCGTGGATCCATTGTCCCAGACGCTCTGGGGCTCGATCTTTGCAATATCCCGGATAAATTCGCTTCCCAGAAAAAACTCGGTATCCAAAGCTCCCGGACCATCGGAGAAGGGCAGTACCGTAAACGATACTGCCGTTTCCTCAGAGGTGGCGTCCCGGATGACATCCGGCGCCTTCTTTCCTTCCTCTCCTCCATCCGCCGCCATCTGTTCCATGGCGGCTATGGCTCTTTCCTCGATCTCCGGATTGTCGGCCACCCATGCAAACTTTGTGCCAGGATCGTCCTTCACCCGATTTACCACATTTGCTCCGGACACAGTGGAGGCGATCTCTCCATAAAGCTCCGGGTCAAATTTCCGGGCCGCCTCCTTTAATGCAGACCAGTTATCCGGATACGCCCAGAACAGCCGTTTTGTCTGGAGCTCTGTCAGCGGCGACGGCAGCGTATCGTACTCATAAATATCATACCGGTCCACCTGCTTCCATCCTTTTCCCCCGTCCAGACAGTAAAACGGGGCCGTTGCCTTCTGGGGCCATACGCTGGAGGCCCTGGCCGGGAGGGGAAACGGCACCGCCAGGACCAGCAGGACTGCGGCCAGGGCCAGGGACATCCCCCTTTTTACCGGTTTTTTATTCCAAATGCTTTCCATCATATTCTTATCCTTTCTTGATCCTCCCAGCCAGAAAAACGGCCTCCCGGTGCAGACCTACCGGCTCTCCTCCAGAGCCCTTCCCAGAACCTGTATCCTTCCGTTTACAGTCCAGGCTCCAGAGCTGTCCACCGTGTACCCGTCGGGCGTCACCGTATCCGACAGCATTCTGCCGCTTTCCGGCTCCAGGTAATAGCATCTTCCATTGATCCAGTTCCATCCGGTCATCATCCTGCCGCTGGGGCCAAAGGCATACCAGCTTTCTCCGATCCTGTGCCAGCCTGTGTACATGCGTCCCAGGCCTCCGTCGGAAATATCATGGAGGTAATACCATCTTCCGTCTGCCGGGTCCTGGAACCAGCCGGTCACCATGGATCCGTCACCAGAAAACCGGAACCAGGACGTGCTTTCCTGGCCCTCCTTCGCATAAGGATTATGGATATAGGCCCATTCATTGGCGTAGGTTCGCCCGCCACTGGTAAAGATCCACCTTCCCGATCCATCCTGCACCCATACGCCTGTAACGCTTCCTTTGGGAGCCTGCACATCCGCCGTCTTTTTTCCCTTCGTGGTAATTCCCGAAGAAGCGCTGCCCGAGGAGCTGCCTCCAGAGCTGCCGGAACCAGAGGGACGGTAGGTCCGGTCCTCCATCCTGAAATTCAGAGTCACTGGGATCTCCTTCTTTTTATCCCCGGAGCTCACAACAACCGCCGTGGTTTTCTGCGCAGCATACGGACTCCTCTTCATGGCCTCCCGGATCCATCCGGCATTCACGGCCGGAGTCACAAGCCCGTCCCTGCTGACAGACAGAAGTGTCTCGTCCGTCTTCCACTCTGGAACCGGCCAGTCCTCCGCAGCCTCCCCTTCCGGCCTCCGGGGATACAGAACCGCCGTCACCCTCTGGCTCCCGGTTCCGGTCCATGTGAGCACTGGCTCCCACCGGCGGCCGGTCTTGGTAAGTACCATGTCAAATTCCAGCCTTTCCCGGTCCGCCTGGATCTCCTCGGCCAGCACCTTCGTCTGATCCACCGTCACAAACGATACCTCTGCCCGGCAGGAAGCCATCTGGCGGTTCCCCAGGGAATCGTCCGCCATGACCGTCACAAGAGCCGTCCTTTTTCCTCCCCCGTTCCGTCTGGCGTAGGGGTCCGCCTTGTGAGCCGCATCATCTGCCGCCATGATATCCCGGATCCACCTGGTATCCCTCACAGCCTCCACTCTGGCGTTTTTATAATCCTCCTCCGTGTTTCCCTGCCCGTAGCCGCCGGCGTCCACCCGGATCACATTTTTATCGTCCACGGACCAGGAAACATCTCTTTTATCAAAATAATCCGGAGAAAAAACAGCGCTCAGTGTCTGCGGACCAGTAACTGTCACCGTGTCCACCGGAGATTTCCTGTCGCCCGTCAGCGTCCTTGTGACCGTAAAGAAAAGCTCCTCCCGGTCCAGAAAGGCCCCCTCTGCCGCCACCCGGGTCCTATCCTTTATCTGGAAGGTGACTGGGATCCGGCAGTTGGCCGTCAGAGGCTTCCCCTCAAAGCTGGCTGCCGGCCTGGTTTTGGCAGTCAGTACAGCCAGTCCTCCCAATGTCCCGTTTCCGTAGATCGTATCCGGGATCGGATACTGGAATCCTTTATCTGCCTGCTCCTTCTCCGCTCTTTCTATAATATCCCGGAAAAAACCGGCCGTCAGATCCAGCTCCAGAGATGCGCTCATCTCCGTATAGCCTTCGCTGTCCTCGTCGGGATTGTGTTTTAAACGGAGAAGCTCCCCGTCGTCCACACTCCACTGGATCCGGTTGTCGGCCACGTCATTGTTCTTGTCCACAACCGCCTCCACCTTCACCTCCTGGACCTTTGTTCCCTCCTCCAGGCTTCCGTTTATGTATCTGGCGATGAGCTTTCCCGCATCATTTCTCACCTCTGTGACGATGGAAGGGGATTTTCTGTCTCCCGTCCTCTCCTCTGTCACATGGAAGGCCAGCTCCTCCGGCGCCACGCGGATATCGGCCGCCACCTTTTTATACACAGCTGAAATTTCCGTATCATGCTCCGGCATCACAAAGGTATAGGCGCCTCCGGTCTGGTACGCCATGGGCATTTTCCCGCCTGCGGCTGCCGTATAGAAGGGAACGCCGTCCATCTGGTACTTTTCTTCTCCGGTGTTTCTTGGGGCTGTGATCACCGTAACTGTATCTCCCGCTGCCACGGCTCCCCGGTGGGACTTATCCAGCTCCTTGCTGTAAGCGGATCCGCCCCTGGCCGTCATGGATGCCACATCGTAATAATTCTGCACATTGGCCGCCGTGTCGATCTGGAGCACCGATACCAGAAAGCCCCGCACCGGCCGTCCTGTCTTTCCCGGTGCAAAGTGATCCGGGAAAAATTCCATTTCCTTCACCGAATCCTCCGTATCGATCACATGAAGGGCTCCTTCCTCCAGCTCCTCATAAAAGTACCGTTCCTCCTCCGGCCTGGTGCTCTGCCCCTGGATAAGGGTAAACCCATTGTCCTTCCCGTGCCAGAAGCCGATATGGGCGTCATAGCCAAAGCGGTTGTCATCCGGGATCCCGGAGCCGCAGACTCCGGCCATGATCTTTCCCTCCGTATCCGCAAACAGATAGGCCAGATCTGCTCCGGCCTCTGTTCCATACCGGAAATGAAAGCCCGTATCATGGGTTCCGATGAATGTTCCCTCCCGCGCGCTGCTTCCCAGGCCCGAGCTGGCGATCTTTCCCTCAAACCTGGCTACCTTCATTTTTCCCGAGGCATATTTTCCCGTCACGCCTCCAATGGACTGGGATCCGCTGCCCCCAATGGTTCCCATGATGTGGACATTAAAAATATCCGTATCGTTCTGAAAGCCTGTGATCCCTCCCACATGGCCGCCGCCCTGGATCCTGGCACTCAGGCTGTCTCCGGTGTTTACCTCACAGTCTGAGATCACCGAGCCTGCGGCCTTTCCGGCGATCCCTCCGGCAAAGGTCTCCTTTCCCTTTCCCAGATCCATGGCAACATGGTCGGCCGTACAGTTTTCCACCACCGTATCCGCGATCTCTCCGGCAATTCCTCCGGTATTTCCCGCTGTCTTTAAGGCTCCGGCCACAGCCACATTCCGGATCACGCTGTTTTCTGCGCTGCCGGCCAGGATCCCGGCCGTTTCTCCCGCCGTGATCACATGCCCGGGTCTCACCGTAAGGTCTGTGATCTCTGAATCCTTTATAGCTCCGAACAGCCCCATATGGCTCCAGTCCGGCCGGTAAAGACGGAAATTGGAAATGGTCCTTCCATTGCCGTCAAAGCGGCCCCGGAAGGCCGGGATACGATCCGAATGGATCTGGGAGCTGTCCTGATAAAAGCCTATGGGGATCCATTCCATCCCTCCAAGATCGATGTCCCGCGTAAGCTCAAAGCAGGCGCCGGAATAATCGCCCGGATACGTTCCCTCTCCCTCTCGGATCTCCATTTCCATGGCTGCCAGCCTGGAAAGCCCCATAAGCTGCGCCTTCGTGGAGATCTGGAACGGCTTTTCCTGGCTGCCATCCCCTCTGGTTCCATCCAGAAAGCTCAGGTCCCCGACCCAGTTTTCCCACAGTTCCCCGGATTCCGGTATCAGAAGCGGGCGGGCAAGCGCGTTGGAGCCTGTGGCCCTGAGGACGGTATCCGTCTGTTCCCAGGCAAATCCTCTCACCGGCTCTCCCAGTACAAGGCCCGCGCACAGACAGAATGCCGCCGCACGTCCGGCCTTCCCGGCCAGTCTCCTTTTCATTTCACGTTTTTCAAGCTGCATACATTTTCCTCCTGTTGCAATAAAAATCCATAGCCTCTGTCCCCGGTCCTGCCAGACCCAGGGCCTACGGCTGCGGCAGGCAGTACGCCGGACGGAGGCCGAAGCTTCCATCAGAAACCTCTGCCGGGCCTATGGTCCCATCCCTCAGATCCACTGCATATGCCTCTGTTCCGTATGTAAAAACTCCGTTTTCCGTTTCCCGGTAAACGGGAGTCCGGAGCCAGTATCCCTGGCTGTACGGACTTTCCCCTGAGTCCCCAGCCCACAGCTCCTTTCTATACCGCATCGCCTCCTCCACCGACAGAAGGAACATCCGGTCTGACATCATCTGCGGAGGGAGCGTATATTTCACCAGCTCCGTTTCTGCCGCTTCTCCCTCTGTACCCGGAGAGGTCTGTCCAAGAAAGGACGTGCGGACCCCGACGTTTACAGGCATAAGGGCCCCGGCTCCCATCTGGAGCCCGGCTTCTCCCGTACAGCGGTCCCGGAGCCACTTCCGTATCTCTGAGTCCTTATAATTATTATTTTTTCCAAATGTGAGGATCGTTTTCTGGGAATCTGTACTGTCCATATCTGACCGTATGACAGTTTCGCATAAGAATAATGCGCATTTCTGATGATCGGATTCTGCACTGCTGTAATCGTCGTCCACGCACCGGAACTGGTACGTGCTGTTCCCGAGCCTTCTCGTCTGGACATCGCCCACGGCCCACCGGCCGGTCTCCATCGGTTCATCTCCGTCCAGAGGATCCCTGCACCGGTCACAAAGCCTGTCCCGGTCCGCATCCAGATGCCCCAGGGCGGCCGGGGACCGGACCTTTCTCAGGCCGCAGAGGCGGCAGGTCAGCTCCTCCCGGCCGCCCCAGAGACACGTCCCGGCTTCCAGGATCCTGGTCTCCCACCGGTGGGTACACGCTTCCTGGTCCGGACGCCGCTCAAACCCGATGCGGCAGGTCACATATCTCCGTCCTTTTTCTTCATATTCCTCGATTTTTGTATTGGAAATATTGATGGCCTCCGGGAACATCTGGGCGATCACCAGGGTCTCCGGCTCATAATCCTCCCCGGTGATAAAAAATTCCTCCCGCTCCCTGCCGGCTCCTGCGGAAACCAGCTCCATGAGAAGGCGGCGGCATTCCTGGTCTCCGGAAACCATATATTCCGGTCCTCCCGATATCCTCTCCCGGTCCAGTAGTCCGGCGTAGGACTGCATATCCAGACAGACCGCCCTTCCTGTACAAAGCCCCGACAACACCGCCGCCGCTCCGGCCGCTGCCAGGATTCCTCCTATTCTGCTTTTTTTCATAATACCTCCAGGGTCTTTTGGCCGATGATGCCAAAGAATTGTGTGTTAAAAGAAATGTGTTTTGAAATTCTGCGGGATGCTTTCTACGGACAGTATACCATTAAACGTTCCGGTGTGTCCATGGAGGATCCATAAAAAATGCATGGTAAAAACCATGCATTTCGCCAAACCTTACAGTCGTTAAAAAAAGATTTCCAGTCATTCTGCCAGTCCGTTCCAAAGCGATCCGGCAGAAAAAACGTTCCGGGGCGGAGAGACAGCCCCGCTCCCGCCATCCTATGGCCGCTGCTCTCCAAAGGTCAGCCGCTCCAGCTCCTCCACCGTTGTGGTCCCCTGGGCCACCAGCCGGAGAAGCTCGTCCCTCAGCGTCCTCATCCCCAGGATCGTTTCCGCATAAGAAGCGATCTCCTCCTCCCGGCAGCCTCCGGCGATCATGGTACGGACGGTCTTATCCACCGCCAGGACCTCGTGGACGGCCATCCGCCCCCGGTATCCCGTATAGCCGCAACGGGCGCAGCCCGATCCATACCAGATCCGGCGGATTCCCGGTCCCAGAAGCTTCCTTTCCTCCCCGTCCGGCTCCCTTTCTGTCCTGCAGTCCGGACAGATCTTCCTTACAAGCCGCTGGGCCAGGATGCCGCTTAAGCTGCTGGCAGCCAGATACGGCTCCGCTCCCATGTCCAGCATCCGCACCACCGTCCCCGCCGCATTGTTGGTATGAAGCGTGGACAGCACCAGATGCCCGGTCACCGCGGCCCGTACGCTTGTCTTCAGCGTCTGGCTGTCCCTGGTTTCTCCCACCATGATCACGTCCGGATCCTGGCGCAGAGCGGCCCTGAGTCCTGCTTCAAACGTAAGCCCGGCCTGGACGTTGACCTGCATCTGGCTGATCCCCCGGACATGCTTCTCCACCGGATCCTCAATGGACACAATATTCACCGGAAGCTCCGCCAGCCTTTCCAGGATCATATAAAGCGTCGTCGTCTTGCCGGAGCCTGTGGGCCCGGTGATATAAAAGATCCCGTTGGGCCGCTTTAAAAGCCCCAGTACCTTTTCATAGTTTTCCCTGGTCATTCCGAAGGTTTCCGGGCTGTCGATGACAGCGTCCGTATTCAGGAAGCGGAGTACCGCCTTTTCTCCGTGTATGGTAGGGATCACGCTGACCCGCAGATCTGCCGGAGCCCCCTGGATGGAGGTCCTGATGTGGCCGTCCTGGGGAAGCCGTTTTTCCGCAATGTCCATGTCTGCCATAACCTTTACACGGGTGAGGATCATGGGGTGATGCCGCATTTCCACCGCCGCACATGCTTTCAGCCTCCCGTCCATGCGCATCCGCACGGTCATCTGCTCCTCCCCCGGCTCCAGATGGATGTCGCTGGCCTTTTCCCTAAGCCCCAGGGCCAGCAGCCGGTCCACAAACTGCACCGCCATGTTTTCTCCGCCCTCCAGGCCCTTTAAAACCTCTGTTTCCCTCATGAATCTCCTCCGTCTATGTACCAGACTGCCGGCAGAGAATCGTCCTCCTCTTCTCCTGCGGCGGTCTGTCCGTTCCTCCCGCTGCCTTCAAGCCTCCCGGTTCCGAAAAAGGGAACGTTCAGAAGCTCCACCAGTCCCGTCCTTTCATATAGAAGCTCCTCTCCCTGGTTCACCCGTACCGTCAGCCGCAGTCTTCTTTCCCCTGCCGCCTGGATCCTGAGCTCCACATCGGGAAATCTCTTAAATGTATCTGCGCCTATGTGCTTCCATGGCTCCTCCGAGAGCGATACGCATTCTGCATATCTGAGCTCTCCGGCCGCCAGTTCAAAAACCGCGTCTCCCTTCATGGCCGCAGCCGTTTCCACAGACAGCCTGCGGGCCGTCCGCTGGGCCATAAGCATCAGCGGCAAGGCTGTCAAAAGTACCGCGCCTGCCAGCAGAGCTGCTGCCATCAGCTCCACCAGCGTAAATCCCTTCGTCCCCTTCATTCTGTCTCCTTCTGATCCGGACGCCCATGGTCCAACAACTGCCGCTCCGGCCCGTCTGTACCGGGCTCCATTCCAAAGCCATGTATAAAAAATGCTCCGCTCTGGTCTCCCACCTCCTGCCGGAGCACATATCCCTTCCCGCAGACAGACCCTCCATCCCTGTCCTTCATCCGGAAGCATGCCGGGCTCTCCTGGACTGTCTCCATATCCTTCAGCCGCTTCGCCCGTGTTTCCATACGGAGCCCAAAGGCTATCCCCAGGACCAGGGCTCCCGATGCCAGAATCACCAGCGCAATGGCTGCGGCCGTTTCCACCAGTGCGTATCCCTTCTTTCCCATCCTTATTCCTCCAAAGGCTCTGCCGGAGCATACCGCACCGGTCTCCAGGCCGGGACCTCCGCAGAGGAAGGCGTGGCCCCGCTGCTGCTCTCTTCCGTTTTCTCCAGGACCAGGGAAACGGCCTCCGTCTGTCCTCCATAGGTGCACATCCCAGACAGGATCAGCCCTTCGCCCGTCTCTCTGGCCCAGACGGTAACCGGAACTGTAAAGGCTCCCATACCGTCCTCCGGGATCACCTCCAGTTCCATTTTCTCCGGCTCCATCTCCTCTCCCGTCCTGTTCCCCTCCATAATATCCTGTGTCAGAAGCCTGACCGCTGTCAGCGCGCCATCCCTGGCCGCATTTTTTTCCAGGGTCCTCAAGGTCTGCCGGTCCAGCGCCCTCCCAGACGCAAACAGGACGGAGGCCATCACCAGAAATACCATGATCACGGCCAGGGCCTCCAGCATGGCGGACCCCTTCATCTGCCGCCGCTCCCCTGTCCGGCGGCGGAAATTCCCCTTCCGGGGCCTTCCATCCCTATCCCATATAGCCATACATCCTCCAAAGCGGAACCATGATCCCAAGAAGGACTGCGCCGATGACCGCTCCAAGCCCCAGGATCATTACCGGCTCCACCAGGCCCACCAGACGGGAGACCGCCATGTCCGCCTCATATTCAAAGCTGTCCGCAGTATTTTTCAGCATCACATCCAGCCTCCCTGTTTCCTCCCCTGTGAGGATCATGAGAGCCAGCTTCCGGTCCAGTCCGTCCACGCCCCGTATGGCCTGGCTGAGGCTCTCTCCGTTCCGGAGCCGTTCGGACAGCTGCCGGCACTGAAGCTCCACGTACCGGTTTCCCACAGTCCTTCCTGCGGTTTCCAGACACGTCAGCATAGGAAGTCCTCCGGCATACAGAATGCTCAGGGAGCCGGCAAACCGAAAGGTATAGACCGACCGCAAAAGTTTCCCGGCCACCGGAAGCCACAGGCGAAGGCGGTCCAGGATCAGCCGGAGCCTCTGGTTTTTCCCTGCCCGCTCCCAGGCCGCCGTCCACAGGATTGCAGGAACCGGGACCAGATACCACCATTCCTTAAAAAATACACTGGCCGTCATGAGAAAGCGGGTAAACCGCGGCAGCTCCATCTCTCCAAGCAGCGGCTCCAGCGTGGGCATGATCACAAGAAAAACAGCCAGAACCAGAAAAACCGACAGGATCCCCAGAAGCTTCGGGTACAGGAGCGCCCCCTGGATCCGGCGCTGCATCCGGTGCTCCTTCCGGTAATGGACCGCCAGTCTTCCGGCCATTTCCTGCACAGTCCCTCCCGACTCCCCGGCCCGGATCATGTTGACGGCCATCTCCGGAAACACGCCGGTCTGCTCCATGGCGCTGCTGGCCAGGCTTCCCTTCTCCATCCTTTCCCGAAGCTCTCCATATATCTTCCGGGATCCCCGGCTGTCCGTACAGTCTCCCAGGATCCCCAGAGCCCTGCATAACGGGATCCCCGATCCGGTCATCACCGTCAGCTGCTGGAAAAAATCAGCCAGCTCCCCGGCTTTCCATTCCCTTCTTCTTTCTATCCCTTCCATATACATATCTCCCTGCGCGTACTCAGCCAAAAAGCCCCGCGTACCAGAAAAAAATCCGTTCTCCGCAAAACAGGCTGATCCCCAGCCCCAGACACAGCGCCGGGCCAAAGGCCATATGGGCTCCCTCCCCTGGCTTCGCCCGTCCCGATGCCAAAAGCCATACCGCCTCCAGCCCGCCCAGCAGAAAGCCAAGGAACACGCCGGGAAGGAGGGCCCTCCAGCCCAGATAAAAGCCCATGATGGAAAGCAGCAGGATATCTCCGCCTCCAAAGGCTTCCCTGACCACCATGCATAATGTATACATAGGAACCGACACACAGACCATCCCCATGAGCCGCTCGCCCACAGAAAGCCCCGGAAAAAGAAAAAGGTCTGCCAGGGCGCATATGGCCAGAGCGCCGCTTAAGGCGTATGGGATCTCCATGGTCCTCCCATCGATCCAGCCAATAACTGCCAGCAGACCCGCCGTGACGAGCTTCAGTAAAATTTCTCCCATTGCTTTCCTCCACAGTCCCTGCGGGGACCCTGCCCCGGTCATGAGCCCCGGCTTCCAGTATAGCAAAAGCGCCGCACATTTTTTATGCGCCGCGCCAAAGTTTATGCTTCTGTATATGTCCCGTCCACAGTATCGAAGACCCAGTCCGATCCTTCGCCATGAAAAACGACCGCCGTACAGGCAGCTCCGTCCTCACGGTCCTCCAGGTAAATAGAAAAGGTCCCGGCAGAGCCTCCGTTCCCCGGCGTGCCTTCTCCGTACCCGATCCCGCCAACGCCGGAAAGCTCCTCCACTTCCTTCAAAAACCGTTCCATATCCAGGTCCTCCGTCATGACCGGACCCTCCTCTGCCTTCAGAAAAGCCTCCTCCAGGCAGGACTGGACTGCCACATAAATGGCCCGGCACTCAGCCAGATGCTCCGCTGCCCTGGCCTTTTTCACATAGCCCGCAAAAACAGGAGTTGCCGCGGCGGCCAGGACCGCCATGATCACGATCACAACCATCAGCTCCACCAGAGTAAAACCCTTTGCTGCTTTCTTCATCCCCCAGTCCTCCCAGCTCGTACTCTCCCGCCGCCAGATGGGCGTCAGCAACCTAATCTTAATAAAATTGCCAGAATTTGTCAATCTTATCCAGATATTGCGGATAAATGGACGACCCGGCTGCAGATCTTTTCCAAAAGCGTCTGGGAATGGCTCACGGCCACCAGGGAGATCCCCCGGCTCCGGGCTTCCTTCAAAAGGGCGCTCCAGATCTGCCTCTGGGTGATCAGATCCAGCATGGCCGTGATCTCATCGGCCAGAAGGATCTCCGTCCTTTGTCCCAGGACCCGGGCAATACAGAGCCTCTGGAGCTCCCCGCCGGACACCTCCGCCGGATACCGTTCCTTCCATTCCTCCAGGATCCCCATTTTCTTTTCTATCCGCCTTCTCATGACGCCGCCGTCCTCCGGCCAGTCCCCCTCCGCCAGCACAGTTTTCAGCCGCCTGGCCGGATCTACCGAAAGCTCCGGGTGCTGCCAGATCATCTGGACCGGGGCATATCCGCGAAACTGCTCCAGGGGAACTCCGTCCAGCAGCACCTCCCCGCTTTCCGGCCTTTCATATCCGGCCAGGATCTTTAAAAGCGTGGTCTTTCCAAAGCCGCTGGGGGCCATGATCCCCACCCGTTCCCCGCTCTCCACGGTCAGGTCCACATGGGCTAAGACCTGTCTCTCTCCCTCTCCGTACCGGAAGGAAATATCCCTTGCTTCCAGTCTCATCGTCCATATTCCTTTCTCATATATTCCAGGATCCCTCCGTCGGGAAGGGCGTCCTCCCGTCTATTTTCCACAGCGTCCGCCGCCGGCCATTTCTCCGGCATGGACCGGCACAGGGCCTTTGTATACGGATGGTTTAACAGGCTCTCATCCAGAAAGCAGGAGGCCTCCGTTTCCTCCACAGTCCTGCCTCCGTAAAGCACCGTCACCCGGTCCGCCGCCAGGACCGCCAGCTCCAGATCATGGGTGATGAGGAGCACGCCGGCTCCCCGTTCTGCCATTTTCCTAAAGTGTTCCATGACGCCCATGGCCGTTTCCTTATCCAGCCCCGGTGTGGGCTCGTCGGCGATGACGAGCTCCGCCTCCTCCATGGCTGCCGTGGAGATCAGCACCCGCCTGGCCATGCCGCCGGAAAGCTGGAAGGGATACTGGTCCAGGACCTCCGGTCCCAGACCGCAGGAATACAGGATATTTTTACATTTTTCCAGAATTTCCGGATTTTTACTTCCTTTTGTCAGCTGCTGCCCGGTCTTCATCAGCGGATCCAGATACGTCACGCTCTGGGGCACCAGGACCAGCTCACGGCCCCTGAGCCGCCGGACCCGTTCCTTCGTCAGCGGCGTCCCCTTAAACAGGAGCTCCCCGGTCATGGAGGCATTGTATGGAAGGATCCCCATGACCGCGTGGGCCAGCAGACTCTTTCCCGATCCGCTGGCGCCCACCACGGCCACGATCTCCCCTCTCCGGATCCTCAGATCCAGGCCGGTGACCGCCTGGATCTCCTTCCGTCCAAAGCCCCGGTCATACTGGGTAAAGGATACAGACAGTCCCTTTACTGTGAGGATCTCTTCTGCTGTGTGTTTTTCCATATACTCCTCCTCATTACTCATGGGCGCTGCCCGGAGACACCATCCGGCATATGGTCTGGCCCGCATAATGGAACATCAGCACCACCGCCGTCAAAAGAAGCCCCGGAAACAGCGCCAGCCACCATTTTCCCATGGCCAGATATTTCATGCTCTCCGATAAAATGATCCCAATGGCCGGTTCCTCCGGCGAAAGGCCGAACCCGAGAAAGGTGATGCTGGCCTCATGGAGGATGGCATGGGGGAACATGAGGATCAGCCCGGTGATGAACTGGGGAAGAAGATTCGGCGCCATATGATGAAGCGCAATATAGAACCAGCTCTTTCCCAGCTTCCCGGCGATCCGGATATACGGACTCTCCCGGAGCTGGAACACCTCTCCGCGGATCAGCCTGGCCAGAGACGCCCAGTGGGTGAACGCAATGCCGAGGGTCACGCCCCAGAAGCCCTTTCCGCAGGCAAAGGAGATCAGGATCAGAAGCAGCATATGGGGGATCCCCATGACCAGATCGATCAGAAGCGTCACAAGCCCATCCGCCGTCCGGCCAAGCACCGCCGCCGAAAGCCCCAGAAGAAGGGCGATGACCGCGCTGACTGCGGCCGTTAAAAGCCCCAGCCGGATGCTCATGGAAAGGCCCGCCACGGTGCGGACAAACATATCCCGTCCCATCCAGTCGGTGCCGAACAGATACCCGGCGCAGGGCGGAAGATTTTTCCTGGAAAAATCCGTGGCCGACGCCGCATCCTGCCATGCGTACCCAAGAGCAGTCACCAGAAGCAGAAACAGGAGGGACGCCCCAAACACCCCCATGGAAAAAAGGCGGCGGTTTCCCAGGCGTTTCCCATTTTCTCTTTTTTTCATACTGTTCATCGTGCCGCTCCTTTCCGGATCCTGGGATCCACGATTCCATAAAGAACACTGGCGGTCAGATTCCCGGCAGCCGCCAGGACCGCCGTGACCACTGTGATCCCCAGAAGAAGGGGCACGTCGCTCCCCAGTCCGGCCGTCACCGCCGCCTGTCCAAGCCCCGGATAGGAAAATACCTGCTCCACCAGCACAGAGCCGCCGATGATCTCACTGATGGATGCAAACTGTAAGGTCATGGCCGGGATCAGTACGTTCCGAAGACCATGGCGGAGCACGATGGACGTTTCCGACTCTCCTCTGGCCCTGGCAAACACCACAAAGTCGCTTTCCATGATGCCGGCCATCTTTTCCCTGGTATGGAGCGCCACCGAGGAGATCCCCGTAAGGCCTAAGGCCGCCGCCGGCAGGACTGCATGGCGGATCCGGTCTGCAAAGGAGATCTCCTCCGCCGTTATGCCGATGGGAACGCTTAAGCCAATGGGAAACCATTTCAGATAAACGGCAAAAACCATAAGGAGGACCATGGCAGTCCAGAAGGCGGGGGTACTGGCCGCCAGAAGAGAGTATCCCGTCACCAGCCGGTCACAGAGCCCTCCCCGCTTTCTTCCCGCCAGAACTCCCAGGGCAAAGCCCAAAAGCCCCGAAAGAAGCCAGGAGGAGGCCAGGAGCCAGAGAGAGTTGGAAAGCTTTTCCCAGATCACCTGCGCCACCGGTCTCCGGTACAGAAGGGAGGTCCCCAGATCTCCTCTCAGCACGTCCACCGCCCAGGAAAGATACCGCTCTGCGGGAGGACGGTCCACCCCCCAGTATCCCTTAAGCCGCTCCACCTGCTCCGGGCTCATGGCTCCAAGAGCCGCCTGTCCCACGTTGGTCTGGAGGGGATCCACCGGGGAAACAGAAAGAAGGACAAAGGCCAGAACGCTCACCAGGACCACCAGAAGGGCCATGCGGGCCGTCTGGAAGGCCAGAAGCCCCCAGACTGTATTTCCGGCTCCGCGCCCCTTCCTTCCGCTCCGGCGGGCCTTCCGGCTTACTCCTGCTCCCATGTCCACTGGTCCACATTATTGACGATGGACCAGCCGTGGCCGTGGGGATGGAGCTTCTGCTCCGCCACCTGAAGCCCGTCCTTCACCCAGTACAGATGGTCGATGTTCACCAGCCAGATCCAGGGAAGATCTCCCTCCTGGGTAATTCCGGTCTCTCCATCCCACTGGGCCTTTTTCCACAGCTCATAAGAATCCTCCAGCTCCGTACAGGCCAGGGCCTCGTCCATATAGGCGTCCACGGCCCCGTTGGCATAGGGAGAATACTGGGCATACTTCCCGCCCGGCCTTGTGTGGTAGATATTATAAAGCTCCATGGGCGTGTGGGCTCCCCAGCCCCACATCAGAGGCTCCGACTGGGCCCGGTCGTAGGCCGTATCCCAGCCCACGCCTTCCACAGCCACACGGATCCCAAACTCTGCCAGCTGGTTGGCCGTATCCTCAGAAAGGGCCTGGCGGACCGAATCCCCGGCTGAATAAAGCAGCGTAAATCCCGCCTTTTTCCCATCCTTTTCCCGGATCCCGTCTGCTCCGGCTGTCCATCCTGCCTCGTCCAGAAGACGCTCCGCCTCCCGGGGATCGAAGGCCGTTTCAGAAGCCTCGCTGTACCAGGGCATTTTATCGCAGACGCTGTACGCAATGGTCCCGTGGCCGTTGAGCACATGGTCGATCATGGCCTCCCGGTCGATGGCCAGGTTGATGGCCCGGCGGACACGGACGTCGCTGGTGAAATCGTTTCCGACGGGAAATCCCCTTTCATCGGTCTCCCCGGCCGGCACAGCCGGAAGATTAAAGCCGCGGTTATCCACGGTCTTACAGGAAAACAGTGAAAAACCGTCTATGGTCTGGTCTGAGTAGGCCGCCGAGGTGTAGGCCAGATCCACCTGGCCGGAAAGCGCCGCCGCATAAGCCGCGTCCTCCTCCATGAACAGCACCGTCACCTTCCTGATCTTCGGGGCCTCCCCGTAATAATCCGGATTTGCCTCAAGGATCACCTGCTGCCCCTTGTCCCACTGCTTTAAAATATACCGTCCCGAGCCAATGGGCTTCTGTCCGTAATCCGGGCCATAGGCGTGCTCCGGCACGATCCCTGTGATAGCCATGGTATAGGGCCAGATGGAATAGGGACGGTTCATATGGAACTCCACGGTGGAATCATCCACCGCTGCGGCCTCCTTCAGCATGGTAAAATCGTTGACAGAGCTCGTCTCCCTCAGCGTATTATAGGTAAAGGCCACGTCCTCTGCGGTCAGCGGCTCTCCGTCCGTAAATTTCACGCCGTCCCGGATCCTTACCCGCCAGGTAAGCCCGTCCTCGCTGGTCTGGATATCCTCCGCCAGGTCATAGCCGATCTTAAGGTCCGGCGTGGTCACCGTCAGGGTGCTCTGGATCAGGGGCTCGTGGACGTGCTCCCCGGCTCCCCAGCCGTATGCCGGGTCAAAGCCGGCCTCCGGCTCCGAGGTGGGGCCCATGACCACGATGACCGAATCCCTGGTCTCAGTCTCTGCGGCCTGTAAGCTGCCGCTTTCTGCCTTCCCGGCCCCCTCTGCTCCCTTGCTGCCTTCTGCCTCTGCATTTCCTGCCGTTTCGGCAGCTTCCTGTCCGCCGGAGCAGCCCGTTACACAGGAGACCGCCAAGGGCGGCTGTCACTCTCCATTTTTTCTGATGTCTCATACGTTTCCTCTCCTTTTTCTGCAAAACCATAAGAAATACACTGCGCAAGCTTCTCATGGTTATCGCGGTAGTCGCCAAGGTCTCATGCACACGCAGACTTTGGCCCGCTGCCCGCGCAAATAAAAAGGTACCAGAAAAATCAGGGAGCTTCTGTTCCCTGTACCTTCCTGGTACCTGATATCTGCGTGTTTTTAATCGCGGCCCATGCCGCCTGCATCCTTCTGGGTGCAGTATGCGGCTTCTGCCGCGCATATGTATTATCATAAAGTCTCCCGCCGGAAAGGTCAACTATTTTTTAAATTATACCGGACCAGCTCACCGAAACGAGCGAGAAACCCCAGCGGAGGTGCTGACTCCGCTGGGGTTTCGCATGTCAAGTGTCTCCGGTATAAAATCGCATCAGAATCTCCTCACCTCCGCCGTTTCAGAAGGCAGTACGCCACCCCTGTCAGGGTGCTCACTGCCGTTGCCGCCAGCGCCGGGCCTACAATGGCAGACGGGCTCACGCTGCCGTACTGGCTCCGGTAAGCGATCATATTGATGGGGATCAGCTGAAGAGACGAGATGTTGACGATCAGAAACGTGCACATCTCATTATTTGCCGTCCCCCTTCCGAAGGCCCCTGGCTTTTTCTGCCTTCTCCGCTCCTCCTCCAGGTTCTCCAGCTCCTCCATGGCCTTTAGTCCGGCGGGCGTGGCCGCCCAGCCCAGGCCCAGCATATTGGCGATCATATTGGTGGAGATATGGGCCGCCGCCGGATGGTCCTCCGGCATATCCGGAAATAAAAGCCGGATCACCGGCCTCATCCTTTTTGTCAGCGCCTCAATGAGCCCGGCCTCCTCCCCGACCTTCAGGATCCCGCACCAGAAGGACATGATCCCCAGCATCGTTAAGCACAGGGTCACCGCCTCCCTGGCCGAATCCAGGGCTCCGTTGGTCACCTGGGCCAGATTTCCATGAAACGCTCCCCACAGGATCCCCAGGGCCATCATCCCGGCCCACAGATAATTTAGCATATAAAAATCCCACCCCTCTGCCAGATCTTATGACAGAAGGGCGGGATTTATTCGCTCTCCGCATGCCGGAAGCCGTGCGCCCATGGCGCCGTTTCCCCGCGCCTAAGCCGGTGTATCCTCCTCCGGCTCCACACCGCAGAGCTTTCGCATTACCTCCGGCACAGTCTCGATCCTCTTGCACCGGTACGCATTGCTGCCGCAGAACAGCAGGGCTTCGTCTATATTTCCCTCGGCGGCATGGATGAGCGCCCGGGTGATGCAGTAGGGAGTCTCCGCCGGATTGCAGTGCTCCAGGCACCGGAAGCAGCCCTTCACCGGGATCCTTCCCTCCTGGACCCTTTCCAGGAACCGGTTCCGTATGGCCCTTCCGGGCATTCCCACCGGGCTCTTTACGATGACGATATCCTTTTCCTCCGCATCCAGATACGCCTGCTTATAGGCAGGATCCGCGTCACATTCCTCTGTGGTCACGAAACGGGTCGCCACCTGGACGCCGTCGGCTCCCAGACGGAGCTGGCGCACCACGTCCTCATGGTCAAAGATCCCTCCGGCAGCCACCACCGGGATCTCCTTTTTATATTTTCCGGCAAACTCCTTCACCACGCCGATGATGCCGCGGATCTCCTCCTCATACCGCTCTCTTTTATAGGTTCTTGACACGCACTGAGTGTCAACTCCGTATTCCGAAAGCTCTTCTCTGGAAAATCCCAGGTGGCCTCCGGCGCAGGGGCCCTCCACCACCACAAAGTCTGGAGCCGTCTTATGCTTCCGGTCCCACATCTTGCAGATCACCGACGCTGATTTAATGGAGGAAACAATGGGAGCCAGCATGGGACGGCAAAAAAGCTCCCCTCCCATTTCCTCTGCGGCCTCCCGCACATATCTGGGCAGATCCACCGGAAGCCCCGCGCCGGAGATGATCACGTCCGCTCCGGCCCTCACGGCCTCCTTCACATATCTGGCATATTCCTTCGTAGCCACCATGATGTTAAAGCCTAGGATTCCCTCCGGGGCAGTCCTCCTGGCCTTTTTCAGCTCCTCGTGGATGGCCCTCAGATTGGCTCCCATGGGATCCTTAAAAAAATCCGGATCCTTAAAGCCGATCTGGGCCGTGGAAATGATCCCGATCCCTCCGGCCTTCGCCACAGCCCCTGCCAGGGACGAAAGACTGATCCCAACGCCCATGCCGCCCTGGATCACCGGATATTCTGCCGTCAGCGGCCCGATCTTCAACGGCTTTAACTGTAACGCTGCTTCTCCCATAACTCCCTCTTTTCCCCGGCCAACGGCCGGTCTAAAATCTGCGGAACCGCTCATACCGGCAGCGAGCCGTTTCCTCCGGATCCACGCTTCTCCAATCCTCCAGGAACCGGCTTAAGGCCCGGTCCAGATAAGAAGCGATGGCCGGAAGCGTTTCCTTACATGCCGGCTCCTCCTCCGGGATCACCCGCTCGATGATCCCCAGCTCATAAAGCTCTCTGGCTGTGATCTTCATGACTCCGGCCGCCTCTCCGGCCCGCTTGCTGTCCTTCCAGAGGATCGAGGCAAAGCCCTCCGGCGACAGTACGGAATAAATGGCGTTTTCCATCATCCATACCTCGTTGGCCACGGCCAGGGCTAAAGCGCCGCCGCTTCCTCCTTCTCCGATGACAATGGAAACCACCGGGACCTTAAGCCCCGATATCTCCATGAGATTTCTGGCAATGGCCTCGCCCTGGCCCCGCTCCTCGGCCTCAAGGCCGCAGAATGCGCCGGGGGTATCCACAAAGCAGATCACCGGACGGCCGAAGGTCTCCGCCTGCTTCATGAGCCGCAGGGCCTTCCGGTAGCCGTCGGGCGAAGGCATCCCGAAATTCCGGCGGATATTGTCCCTGGTGGTCTTTCCCTTCTCCTGACCGATCACCGTCACGGGGATCCCGTGAAACTCTGCGATCCCGCCGATGATGGCCCCGTCGTCCTTAAAATACCGGTCTCCATGAAATTCCATGAAATTTTCAAATAATGCATCAATATAATCAGAAGCCACCAGCCGGTCGGCTCTCCTGGAAAGGAGCACCGAATCCCAGGCACTCCGGATCATGACTCCGGCCCGGCTCTGGACGGATGAAAGAAGGGAGCCTGTGACGCCGTCGGAGCCCTCTGTCTCCTTCTGCACCCCGCCGCCGTTCCCGTCTCTTTCCTTTAAAGCCGCCTCATTGTCCTTCCGATGGAGCCGCAGGATCGTTTCCAGGGTCTCTTTTAACGCCTTCCGCTCCACGATCTTATCCACAAAGCCGTGCTCTAAAAGAAATTCCGCTCTCTGAAACCCCTCCGGCAGCTTCTGGCCGATGGTCTGCTCGATGACTCTGGGCCCCGCAAAGCCGATGAGGGCGCCGGGCTCCGCCAGGATAATGTCCCCCAGCATGGCGAAGCTGGCGGTGACGCCTCCGGTGGTGGGATCCGTCAGCACGCTGACAAAGAGCTGGCCCGCGTCATGGTGGCGCTTCAGGGCTGCCGCCGTCTTGGCCATCTGCATCAGGGAAACGATCCCTTCCTGCATCCTGGCGCCGCCGGAGCAGGCAAAAAGCACCACCGGAAGCTTTTCCCTGGTGGCCCGTTCCACAGCCCTGGTGATCTTCTCACCCACATTGTGGCCCATGCTGCTCATAAGGAACCTGGCATCACAGACGCCGATCACCGCCGGATTGCCGCCGATCTTTCCGCAGCCGGTGACGATGGCCTCATTGAGCCTGGACTTTTCCCTGGCTGCCTCCAGCTTTTTTTCATATCCCGGGAAGTTTAAGGGATTGGAGATCTCCATTTCCCGGTCCCATTCCTCAAAGGTGCCGGGATCCGTGACCATCTGGATCCTCCTCCAGGCATGGACGCGGAAATAGCCTCCGCATTTGGGGCAGACGTAAAAATTCTCCCTTACATCCTCCACATAGATGGGTTTCCCACACTTATTGCACTTTCTCCACATTCCGGCCGGAATCCCCGGTTCCTCTTCCTGTTTTTCCGTCTGCTCCGCCTCCGGGGCACGGTATCTGGTGTCGATCTTTGTATATGTCTTCTTGAACATATCCCGCAGCATGGAAAACCTCCTTCACTATCATGCATACCAGGTCCGGGGCTGGCAGGCCGCCTCTGTCCCGGTCCCATACAGCAGGGACTGCCGGAAAAATTCCTTCCCGCAGTCCCAAATGATCAGCAGTCCGGAAAATGGGACGGGATAAAATCCGTATCCACATTTCCCTCTTCAAAATCCCTGTCTCCGATGAGCTCATACTGGAAATCCACATTGGTGGTGATCCCCTCAATGACCAGCTCTCCCAGGGCGCTCCGCATCTTGGCAATGGCCGAGGGCCGGTCCTTATCGTGGACGATGAGCTTTAGGATCATGGAATCGTAATTGGGCGGGATCGTATAATGATTATAGACCGCCGTATCCACCCGGACCCCCCACCCGCCGGGAAGATGGAGATCGGTGATGGTGCCCGGACACGGCATAAAGTGCTTATCCGGGTTTTCGGCATTGATCCGGCATTCAATGGCGTGGCCGGTGATCTGGATATCCTCCTGGGTCACGGACAGCGGCTCTCCCGCCGCGATCCGGATCTGCTCCTTAATAAGGTCCAGATCTGTCACCGCCTCGGTCACCGGGTGCTCCACCTGGATCCTGGTATTCATTTCCATGAAATAAAATTCTTTATTTTTATCCAAAAGGAACTCAATGGTCCCTGCATTCTCATACTGTACGGATTTCGCGGCCTTCACCGCCGCCTGGCCCATGCGCTCCCGAAGCTCCTTTGAGATGGCCGCCGACGGGGCCTCCTCCAGAAGCTTCTGGTGGCGTCTCTGGATGGAGCAGTCCCGCTCCCCCAGGTGGACCACATTTCCAAAGCTGTCCGCCAGGATCTGGAACTCAATGTGCCTGGGCCGCTCCACAAACCGCTCGATGTACATGGTATCGTCGGAAAAGCCCTTGACCGATTCCATCTGGGCGTTCTGGAAATTGGAGGCGAAATCGTCCTCTCCATAGGAGACCCGCATCCCCTTTCCGCCGCCGCCGCTGGAGGCCTTGATCATCACCGGAAAGCCCACCTCTCTGGCAGTCTTTAAGCCCTCCTCCACCGTAAATACCGGCTCCTTACTTCCAGGGATCACCGGAACTCCGGCCTCCATCATGGTCTTTCTGGCCTCGGACTTATTTCCCATCCGGTGGATCACCTCCGCCGGAGGGCCGATGAACCGGATATGGCATTTCTCGCACAGCTCGGCAAACCTGGCATTTTCCGATAAAAACCCAAAGCCGGGATGGATGGCGTCGGCCTTCATGGCCACGCAGGCCGTCAGGATCTGCTCCATATTCAGATAGCTTTCCGCCGAAGGGGCGGGGCCGATGCAGATGGCCTCGTCTGCCAACAGCGTATGAAGGGCGTCCCGGTCTGCCTCCGAATAAACAGCCACCGTCTTGATCCCCATTTCCCGGCATGCCCGGATGATCCGCACCGCGATCTCCCCGCGGTTGGCGATCAGAATTTTCTGAAACATATCTTCACCAGCCCTAACCGATCATAAACGTAAGCTCTGCGCTCACTGCGATCTTTCCGTCCACGGTGGCCGTGGCCTTTCCAACGCCCACCGGCCCTTTCCGCTTAATGATCTCACATTCCAGGCGGAGTCTGTCGCCGGGAACTACCTTTTTCTTAAATTTCACCCGGTCCATGCCGCCGAAATACGCCGTTTTTCCCTTATTTTCCTCCATGCTGAGGACAGCCACGGCTCCTGTCTGGGCCAGGGCCTCCACGATCAGGACGCCCGGCATCACCGGCTCCGCGGGAAAATGGCCGGAAAAATACGGCTCGTTATATGTTACTGCCTTATATCCCACAGCCCGCACGCCCGGCTCCAGCTCCTCGATGCAGTCCACCAGAAGAAATGGGTGGCGGTGGGGGATGATCTCCTGAATCTCCTTGATTCCCAGCATATCTCTGCCTCCTGTTGTTTAACGGATCCTGAAAAGCGGCTGGCCGTATTCCACAGTCTCCTCATTTTTCACGAGGATGGCCTCCACCACGCCGTCATACTCGGATTCGATCTCATTCATCAGCTTCATGGCCTCCACGATCCCGATGACCTGACCTTTTTTTACATGGTCCCCGACCTTTACAAAGTCCTCGGCATCCGGAGCCGGGGAGGAATAAAACGTTCCCACCAGCGGACAGGCAACCACCCGGTCGGATACAGCCGTATCTGTCTGGGGAGCAGGACTGCCCTGGCTCCCGTTTGACGGCATTCCGGAAACAGCCGGAACGGCCTGGACCGCGGCTCCATCAGCCGCCGGTAAGCCGGTCAGCGCCGGAACCGCCTGGATGACCGCCGGCTGCTCCTTTTTAATGACGATCTTTGTATCGCCCTGCTCGATCTTAAAGCCCGTCAGCCCATTGTCTGAAACGGCTTTGATCAGTTCAATGACATCCTTGATCTCCATGGCCTTCCCTCCTCTTTATTCTTCAAACTTCTTTACCAGCAGGCTGGCATTGTGACCGCCAAAGCCCAGGGAATTGGAGATCGCACACTTCACATCCATGGAAACGCCGCCGCCCTTTACATAATCCAGGTCACATTCCGGATCCGGAGTACGGAGGCCCGCCGTCTCATGGACAAAGCCGTCGGTAATGGATCTCACACAGGCGATGAACTCCACGCCCCCTGCCGCTCCCAGCAGATGGCCCACCATGGACTTGGTGGAGCTGATCTTTGTTTTATATGCATGGTCTCCCAGGGCCAGCTTGATGGCCTTTGTCTCAAACAGGTCGTTGTGATGGGTGCCGGTGCCGTGGGCGTTGACATAATCGATCTGCTCCGGCTTCACTCCGGCGTCCTTCATGGCGTATTCCATGGCCTTTGCGGCCCCGCTGCCGTCCTCTGCCGGAGAGGTGATATGATAGGCGTCGCTGGTGGCCCCATAGCCCGCCAGCTCCGCATAGATTTTCGCGCCCCGGGCCTTCGCGTGCTCCAGGGATTCCAGTACCACGACGCCTGCGCCTTCGCCCATAACGAAGCCGCCGCGCTCTGCGTCAAAGGGAATGGAGGCCCGCAGAGGATCCTCCGCTGTGGAAAGAGCCGTCAGGCTTGTGAAGCCGGCCACGCCCAGAGGGGTAATGGAGCTTTCCGTGCCCCCGGCCACCATGACCTCTGCCTCTCCGTGCTGGATGGCCCGCATGGCCTCTCCGATGGAATGGGTTCCGGTGGCGCAGGCCGTCACCACATTGAGGCTCTTGCCCTTTAAGCCAAACTGGATGGACACGTTTCCGGCGGCCATGTTGCTGATCATTAACGGCACCAGAAGAGGATTGATCCGCCCCGGCCCTTTTTCCAGAAGCTTCTGGTACTCCCGTTCAATGGCCTGGAGACTGCCGATGCCGGAGCTGACGCAGACGCCCACCCGGTAGGGATCCTCTTTTTCCATGTCGATGCCCGCGTCCTCTAAAGCCTGCTTTGACGCGGCCACAGCCAGCTGGGAAAACCGCTCCATTCTTCTGGCCGCCTTGGGATCCATATACTGCTTCGGGTCAAACGCCTTCACCTCTGCCGACAGCTTTACTTTATAATCCGCAGTGTCAAAGCTGGTGATAGGCCCGATGCCCACCCTCCCCTCTTTCAGACTGTTCCAGAACGTATCCACGTCGTTTCCAACGGGGGTGATGGCGCCCATGCCGGTTACTACAACTCTGTTCATTCTCTTGCTCTCCTTTTTGTCAGACTGACTCCTACATGGCCATGCCGCCGTCCACCTGGAGGACCTGGCCGGTGATATATGCTGCCCCGTCGGATGCCAGGAAGGCCACCGCCTCCGCCACATCCTGCGTTTCTCCGAACCGTTTTAAGGGGATCTGGTCCCCCATGGCCTTTTTCACATCATCAGGCAGAACGTCTGTCATTTCTGTATGGATAAAGCCGGGAGCCACTGCGTTGGACGTGATCCCGCGGCTTCCCAGCTCCCTGGCCACGGATTTTGTCAGGCCGATGAGCCCCGCCTTGGAGGCGCAGTAGTTGGCCTGGCCCGCGTTGCCCATGACGCCTGAAACCGAGGAGATATTGATGATCCGGCCGCTCCTCTGCTTTAGCATCTGGCGGGAAACGTGCTTTATGCAGTTGAACGCCCCCTTCAGATTGGTGGCGACCACCGCGTCAAAATCGTCCTCGGACATTTTCATGATCAGATTATCTCTGGTGATCCCGGCGTTGTTGACTAAAATATCCAGCCGGCCGTATTTCTTTACGATACCTTCGATCAGCTCTCCGGACTGGGAAAAATCTGCCACACTGCACTGGATGGCCTCCGCCTGGCCGCCGTTTTCCCCGATCTCCTTCACTGTCTCTTCCGCCTTTTCCTTAGAGCCGTTGTAATTTACGATCACTATGGCTCCGTATCCGGCCAGGGTCAGCGCGATCTGACGCCCGATGCCTCTTCCAGCCCCTGTCACCAGGGCAATTTTTCCGCTTAAATCCATGGTCCGCCTCCTATTACAATTCCTTTAACTTTTCCAGATCGTCCAGCCGTTCAATATTCACGGCCTTCACATCCCGGCTGATCTTTTTTACAAAGCCGGTCAGGGTCTTTCCGGGGCCGATCTCCACGAACCGGTCCACGCCGTCTGCGATCATCCGCTCCACGCTCTGCTGCCATTTCACAGAAGAATACACCTGTCTTTCCAGAAGAGGCCTTACCTCCTCCGCCCGGGTCACATATTCTGCGGTCACATTGGCCGCATAAGGGATCACAGGATCCGAGACCGTCACATTTTCCAGGAATTTCCCAAGCTTTTCTCCGGCCTCCTTAAGAAGGGCGGAATGGAAGGGGCCGCTGACGTTTAACGGCAAGACCCGTCTGGCGCCGGCCGCCTTTAGCTGCTCTGCGGCCTGTGCCACTGCCTCCAGCCTTCCGGAAATAACGATCTGTCCCGGACAGTTATAATTTGCCACCTGGACTCCGTCTATGGGATCCACGACCTGGTCGATGGCCTCTGCGTTCATCCCCAGGACGGCGCTCATTCCCCCGATCCCGGCAGGAACGGCCTCCTGCATGAGGATGCCCCGGCGGCGCACCGTAAGGATGGCGTCCTCCGGAGTCATAACGCCGGAAGCTGCCAGGGCACAGTATTCTCCAAGGCTTAAGCCCGCCGTCACATCCGGCCGGAAGCCCTGCTCCTCCATGACCTTTAGCATGGCGACGCTCACCGTCACCATGGCCGCCTGGGTATACTCTGTAATATCCAGCCGGTCATTTTTTTCAAAGCAAAGCTCAGGCATGGAAAATCCCAGAAGCTCTGAAGCCCGGTCAAAAATCTTCCGTCCCGTCTCTGTATGTTCATAAAAATCCTGGCCCATGCCGCAGACCTGCGCGCCCTGACCTGGAAAAATAAACGCCGTCTTTCCCATCTGTTCTCCCGCCTTTATCTTGCCAGCAGCTTTTCTGCCTGCTCCATCATTTCTTCGATCATTTCCTTACAGGTCTGTTCCTTCTTCACCATACCTGCAATCTGTCCGGCCATGACCACGCCGTCGGTCACATCGCCGTCCATCACTGCCTTTCTGAGGCCGCCCAGGGTCAGGTACTCCAGCTCCTCAAAGCTTTTTCCCTCTTCCTCCAGCTTCACATACTGTCTGGTCATCTGGTTTCTTAAGCAGCGCACCGGATGGCCGTGGCTCCTGCCTGTGACGGCGGAATCGATGTCCTTGGCTCCGATGACCCGCTTCTTATAATTTTCATGGACGATGGACTCCTTTGCCACCACGAACCGCGTTCCCATCTGGACCGCCTCTGCTCCCAGCATGAAGGCCGCCGCGATGCCGCGTCCGTCTCCGATGCCTCCGGCGGCGATCACCGGAATGCGGACCGCATCCGCCACCTGGGGAACCAGGGTCATGGTGGTGGCCTCGCCGATATGGCCGCCGGACTCGGTGCCCTCCGCCACAACGGCGTCAGCGCCGCCCCGTTCCATGAGCTTTGCCAGGGCCACGGAAGCCACCACGGGGATCACCACGATCCCGGCGTCCTTCCACATCTTCATGTATTTTCCTGGATTTCCGGCCCCGGTGGTCACCACCTGGACGCCTTCCTCCACCACCACCTTTGCCACCTCGTCGGCGTAGGGGCTCATGAGCATGATGTTGACGCCGATGGGCTTTTTCGTCAGCTCCCTGGCCTTTCGGATCTCCTGGCGGACCACCTCGCCCGGTGCGTTGGCGCCGCCGATCAGTCCCAGGCCTCCGGCCTCAGAAACGGCCGCCGCCAGATGATGCTCCGCCACCCAGGCCATTCCGCCCTGGATGACCGGATATTCAATTCCCAACAATTCTGTGATTCTAGTTTTCATTCCGTTTCCAACCCTTTTCGACCGCTCTGCGGCTTATTCTACGCCCTTATCCTTTAAATACTTCATTACGTTGCCCACGGTCAGCAGGTTCTGAAGGTCCTCTGCCGGGATCTCCACCGAATACTCGTCCTCCAGGGCCATTACCATCTCAAACAGATCCAGGGAATCGGCTCCCAGGTCGTCCTTAAAGGAGGATTCCTCTGTGATGGCTGCTGCGTCTGTGTTTAACTGCTCTGCGATGATCTCTTTCATTCTTTCTAACATGGTCATGATCTCCTTTTTCTTCTCAATTTTTTACCATTCCATGAGTACGGCTCCCCAGGTCATCCCTGCGCCGAACCCGGACAAAATAATCTTATCTCCCGGCTGAAGCATATGTTTTTCCGCCATATCGTTTAAAAGCAGCGGAATGGAAGCCGAAGAGGTGTTTCCATATTTACTGATAGTCATGGGGAACTTTTCCATAGGCTCCTTTAACCGCCTGGCTGCCGCCTCCACGATCCTCTCGTTGGCCTGGTGGAGCACGTAATACTTGATCTCCTCCCTGGAAACATGATTCCGCTCCAGAAGGATCTCAATGCTCTCGGGCACCTTTTTCACCGCGAACCGGAATACCTCCTGGCCGTCCATGGTCATGAGTCCCAGCTCCGGCTTCGTTCCCGTAAGGAAATTTCCCAGGGTCCTGGAGGTGCAGGAAAGGATCGGTCCCTTCGTCCCGTCGGAGCCCATGAGCATATCCACGACTCCCGTTTCCTCTGCCTTTAAGACTGCCGCCCCGGCTCCGTCCCCAAACAGCACGCAGGTTCCCCGGTCCGTCCAGTCCGTCACCTTGCTTAAGGTCTCGGCTCCGATGATCAGGGCCGTCTTATAGATCCCCGCCTGGAAAAATCCATGGACGATGTTCATGGCGAAAATAAATCCCGCGCAGGCCGCCGAAATATCAAAGGCCACGGCGTTTTCCGCGCCGATCATGGCCTGGACGCTGCATGCGTCGCTGGGATAATTGTTGTCCGGCGACGAGGTTCCCAGGATGATGATGTCCAGCTCCCGGGCATCCACGCCCGCGGCCTTTAAGGCCCGCCTGGCTGCCTCCGCCGCCAGATCCCTGGTGGTCTCTCCTGTGGAGATCCGCCGCTCCGATATGCCGGTGCGGCTTCGGATCCATTCATCGCTGGTATCCACGATCTCTGATAGCTGGTCGTTGGTCACGACTCTCTCCGGTGCATATGCGCCGATTCCTGCAATTCTGGCTTTCATACTCTGTCCTTGTCGAATTTTGTTTTTGGTTTCAAATATTTTGATATTCAAATTATATTGCCTATGTTACGTCCTGGAATAGGATTTGTCAAGAGGTTTTTCTGGAATTTTTGTTCACACCGGAAAGAGAAGGCCCAGAATCTGCTCCTTTTCATCTGCCCTTTTGCCTGCGGCCAATTCTTTTTACACCAGAACGGTCCCCCCTGCGGGACTTCCCCATAAAATGGGCCGGCCCATACGCGGATTTCCCTGGCGGCATATCCTCCCTCCATCTGGACTGGTCAAATATTCTAAAATTGGCTATTTAAACAATGCCAATTATTCTATATGATGATGCCATAAAGTCAATCGGCTTCCAGAGTCCCCAGGCTCACACCGTCTCCCGGTGGTCCCGGAAGCCGAAAAAACACTCGGAAAGGAGAATCGTTCATGAACGCCAGCAACGAATTTGCACGCTTTAAAAAAATCGACGCCCATACCCATATCGGCGCCTTCGGAAGTCCCTTTAACATTCACTTTGATACGGAACGCCTCTTACAGCAGATGGAGACCTACAAGATAGAAAAGACCATTCTGGTGGCCAGCGGTCCGCACACCAATGAAGAGACAGCGGCGGCCTTCCGGGCAGAGCCCCAGAAGATCATCCCCTTAATGTGGATCAACTGCGCCGAAGGAAAGGCGGCTTACGATGCCCTGGAACACTACATCCGGGACGAGCACTTTGCCGGAGCCAAGCTCCAGCCCCTCTTTGACGGCTACACCGCCGACGCTCCCTGTGTGGATCCTGTGGCAGAGATCTGCGAGGCATACGGAAAGCCTCTGTTCGTCCACTCCGGCCATCCGCCCTTCTCCCTTCCCTGGCAGATCGGCCTCTTAGCGGAGCGCCACCCGAAGCTTCCTATGGTAATGATCCATATGGGCCATGCCCACGGCGTCTATGTGGACGCGGCCATCACCATGGCTAAAAGATATGAAAACATCTGGCTGGAGACCTCCGGCACGTCCATGAGCTGCCAGATCGCCAACGCCTATGAGACCGTGGGCCACGAACGTGTCATGTTCGGCATCGACTCCCCGTTCCATCATCCCACCGTGGAAATCCAGAAGGTCATGGCCTGCGGCGTAAATGACGAGGGCCTGGAAAATATTTTCTATAACAATGCTGCAAAATTCATGGGTCTGAAATAAGATCCTGAGCGAACAAAAAAAGGAGTGCCTGCTATGCATACAACCCATTCCTCCAAACCTGGCCGGGCCTGTGATCCCACCCTGGATATGGCCATCACCGGCCTCATGGCCGCCCTGGTATTTACCGGAACGTATTTTTTCAAGATCCCCACAGCCTTCGGCTACACCCATCTGGGGGACTGCATGATCCTCCTCACGGTCTGCCTGTTCGGCACCCGCCGCGGAATGCTGGCCGGGGCCATCGGAGCCGGACTCTCCGACTTTATCGCCGGATACGCCGCCTGGGTCCTCCCCACCATCGTCTTAAAGGGCGGCTGGGCGCTGATCATGGGACTCGTCATGTACCGGCTGCTGCCCCATTTTAAATATTCCTGGCTGGCCGGGGCCGTCATCGGCGGCATCTTCCATGTGATCGGCTATACGCTGGTGAAGATCCCCCTTTACGGCGGGGGCGTGGCCATGGCCGAATGCTTCACCCTGATCGCCCAGACTGCTGCCGGGATCGTCCTGGGCGGCGTGGCCTATACGGTCCTGGCCAAGTCCCCGGCCATCCGGAGCCTGCGGGTGAAATTTCTCTGATCCTGAAACCTTACCTTTTATCCGTTGTGTTTTTCCTGCCTCCATATTATAATCCAGGTATAAAATAAAAACGGAGGATGATACAGATGGAATACACACTGGCGACCATGGAGGATCTGCCGGCGATCAAAGCCCTGCTGGCAAGATATCATAAGGATACCATTTCCCAGGAGGATATCCCCGGCGGCTTCGTGACCACCAAGCTCTCGGACCAGCAGTTTGAGGATCTCATCGTAAACCGGAGGGGCGTAACCTTAGCAAAGGATGACACCGGGGCCGTAAAGGCCTTTGCCCTGGCCGCGGGATGGGATTACTGGATGCAGGTCCCCATCATGAAGCGCATGACCGAGGTGCTGCCGGACATGCCCTTTGAGGGAACCGCCTTAGATGAAACCAATACCTACCAGTACGGCCCCGTCTGCGTGGACGTTTCCGTCCGTGGCACAGGCGTTTTTGAAGGGATCTTCAAGGCATCTCTGAAGCAGTTTGAGGACCAGTACCCCGTCATGGTGACCTTCATCAACCAGATCAACGGGCGCAGCTATGCCGCCCATACAAAAAAGGCCCATATGACAGAGATCGGCACCTTTGATTTTAACGATAACCATTACTGGATGATGGCGATTCAGACAAGATAACGTACATTTTCCAATTTTGGGGCTGCTGCAAAAAACGGATTCTGAGTTTCCCTTTTGCAGCAGCCCCATCTTCAAATACAGAAACGGAGGAATCCCATATGAACAAGCTGGGCTTTGGTTTCTTACGCCTCCCGGTGACCCCGGCCGGAGAGATCGACTTAAGCCTGTTGAATCAGATGACCGACGTATTTTTATCCCACGGGCAGAACTATTTTGACACTGCCTATACCTATCTGGATGGAAAAAGCGAATGGGCCATCCGGGAATCTGTTGTGAAACGCCATCCCCGGAACGCCTTTCTCCTGGCCGACAAGCTGCCAGGCTATAAAATGACCTGCCGCGAAGACTGTTACCGGTACTTTAAGGAACAGCAGGACCGCTGCCAGGTGGATTTCTTTGACGTATACCTTCTCCACTGGCTCAATGGAAAGCATTATGAAATTGCTGAAAAATATAAGGAATTTGAATTTCTTGAAGAATTGAAAAAGACTGGAACAGCTATAAAGACAGGATTTTCCTATCATGATTCCGCAGAGCTTCTGGATGAGATCCTTACGCGCCATCCAGGCCTCCTATGCGGTCCGGTTTGCAGAAAGCCTTCCGGAGGTGGAGATCGTCCTCAGCGGAATGAACACCATGGAGCAGCTCCTGGATAATCTGGCGTGCAGCCAGCCGCTGAGCGAATACGAACAGAGCGTTCTTTTTGAAGCTGCCGGCCTTTTAAGGAACTCCATTGCGATCCCCTGTACCGGGTGCGACTACTGTGTCAGCGGATGTCCGAAAAAGATCCATATACCGGAATATTTCAGACTGTATAACGAATATAAACAAAATCCCGGAGACGGCTGGAAGATCGCTCCCGTTTACCAGAACATGACCGCTTCCGGCGGAGGCCCGGCAGACTGCATCGGCTGTAAAAAATGTGAGAGCAGCTGTCCTCAGACGCTGCCCATCACAAAATTTCTTTCTGATGTAAGGGAAGCCTTTGAAACAGAATAGGCCTGACCCTGCTTATTCTCTTCCCACCAGCACCTGATATACATCCCTTTTGCTGATCCCCCGGTCCTTTGCCACCTGCTTCATGGCTTCCTTCCGGTCCAGGCCCCGTTCCAGGTACAGGTCCATGTGCTCCTCCACCGTCATGTCCTCCCAGGCCGCTGCCTTTTCCTTTTCGATCTCCTCCAGGCTCTTCCCCTCTATGACGATGACGCACTCGCCTCTGGGCTCCTCGTTTTCATAGTGGGCCAGGGCCCCGGAAAAGGTGGTCTTAAAGGCTGTCTCATATTTCTTTGTCAGCTCCCGGCAGATGGTGATATTCCGCTCTCCCAGTGCCTCCAGAAGCTCCTCCAGGGTCCTGACCAGCCGGTGGGGCGCCTCATAGAGGATGATGGTCCTGGTCTCCTGCTTTAGCTCCTCCAGGATCCTCTGCTTTTCTTTTTTATCCGGGGGCAGAAAGGCCTCAAAGGCAAAGCGCCTGGTGGCCATGCCGGAGATGGTCAGGGCCGTGATGCAGGCGGCAGGTCCCGGAAGAGAGGTCAGCTCGATCCCAGCCTCATAGCACTGCTTCACCAGCTCCTCACCGGGATCCGAGATCCCTGGCGTTCCCGCGTCGGTTATCAACGCAATATTGGTTCCTTCCCGAAGCTTATCCACAAGATACCTGGCCTTCTCCACCTTGTTGTACTCATGGTAGCTGGTCATGGGCGTTTTAATATCAAAATGATTTAAGAGCTTGATGCTGTGGCGGGTATCCTCTGCGGCGATCAGGTCCACCTCTTTTAATGTATTTAACACCCGCAGGGTGATATCATCCAGATTTCCAATGGGCGTTGCACATAAATATAGCTTTCCCGCCATGTCTGTATCTCCTTTCCAACGGCTTCTGTTATCCCCGGCAAAGGCGCCATGTTCCCTGGACACGGCCCCTAATATCCGTATATCTCATAGATCTCGTCTGTATAGACTCCCGGCTCCTTATAAACGATCACCGGAGGCTCCAGCTTAAGCCAGGCTCCCCCGCCCCGGACCGCCTCGATGAGCACCATATTGGCGTCCTTATCCACAAAGGGATGGACAAATTTCATCCGCTTTGGCTCCAGCTTATACTGCTTCATTACCGTGATGATCTCTGCCAGCCGGTGGGGCCTGTGGACCATGTAGAACCGGCCTCCGGGCTTCAGCGCCCTTGTCCCCTCCCGTATTACATCTTCCAATGTACAGAGCACCTCATGGCGGGAAATGGCCTTCACATCCCCTGGATTCTTAAGTCCATGGGCGTCGTTCATATAGGGGGGATTTGAGGTCACTACATCAAAGGAAGCCGCTCCGAGGATCCGGCTGGCTTCCTTAATGTCTCCCTGTATGATCTCGATCTTTTTTTCCAGACCGTTTAAGGCCACGCTCCTTTGGGCCATTTTCATGATCTCCGTCTGGATCTCCAGACCGGTGAAATGCTCTCCCTTTGTTTTTGCAGAAAGGAGGAGGGGAATGATCCCCGTCCCGGTCCCCAGATCCAGCGCCCGTTCCCCGGGCTTTACCGCTGCAAACCCGGACAGCAGCACCGCGTCCATTCCGAAGCAGAAGCCGTCGGTCCTCTGGATGATCTTCAGACCGTTTCTCTGAAGGTCGTCCAGCCGTTCATTTTCCATCAGATCAATTATCATCCAGCTTCGATTTCCCTTCTTTTTTCTCCAGGGCCTCCAGCTGCTTTAATTCCGCGTCGCTGATGCTCATTTTCTCCTTTTTCCTCTTGGGACGGAACTTCAGCTGGTCCACCTTATATTCGCGGATCTCCTTTTCGTCTCCGTTGACGGTGACCACGACCTTTACCAGCTGTCTTAGGATGCTGACGCTGTGGACCTCACCCTTTAAGCCGTCGTCGGTGGTCACATAATCCCCGATATTGGGAAGTCTCCCGTTTAACTCCTCATACGTCTCTTCCTCGTACTTTAAGCAGCACATGAGCCTTCCGCAGACGCCGGAGATCTTTGTGGGATTCAAGGACAGGTTCTGCTCCTTGGCCATCTTGATGGACACCGGGATAAACTCGGAAAGATAGGAAGCGCAGCACAGCGGCCTTCCGCAGATCCCGATGCCGCCGACGATCTTCGTCTCGTCCCGGACGCCGATCTGACGCAGCTCGATCCTGGTCTTAAATACAGACGCCAGATCCTTTACCAGATCCCGGAAATCGATCCTTCCGTCGGCTGTGAAGTAGAACAGCACCTTGTTATTGTCAAAGGTATATTCCGTATCGATGAGCTTCATATCCAGCTCATGCTTTTTGATCTTTTCCAGGCAGATCTTAAAAGCCTCTTTTTCCTTTTCCTTATTCCTTCTCTCGATCTCCTCGTCGGCTGCCGTAGCCATCCGGATCACAGGCTTTAAGGGCTGGATCACCTTTTTATCATCCACCTCATGGCTTCCCAGGACCACATGGCCGTACTCCACGCCCCTGGCTGTCTCCACGATCACGTGCTGCCCGGCTTTTATATCCGCATCTCCCGGACTGAAATAATATACCTTTCCCGCTTTGCGGAAACGGACTCCGATTACTTTTATCATTCTTATCTCCTTACGACGGGTTCTTCATGGTCAGGAACAAAAGCTCCATGACCAGCTCCAGGTTGACATTGGCCTCCAGTCTCGCCCGCGCCGTGTCGATGGCGCTGAGGATCTGCTCCAGCCCCGCATAGTCCGCCTTTTCCCCCAGTTCATTGATCATTTTATATTCATCCTTAAAGATCAGCAGGTTCAGGTCCTTTGTCACCTTAAACATAAGGACGTCCCTGTACCAGAGCTGCATCAGATCCAGTACCTCTTCGATATCGAAGTTCATCTCCTTGATCTCGCGGATGCAGTCCAGAAGCATTGCAATATCCATGGATCTTATATTTTTCACGATATTCATAACTTTCTGGAACAGTTCCTTAAATTCGTCAGAGGACGCCAGATGAATGGCCTTTCCCAGATTCCCCCGGGCAAAGGCCGCGCAGATCTCCGCCTCCTTTTCCGGAACGTTCAGGTGCTCCGTCAGATAGCTTTTTACCGTAAAATCCTTCAGCGGCTTTAATTTTAACTGCACACATCTGGAGAGGATCGTGGGAAGGAACGCCTCCTGGTTGGTGGTGATGAGGATAATGACCGCATACGCCGGCGGCTCCTCCATGGTCTTTAAAAGGGCGTTCTGGGCCTGGACCGTCATCTTCTCCGCCTCGTCCACAATATAGATCTTATAGTAGCTGCTGTACGGCCGGATCATGATGGTATCGTTGATCTGCTCCCGTATATCGTCCACACCGATGCTGCCCGGCCTGCTGTGGGTCACATAAATGAGATCCGGGTGGTTTCCCCCAAGGACCTGTTTACAGGAATGGCATACCATACAAGGCTCATTGCCGCCCTTTTCGCAAAGGAGCGTCATGGCAAATGCATTGGCGATGGATTTTCTCCCCATTCCGGCCTCGCCTGTCAGAATATATGCGTGAGATATTTTATGATTTTCGATGGCCTTTTTAAAATGCTCTTTGACCATATCGTTTCCAAGGATGTCCTGAAAACCTGTAACCTTACCCTCCAGCATAACCATCCCTCCAATCTTTTATCGAAACTTCCTTCTATTATATCACAATTTTCAGCGTGATTCCATTTCCTTTAAAATTTCTTCCAGGCAGGCCTCCAGGTCTGTGTTGGCAAACCGTTTTCCGATCCGGAGCCTGGAAAGGATCTCCTCAGAAAAATCGTCCTCGTCGGCCAGATACCGGCGGCAGACCTCTCTGTAATTGGGCGCCTTCTGCTTTTCTTCCCGCCGCACGGCCCGGAGAAGCCGGATCCCGTCGGGGACCTCTATATAAACCGGGACCAGCGCCCCGTTTCCGTAGTACCGGCACATCTTTTCATAGGATTCCAGGGTCCCGATCATCAGACAGTCCCCTTCCCCATGGATGTCAAACTGGCCGTCGTCCATGGTAAAGTAGCTCCAGGGTCCCAGGACCGTTTCATACGTCCTAAGCTCCACGAGCTTTCCGGAATTTTTTAGCACCTCCAGCTTTTCTGGCGAGGTAAAAAAATATTCCACCCCGTCGGTCTCTCCCTCCCGGATGGGTCGGGTGGTATAGGGAACCACCGTTGTAAGCTCCGGCTTCCTCTTTAAAAGCTCTTTAAATACCGTATCCTTTCCAGTGGCGCTCTTGCCCATGATATAAAAGATCCTGCCCATTTTCCGCGCTCCGTCCTCTTTTTCTGTACAATATCTGCGCCATGCTCCACATCGGCCCAGCTGACTGCCATTGTAACATAAATCCTTATTTTTCCGCAACCGTTATTATGGTGGAAAGGGATGGATCCTCCAGGCCCTGGACGGACAGGCCCATTGCTGCATACCAGGCGACCCGGTCCAGAACGCCCTTTGTGATCTCCTCCCCCGGAGCCAGGACCGGGATCCCCGGAGGATACAGATAGATAAATTCCCGTGACACGCTGCCGGCGCTTTCGGACAATTTTTTTCTGATCCCGGACATTTCCATGGCCTCCGCCGGGGAAAGCCTTAAAGGCGGCTGTGGAAGCTCAGAAAGACCTTCTGTCCCCTGCCGCTCCTTTGTTCTGCCGTAAGTACGTTCCGGCCCCGCATCCAGCTCCTGATCCAGCTCCCAGAGGGCTTTTTCCAGACGAAGAAGCCCCTCCTCCGTATCCATCACCGACGTCATCCCGATGACATATTCCGGCGCGCACATCTCCATTTCCAGATGATACCGCTCCCGCAGAATGGTTCCCAGGGCCTCTCCGCCCAGCCGTTCCCTTTCGCCGGAGCCCTTCCGCAGCCATACATCCTTGCAGGAAACAACGATCTTAGAGGGATCCCAGTCATACACTGAAACGGTTCCCGGATCTGCTCCGTTTTTTCCGGAACCCTCCGCCTCCATCAGCTGCTCCCGGTCCAGTACCTTTAAATTCCTGAGTCCCTTTACCCGTTGGAAAAACCGCTCCAGCCGCCTTCCATAAGCCGCCATCTCCTTCCGGCCCTCCCCGTCCATGAACCGGACGCACTGCTCCATGGCCGCCATGAACACATAGGACGGGCTGGAGCTCTGGAACATCCCCAGATACCGGCAGATCCTTTCCTGGTCTGCCAGCTCCCCCTTCATATGGAGGACCGCTGTCTGGGTAAAGCACGGGAGCGTTTTATGGAGACTCTGGATCACCACATCCGCCCCCCGGGACAGGGCCGGTTCCGGAAAACCGCTTTCCTTTCCGCCAAAGGGAAAATGCGCGCCGTGGGCCTCGTCCACGATCAGCGGGATCCCATGGTCATGGGCCGCTGCCGCGATCCCTGCAATGTCCGATACGACGCCTTCGTAAGTAGGAGAGACCACCAGAACCGCCTGGATCTCCCGCTTTTGATCCTGCTCCAGGATCCTTCTCACATCCGAGGGACGTATCCCTCCGCTGATCCCCGGCCCCTCCAGATAAGACGGATACACGTACACCGGCTCCAGACGGTTTAGGATCAGTCCGTGATACGCCGATTTATGGCAGTTCCTGGCCATAAGAAGCTTCCCTCCCCAGGCTGTGGAGCCGCAGACGGCGCTCAGGATCCCGCAGGTGCTTCCATTCACCAGATAGCAGGTCCGGTCCGCCCCATAGATCTCTGCCGCGTGCTCCATGGACTCCTTTAAGATCCCTTCCGCATGGTGCAGGTTATCAAAGCCGTCGATCTCTGTAATGTCAATGGAATACGGATCCGGAAAGCCGTTTAAAAAATCCTGTCTTTTATGGCCCGGCATATGAAATGGATAAAAATCCGATTTTCCATATTTTTCTAATTTTTCTAATAAACTATTTTTTCTAGTCTCCATCGGCTTCTCCATCTTCCATGGTCTCCCTGACCCTTTCTCCAACTTCTTCTCTGGCTTCTTCGCTCTCTTCTCCAGCTTCTTCTCTGGCTTCTTCGTTCTCTTCCCCGGTATCTTCTCCGGCTTCCTCTTCGTTCTCTTTCTCTGCCTCTTCTCTGGTTTCTTCTTTCTTTTCTATGTCCATATCGGATTCAGTATGAGAAGGCTGGAATCCGCATCGTTCCTCCGCGATCCGCATGGCCGGATCCGTGACTGCACTCCCCGCTATATCCTGTTCCTCATACGTCGCCTGGCTCACAAAAAATTCCAGGCTGCCTTCATCCTTCAGAGAAACCTCCTCCCCGGAACCCAGGATCTCCTGCTCCTCCTCCCATGTCAGAGGAACGTATTCTGTACGGAGCTCTCCGTTCCGCTCCACCTCCACCGACAGATAGGCTTCCGTATCCGGGGGCGTAAAGCGCACCTGCCGGTCCAGCATATCCCGCACATAGGCTGCTCCTTCAGGGCCATGGCAGTATCCCATATCAAAGGCATTTAAGATCTCCTCCGGAGTCTCCAGATCCTCAGGCTGCAGATACAGGATCTCATTTGGGACCGTATCCCGGACCGATCCGGAAAGAAATATGGATATATCGTCCAGCTCATATACCGTATCATAGCCTCCGTCCTGTTCATTCTGGATCACCGCCTCCATATGATCGTCCTCTCCATATACCGTAAGCCCATCCAAAAGGCTTTCCTTCCGCAGCTTGATCCCCAGGACATAGCCTGCTCCGTCCTCTGTTTCACGGCCATAAAACACATAGGAATCCTCCAGCGGCCCGCCGTAAGATGCCGCCTTTTCCCGGTCCATATCCCGGAAGGAAAGCCCGCTCTCGAACTGCTCCAGAAAAAGGACGGTCTGTTCCGCTCTCCTTTCCGGCGCCTCCAGAAGCTCCATCCCGGCCTGTGCCTCCGTCTCTGCCTCTGTTTCCGCCTCCGCAGCTGCTGCCGCGTCCATGACTGTCTTTGTTTCAGCAGCCCCGCAGCCGGTCAGCGCCATCCAGATCCCTGTCAGGATTCCCGTATTTATGATCCACTTTTTCATTCTGATCACCATCCTGCGTTCATTCTAACATCCGCCCGGAATCCGCACAAGTGCCCGCGGAAGAATTAATAAAAGCGTAACGTTTTTGAAATGTTTCTGTCTGTTCACCCTGCGGTCTGTATGATAGAATGATAAAAACAGATCCGTCGGCCCCTTCTCAGTTCCATGAGGCTGTGAAGGCGGCGGCTTTCCATTCATTTATCACTTAAAGGAGGGACCCATATGAAATATCGTATCGTAGGCGACACCATGCCCGCTGTGGAGATCCTGTTCGACTCTGTGGGCGAAAGCGTATTTACCCAGTCCGGAGGCATGACATGGATGAGCGACGGGATCGCCATGGCCACCAATACCCGCGGCGGCCTTATGAAGGGCATCGGCCGCATGTTTGCAGGAGAATCCCTGTTTATGGCCACCTATACCGCCCAGAGGCCCGGCGCGCTCATCGCATTCGCTGCTACTGTGGCCGGACAGATCTACCCTCTGGACGTCGGCACCACCGGCGGCATGATCTGCCAGAAGGGGGCCTTCCTGTGCGCCCAGAATTCCGTAAACGTTAATATCTCCTTTACGAAAAAAATCTCCTCCGGCTTCTTCGGCGGAGAGGGCTTTATCCTCCAGGATATCAGCGGACAGGGCATCGCCTTCTTAGAGGTGGACGGCGACCTGGTGGAAAAGCAGCTGGCTCCCGGCGAGATCCTGAAGGTCGATACCGGCAATGTGGTGGCCTTTGACCGCAGCGTCCGCTATGAGATCGAAACCGTAAAAGGACTTGGAAATATCTTTTTCGGCGGCGAGGGACTGTTCCTCACAAGGCTCACCGGCCCCGGGCGGGTGCTTCTCCAGACCCAGAACCTGGCGGAATTTGCCGGACGGGTGGCACAGTTTGTGCCGACGAATAATTGATCGTAGTTTAAAGCAAGCTTATCAAAAAGGAGCTGTCGCACTAAATAATTAGTGCGGCAGCACTTTTTATTACAAAGACAAAGAGCCAGGTCTATGCAAGGCCTGGCTCTTTGTGTAAAATTTATTTATGCGACTAAATAAAATCTTACAGAAAGATTATACTCTATCTTCTCCGTATTATCAAATCAAACTTCCGCTGGATGTGGAAATTTTGATTCCGGCAGATGATCCGGTCCGTCTTCTGAGTGCGTTTGTGGAGGGAATGGAACTCAGCGATCTTTATCAGACTTATGGAAAGATAAAGAAAAATCAGGCAACACCGAAGCAGCTGCTTAAGATCATGGTTTACGCCAGCATGAATCGAATTTATTCCAGCCGGGATATCGAAACTGCATGCCGCAGAGATATCAATTTCATGTATCTTTTGGAAGAAAAGCCTGTTCCTGATCATGCAACCTTTGCCCGTTTTATTTCTCTGCATTTCTCACAATGTTCAAAAAAGATATTAGCCGATGTAACCGAATTCTTGTATTCTCTTGGAGAAATCTCAGGAAAAAGTATCTTTATTGATGGGACAAAAATCGAATCCGTCGCGAACAAATATACTTTTGTATGGAGAAAGACCGTTACAAAAAATCAGGAAAAACTTTTTGATAAACTCCTTGTCCTCGTGGAAGAATGCGAAAATCTTTACGGACTCACAATTGTTCATAATGAGAACGTCTCCCTTCACACTTTAAAAAGACTGCGTAAAAAGCTTTACAGGATCATGCAGGAGGAGAGCATTGTCTTTACCTACGGAACCGGACGGCGAAGGCCCCGTCTTCAGAAATCAATAGAAACTCTGGAAAGTTACATAGCCAAACTGAAAGAATACAACCAAAAGCTCCATATCTGCGGAGAGCGCAACAGTTATTCCAAAACAGATCCGGATGCGACGTTTATGCGGCTGAAGGAAGATGTGATGCTCAACGGGCAGCTGAAACCAGCTTATAATCTCCAGCATGGAGTGGATTCGGAATACATCGCATGGCTGGATATCAGTGCACGACCTACAGATACGAGAACACTGATCCCGTTTTTGAAAGATATGGAATGCTGCCTTCCGTTTAAATATCAGGAGATTGTAGCGGATGCAGGATATGAAAGTGAAGAAAACTATCTGTTTTTAGAAGAGAACGGCCAGCTATCCTATATCAAACCGCAAAACTATGAGATTTCCAAAACTCTAAAATATGCGAAGGATATCGGACGAATGGAAAACATGGAGTATGATAAGGAAGCGGACTGTTATTACTGCAAGAATGGACAGGCACTGACAGCCCAGTATGAGAAGAAAGAAAAGACAGACAGTGGTTATCGGAGAACGGTTACCGTATATCGAAGCAGCAACTGCAGTGGATGTCCTTACAAAACCGAATGTATTAAGGGGAATAACTGTAAAACGCCAATGGAAGACCGCCAGAAAGTACTGTATGTTTCGAAAAAAATGAAAGAGAAACGCCAGGAGACACTGGAACGGATCACCAGTAATTACGGAACACAACTTCGGATGAATCGAAGCATCCAGGTGGAAGGAAGTTTTGCAAACATCAAAGAGGATATGGAATTCAGACGATATCTGTATCGTGGGATGGCAAATGTAACCGCCCAGAGTATCCTGTTGGCAATTGGATATAACATGAATAAACTTCACCATAAAATCCAGGAGGAAAGGACAGGGCAGCATTTATTTCCTCTGAAAGAACACGTCTGATTTTGACAGGGCAAAAGCAAATCCTGAAAATAAACCTTTTTTCAGAAAAGGTCTATTGAAGTTCGCCTTTTTGTGGAAAAAGAATGAAAGATAAGATTATTTTGACGTAAAAGAGGCAAAAAGATGCTGCCGCATCTATGACTTATTAATCATTGATGCGACAGCTCCTTCAAGATGAACTTTACGTTGGCTCAACTTTATCTTCATAATACGCAGCTCCTGAAACATATTGTACAAATATGTATTGTACACGATTCAGGACAAAATGTCAAAGCCGGGCCATGAGAAATATTGTCAGGCCAGCGCCCCCATGGGGTCCCATGGCTCCAGCACCGTGGGCTCCGCTTCATACTCGCGTTTTTCTTCTTCAGTCAGATAGCATTTTTTCACCACGATCTGATACATATATTCATCAAACCAGGCGTCGCTCATGACAAAAAATCCGTCTTTTCCCCGGTCTTCCCCCCAGCTGTTCTCCACTCTCCAGCGATTGGGTCTGCCATTTTCATCCAGATTCACTCCCTGGAAAACCATGGCATGGGACATTTTGCTCTGGCCGTAATCCAGCCTTTCGGCCTTGCTCATGGAAAAGTCCGTATCGAACATGTCCTTCAGATTATACATATTCAAATCCATGATGCCGTCTTCCCTGGAAGACCGTTTTCCCACATCACAGCCGAACCAGACCGGGAATCCGTCCTGCATCTGCCGGATCGCCACCCTTTTCAGTTCTTCGATCTCCAGGTTCAGATATCTGACCTGCCGGCCCTCCCTGACGTTTCCCAGATATTTGACCGTGTAGCTTCTGTGGAACGGCTTATCCTTTGTCGGGGCGTTGATCAGACTCACATATTCGGTCAGGTCCAGGCCGATATACTTTTCATAGAATTCCTGCGGAGTCACCCCGCACTCTCTGTGGAATACCTGATCCTTTCCGGTCACTTCAAAATCAAACCGTTCCGGCGGCTCGCCCAGGCAGATGCAGAGAATGCGGTAAATGGTCTTCAGCATTTCTTCCTTTTCCGCCCTGAGTTCCACTACCGGCTTCCCTTCCCGGAATTCCCGGCGCAGGCGGCAGGCAAACTCCCTTAACTTCTCCGTCAGATACCCGTTCATCTCTTTTGTCATGGATGAAACCGCGGTTTCCGGCATGGCGTATTTGGGAACCACTCCGTATTTCATGATCAGGCTGCAGATCATATCCCACTGGCCCCCGTCTCCCAGCGGAGATTTTACAAGCCAGTCGATCAGACGTCCTTCCGTAGGCTCTTCCAGGGTCTCCAGAATATTTTCCAGAAAGTAATTGCTCTTTTCCAGTTTGTCGTAAAACAGCGTATAGTTCTGTGACAGTTCAAAATTATCCAGATTCAGGCTGTGCATCAGATGATACCGAAGTACGTTCATGGCCGCAAACATCCAGCAGCGTCCGCTCTGTTTCTGAGCCGTCACCTTTCCCGGATCCAGACTCAGGGAGAATTCATGCGTCACGCTGCGGAATACTTCCTGATTTTTTGCCGCCCCGTTGATCCCTGCATTGGTGACAGCCGCCATAGCCGCCCTGTTTCCTCTTTCTTTCCTGAATGCTTCCCTGAATGCTCTCAGTTCTTTATTCGTAACAAAAAACTCCATTTTCCGTCCCTCCTGTATTCATTTTCCGGATCTATTTCCAAAGTTCCTGATATTTTTCTCGGATCTGTTCCAGCGCCTGCCGCAGCGTCGCCCTCGGACAGCCGATATTCATTCTCACAAACTGGCCGCCGGCCTCGCCGAAGCCGTCTCCTCGGCTGATGGCCACACGGCAGGTATGGATAAAGAATTCTGCCAGTTCGTCCGGGGTAAATCCCAGTTCCGAACAGTCAAGCCACATCAGGTAGGTTCCCTCCGGCTTTACCATATGGATCTTCGGCATGTGCTCCTTCAGATACTGGTCCAGATATTCGGCATTGGCCTCCAGGTACGGAACCAGCTGTTCCAGATAGTCGTCGCACTCCGTATAGGCCGCCACATAGGCCGGCAGCGCAAATATGCTCTGCTGGATGCTGCGGTTTCTCTGGAACCGGCTTTCCAGGCGCTTCTTTATTTCCGGATTGGGCGTGATCAGGCATGAACACCTGACTCCGGCACAGTTGAATGTCTTGGACGGCGCCACACAGGTGACGGTGTTCATTGCGTATTTTTCATCCAGAGCTGCCAGGGAAACATGATGATGACCCCGGAAAATCAGATCTGAATGGATCTCATCCACCACAAGGATCACGCCGTTTTCCGCACAGATATTTCCTACCCGGCGCAGTTCTTCCTCTTTCCATACCCGCCCCACCGGATTATGGGGACTGCAGAGAATCATCAGTTTTGCTCTGGGGCTCTTTGCCCTCTGTTCCAGATCTTCAAAATCCATCTCGTAGCGGCCGTCCCGGTAGATCAGGGCGTTGTTGCTCATAATACGCTTGTTGTCACGGATGGCAAATCCGAACGGATGATAGACCGGCTGCTGAACGATGATCTCGTCGCCTTCCTCCGTATATTCCTGGATCATGGTATTCATCACCGGAACAATCCCCGTCGCAAAGGTAAGCCATTCCTTTTTCACATCCCAGCCGTGCTGTCTCTTCATCCAGCCAATGGTGGCCTCATAGAATTCCGGCACCACAAAGCTGTATCCGTAAACCGCGTGCTCCGCTCTCCGGATCACCGCGTCCACCAGCGGTTTCGGACAGGGAAAGTCCATATCCGCCACCCACATCGGAAGGGCATCGGGATTTCCCACACGCACTCCCACATTGTCCCATTTGGAGCTCTGGGTATTTTTCCGGTCAATCACCTGGTCAAAATCATATTTCATTTTCCGCACCTGCCTTCTTCATTGGAACTGTCTTCCGCATAGTAGTTGATGAGGCCTCCCGCCAGAATGATCTTCCGCTCCTCCTCCGTCATTTCAGGGATCTGAAGCAGGATCTCCCTGGGTTCCTTTCCTTCGCAAAGGACGGTGCCCGTTACTGACGCCGCGCCCTCTTCCAGGCTTTTTTGGATGCCTTCAATTAAAATATACTCTTCCCGTCCCAGAGATTCAATGATTTCCCTTTCCGCCGTAAAGGGAATCATTCCCCAGTTGATCACATTGGAACGGTATCTTCTGGTTGCGTAATCCACACAGATATTGGCGATTCCTCCCAGAACCCGCTGACAGGATGCCGCCTGTTCCCTGGCAGAGCCGTCCCCCGGCTTTATGGTGCAGATGCAGGAGCCCAGTTCTGTTTCCGCCAGAAATTCTTTCGCTGTCAGATGCAGTTTCATCCGTCCGATGCACGCTTCTGCCAGATCTTTCAGTTCTTCGGAGATTTCCCCCTTTCTTCTTAAACTTTCCAGTTCCCTCAAGGACTTTGCGCTTGGCACATAGCCGGGATCACGTCTGGAAAGGGTAAACGCGGACATCTTCTCCGGATTGGAACGATAGGAGGACGCGTCTCCCGACGGCAGCAGTTCATCGGTGGTGGTGACCGGGTCCGTAATGACGGAGGATACCTTCATCAGGATCCTGTCCGCCATGGGAATCATCTGCGGCCAATCCGCGATATTGGGGCCAAACCGAAGGCTGCAGGACGGATCTGCTTTTCCAAAGCCCTGATATACGGTCCGTCTGTAAGAGCTGTCATCAAAATGATATTCCGGCTCCGAAGGATCAAATCCTATTTCTGTTGCTGCCGTCAGATATCCTCCGTTTATGGCCGTGGCGGCGATGGTTCTGGCGTCTGCCAGGGCGACGCTGGCCATCTGTCCGTCCTTGGGCTTGGAGCCTTCCCTGTTGGGGAAGTTTCTTGTGGTATGTTGAAGGGACAGGGCGCCGTTGGCCGGCACGTCTCCCGCACCAAAGCAGGGGCCGCAGAAGGCAGGCTTCAGGATCACGCCTTCGCTGATCAGCATTTCCGCCGTGTGATTCTTTTCCAGCTCCAGAAGCACCGGATTGCTGGCCGGATAAATGCTGAACGGGAAGAATCCTTCGGGCAGGCTTCCCTTTTCCAGGATCCTGGCCGCATGGACGATGTTCTCGAAGCTGCCGCCGGAACAGCCGGCAATCTCTGCCTGGTCCACTTTCAGACGTCCATTTTTCACCTTGCTGCGCAGATCCAGGTAAAGCGCAGGATTTTCGATCTGCTTGTTGGCCTCTTCCTCCGTATGCGCCAGAATGTCCATCATATTCTCATTGAGTTCCCGGATGGAAACCGCGTTGCTGGGATGGAAGGGAAGAGCCACCATGGATTCGGCGCGGCTCAGATCCATGACAATGGCCTTGTCATAACGGGCTGCCCGGCCGGGCTGCATCGGATGATATGCTTCAGGTCTGCCGTGCACGGCAAAGTACCGGCCCGTCTTTTCGTCGGTGCACCAGACAGAGCTGAGGCAGGCGGTTTCCGTGGTCATGACGTCAATGCCGTTTCTCATGTCCATGGAAAGGCCATGGATCCCGGGGCCCACGAATTCCAGCACTGCATTTTTTACGAATCCGTTTCTGAATACGGCTCCCACCAGGCTCAGGGCAATATCCTGAGGCCCGATTCCCGCTCTGGGTGTCCCCGTCAGGTAAACGGCCACTACCTTGGGCATGGAAATGTCATAGGTCTTATTGAGAAGCTGCTTTACCAGTTCGCCTCCGCCTTCTCCGATTCCCATGGTACCCAGGGCTCCATACCTGGTATGGCTGTCGGATCCCAGCACCATGCGTCCGCACCCGCTCAGCATCTCCCTGGCATAAGAGTGAATGATGGACTGGTTTGCCGGAACAAAGATTCCGCCATATTTCTGACAGGCCGTCATTCCGAACCAATGGTCGTCCCTGTTGATGGTACCGCCGACGGCACAGAGACTGTTATGGCAGCTGGTCAGCACATAAGGCAGCGGGAACTCTTTCAGTCCGCTGGCCCTGGCTGTCTGTATGATCCCCACATAGGTCAGGTCATGGGAAATCAGGGAATCGAATGTAATATGAAAATCTCCGTCCTTTCCGGTACTGTGGCTTTTCAGTATCCCATAGGTTATGGTCTCTTTCCGTCCTTCTTCGTCCGAAAGGCGGTCCTCACCGGGTACGCCATATTTTTTTATTTCCTTTTCTGAAACCGAGTCTGCCTTTACAAGCTCTGTGCCGTCAAAAAGCCAGACCGGCTGATCAATCAAAGTTATCATAATCTGCCCTCTCCAAAAATTCCCGGCAGACGGCTGCATGTCTCCAGAGAAAGGATGGTTTTCATCAGCCTCTCCCGTCTTTCGTCCTGATAAACGGCTCCGGCCAGACCGATGAATTTGTCTGTCTCCTGTTTTTCAGACAGTGGATTCTTCTCGCTGCCCGACATGTCGTCCACCTGTTTCTGTATTGTCGTCCCGTCTTTCAGCGTAATGGTCATGCGGCTTCCCCATTGTCCCGGATACCGGTCCGTAAACTCCTCTGCTTCTTCCACGCGGATGCAAGACGCCAGCTTCCGAATCCGCGGATCCGCCAGAGCTTCCTCCGTAAATTCCTCCTGGGTCACCCGTCCCTTCACCAGTGCCGCTGCAGCCGTATAGGGGATGCTGAATTTGGCCTGTCCCGGATTTCCCGGATACTGCCGGCTTCCGCACTGCAGGACTCCCACTCCGTAGGTCTCCACCCGTATTTCTTCCATCTCTTCAGCCCCTGCCTGTTCTCTCAGTGCCAGAGCGGCATCGATGGCATGATGCGTGGTGCGGCAGCATGGATAGGGCTTTTTGTCCATATGCAGGATTTCATAATCTCCGCCAATCCCGTCTGTCAGCCTCTCCGGATAAAACCTGTCTGAAACAGCCCGGTAGAGTCCGCCGTCCTCCGCATCCAGGATATGTTCCGGCCCGGTCATGCCGCCTGCTGCCAGAAACGCTGCTGTCACCCCGTTGACGGCAGCCCTGGCAGGATGCAGTTTCTTGCAGGAAGAGCCTTCTCCCAGAAATGCCCATAGTCCGCTGGACTGGGTGCCGGCCATTCCCAGCGCGGAGATCATTCTTTCCCGGTCAAGGCCCAGAAGTTTTCCGGCGGCCGCCGCGGCTCCGAATGTTCCGATGATACCGGTGGTATGCCATCCTCTTTTCCGGTTGCTGACCACGTCCATGGCCTTCCCGATCCGTCCCATGACTTCATACCCCATCAGCACCGCCTCCAGAAACGCCTTTCCGTCCCTCTCCAGTGCCTCCGCGCAGGCCCACGCGGCGGGGACCACCACCGCTCCGATATGGGATTTGGAGGCGGTATGTACGTCATCCAGCTCCAGCGCATGCGCCATCATCCCGTTCAGAAGAAGGGCTTCATTGAGATTCAGGGTCCCGTCATACCCCCAGACCGAAGCCTGATATCCGTTTCCCGATCCCAGCTTCCGGACCGTCCGGCAGAGTTCTGAAAGTTCCGGATCATGGGATGCCCCCAGCGCAGAACCCAGAGTATCCAGCACACAGAACTCTGCCGCCCGGACCACATGGCCGGGAACCCGTGAAAGATCAAAGTTTACCGTGTAAGCCGCCAATGTCCCTAACGGCGTTCCCTTTTCGTCCATTTTTCCCTCCGTCCCGGCTTTTTATATATCCAGGGAATGATATTTCTCGATATAATTCAGGAGTCCGCCCTCATTTACGATTTTTACTTCTTTGTCAGACAGCGCAAATTCCATTTTAAAGTCCGGATCATTCTTTTTTCTGATCACACGGTTGGCAATGTCCACAAACAGCTGGTCTCCGTCCTGGATCCGGTCCGTATCGCATTCAATCAGCAGCATTCCGTTGTTGATGGCATTGCGGTAGAAGATGCGCCCGAAAGACTGGGCCAGAACGGCTCCCACGCCTGCTTCCTTTATGATGATGGGCGCAATCTCACGGCTGGAACCGCATCCGAAGTTTTTGTCGGCCACGATGAAATCATCTTTCTGAACTTCTTTGGAAAACTCCGGCCGGGCGTCCTCCAGCACATGCTTGGCATACTCTTTCGGATTGGCCCTCAGTGACAGAAGACGTCCGGGGGCAATCGAGTCCGTGCTCACATTGCTTCCGAATTTCCATGCTTTTCCTTCAATATTTTCCCTGATCATACTCTTCTTCCTCCCTATTCCATAACTTCTCTGGGATCGGTGATATATCCCGTCAGCGCGGTGGCAGCGGCGGTCGCCGGGCTGGAAAGATAAATGCTTGCTGTCGGATTTCCCATGCGTCCCTTGAAGTTTCTGTTCTGTGTGGCTACCACCACCTCATTGTCTCCCGGAATCCCCTGGTGTACGCCCATGCAGGGACCACAGTTGGGAGCCTCGATCACGGCTCCCGCCTCCGCCAGCGTCAGAAGCGTGCCGTCTTTCAGACATTCCTTGTAAACCGCCGTGGAGTTGGGGATCACCAGAAGGCGTACATCCTTTGCCACCTTCTTTCCTCTCAGAATATCTGCCGCCACATGCAGATCCTCTGTTCTTCCGTTGGTGCAGCTTCCGATAAATACCATATTCACCTTCTGTCCTGCGCAGTTGCGGGCCAGATCCACGTTTTCCACATAATGGGGCTTGGATACCAGCGGTTCCAGCTGGGACGCGTCAATATCGATGACCCGTGCGTAATCGGCATCTTCATCGCCCCGGATCTCCCTGTAATCCGCCTCTCTTCCGAATTCCTTCATGAATTCCCTGGTCTTTTCGTCAGTCTCCATAATGGCCACTTTTGCGCCCACGTCCACGCCCATGCTGGTGATCGTAAGACGGCCTGCCATGCTCAGGGAGCTTATGGTATCCCCACGGAACTCCAGTGCCTTGTAGATGGCCTGATCAGATTTGATGATGCTGGCGACTTTCAGCATGATGTCCTTCGCGTAAACTCCTTTCGGAAGCTTTCCTGTCACATTGATGCGGAAAGTCTCCGGCACCTTGATCCAGGTCTTGCCGTACCGGGTTACAGCCACCATGTCCGTGGAGCCGCATCCGGTGGCGAAGCATCCGAACGCTCCATGAACGGTGGTATGGGAATCTCCTACAATGCAGACAGTTCCGCATTTCAGATAATCTTCATATACATGTGCATGAACATGCCCCGTACCGCCTTCCTCCCAATGGCAGTTGTGGCAGCGGGCAAATTCCCTTGTCAGGCCATGCTCATTGGCTACCTCACGGGTCGGTACCGGGCCGAATTCGTTGGCAAACAGGATCTTGTCCGGATCAAAAACCGGGTCCTTTTCATATCCTCTTTCCTTCATCAGGCGCACCAGAAGCGGGCCAGATCCGTCATGCAGCGCCGCAAAATCCACATCCACCACAATCGTTTCCCCCGCATGGACCGGACGCCCCATTTTTTCGCTCAAGATTTTTTCAACCAATGTCTGTCCCATAGAAACCTCCACTTTTGCTTTATTTTCAGCCGCGCGGCATCTGCCGCCGGCCGGATTTTATATTGATTTATCTGCACTCCAAGAGTCCCAAAAGATCTGCCGTATTTTCCTGCTTCTCCAGACTCTGCAGCGTCGATGCGATTTTGCCGATCCGGTCTTCCGGATAATGAATTTCCATGTTGCTGTTAAATTTCATCATGACCGCATCCAGATCCACAGGGTTCTGTGCCGTACCCTTCTCATATCTCTGATCCAGGACGATCTCTCTGCCGTCCCGGCACGTAATTCTGATCCATCCCGGAAAATATCCCGGATTCTTTTTGCTGTCGTCGCTGACGCACTGGATCTTATCCATCATCTCACGGATTCTGGAATCCTTCACCAGCCTCAGATCGATCTCCCTGGGTCCCAGCTTTCCCTTCACAAAGCTGACCGCCGCCACATAGGGCAGGCTGAACCGCATCATATAATCCGTCGCCGGAAATTTCTTCGCTTGATCCGGTTCACATACAATGTGATAGCATCTGTCCTCAATCCTGCATTCCACGGAACTGATATCCTCGACCGTCAGATGTTCTTCATTACGGGCCCGGAACATGCAGTCCGCAAAGGAATGTGTCATATGGCAGACAGGATACAGCTTGAAGGTAATCTCCATGGTCTTCCATTCTTTTCCCAGAGAATCCATGACTTCAAAACCGTCTGCTGCTCCCAGATGCGTTTTCCAGAGACCGAATTCTCCCTCAAACACCTTTCTCGGTCCGGTGAATCCCGCCTGAGCCAGTTTCACTGCATATACGGCGCTGTGGGCTCCCCAGCCGGGATGGATTTTCTTTACCCAGCTTCCATCCCGTAAAAATTCCTGTATGGCCGCGGCCTGGCTTCCGCAGATCCCCAGGGCGTTTACCAATGTCTCCTCGGACACATGAAGCAGTTTCCCGGCCACACAGGCAGCGGCAAACGGGGCCACAATTCCCGTGCCGTGATATCCGATGTCATGGAACCGGCCTTTGGCCGCCAGGGCCAGCCTCACAATAATCTCCCATCCCGCAAGGATTGCCTCAAAGATTTCTTTTCCGGTTGATCCGGCAGCTTCTCCCACAGTGATTGCCGTGCTGACCACGGAAGCACTGGGATGGACGATTCCTCCCACATGGGTGTCGTCATAGTCTGAGCCATGGATCAGAGACGCGTTGTAAAGGACCGCGTTTTCCAGCGATACTTTCCGTTTTTCTCCCCACAGGGTACACCCCTGATTCCCGTTCATTTCCGTTACAACCCGACGCACAACCTGGGCATGCTCCTGGTCCAGATTTGCCATGGCAACTCCAATGGTGTCCAGCAAAAGCAGTTTCCCATATGCCAGCACCCTCGGCGGAACCTGTTCCAGGGTCAGCGACAGTGCATATTCCGCAATTTTTTCTGATACGGTTTTCTCCATTCCATCCCTCTTTTCCCGACTAAACCGCCGATATTAAAAGTTAATTCTGTCGTTTTTTGTCCAGTTTCTGCCATTTAGTCTCAGTTTTTGCTTTTTCTTGACAATAAATCTTCCATCCCATATAATTGTTAAGGAGGTGCCTGATATGAATATAAATTTTCGTGAAGTAAATTACATCGTGACCATAGCCCAGGAAGGAACCATTACAAAGGCAGCCCAGAAACTGTACATTGCCCAGCCTTCTCTCAGCCAGGCCGTCAAAAAAATCGAGCAGGAAACCGGCGTCGTTCTGTTTACCAGGGTCAAAAACCGGCTTAAGCTTACCCCGGAAGGGGAAGCGTTTGTAGAAGCAGGGATCAAGATCAACAAGATCATGCGTGACCTTGAAAACCAGTTCTCCGATCTTCAGCATGCCAAAAAAGGAAAACTGATCCTCGGCGTCCCCTATCTTCTCGGCACTCTGATCGCATCGGAAATCATCCCTGCCTATACTTCAAAATTCCCGCAGGTGGAACTGTCCATTGTGGAGGCCTCCTCCAGCGAGCTGGAGCAGATGCTCATGGACGGCACCATCGACATCAGCGTTATCCCGCAGCCTTTCAAATATGACAATTTTCAGTTCCATCCGCTGTTAAAAAGCCGGATGATCCTTCTGGCCTCAAAAAACAGCAGCATCAAGCAGGCAGCCTATCATAAGAAGACCCTGGAGCGCTTTCCCTATATTGACATCACCAAGATGGACGGCGCTCCGTTCATCATCGGTCAGCCCGGCCAGCGGATCCGCTATATCAACGAATCCATTTTCCGGAAAGCCCGTCTTACTCCCAATATCGTCATGACCAGCCGCAATCAGGAGACGATCAAGCGCATGGTCGCCAACGATATCGGCTATACGCTGATCCCCGAGCACTATCTGAGTTTTTCAGGATCTTTCGACGATCTTGACTGTTATTATCTGGAACCGGATGTGGATCATGAATGGATCGTTTCCGTTGCTTACTTCGATCCGAGCCGTATCTCCGTAGCCATGAAAGGATTTCTGGAGATAGCCGATCAGTATTATCACGCCAGCTCCTGCAGATAGCCGTCCGGATCAGGATTTCCGTTCTTTTTTCTCCAGTCCGTTGATCTCTTCCACATAGTGGCAGGCCACAAAATGATCGGGAAGGATTTCCCGGATCTCAGGGCTTGTTCTGGTACATTCCTCTTTCGCATAAGGACAGCGGCTTGCGAAACGGCATCCAGGCTTGGGATTGATGGGAGACGAAAGTTCTCCTTTCAGCAGGATCTGTTCTTTCCTGTTGTCCAGATCCACCGTGGGGATTGCCGACAGAAGCGCCTGTGTGTACGGATGGAGTGTATGGGCAAACAGCTCTTCTGACTCACATTTCTCCACCAGCTGTCCCAGATACATGACCATGATGTCGTTGGAAATATGCTTTACCACCGAGAGGTTGTGGGTGATAAACATATATGTCAATTTTCTCTCTTCCTGAAGATCCTGCATCAGATTCAGGATTTGGGCCTGAATGGAAACGTCCAGCGCGGAAACCGGTTCATCGCAGACCACAAATTCCGGATTCAGGCTCAGGGCCCTGGCGATGCCGATCCTCTGGCGTCTTCCTCCGTCCAGTTCGTGCGGATAGCTTCCGGCCAGCCTTCTGGCCAGCCCCACTGTATCCATCAGCTCCAGAACCCGCTTTTCCAGCTCGTCCTTCGACTGGCAGGTCTTGTGGATGATCATGCTCTCCGCGATGGCGTCATGGACGCACATTCTTGGATTCAGGGAAGAAAACGGATCCTGAAAAATCATCTGCATCTGTCTTCTCAGATCCATTCTTTCCTTTCCTTCTGCATTGGTAATATCCTTGCCGTTGAATATGATATTTCCCGACGTGCTCTCCAGAAGCCCTATAATGGTGCGGCCAAGGGTGGATTTTCCGCATCCGGACTCTCCCACGACTCCCAGGGTCCGTCCTCTTCCAATCGTAAAATTCAGACCGTCCACCGCGTGGAGCATTCCCTTGGGCGTCTTAAAATATTTTTTCAGTTCTTTTACCTGTAAAATTTCGTCCATGCTCTATCCTCCTTATGCTCCGCAGCAAAAACATTTGACCATATGACCCGGCTCCACCTCCACATACTGCGGTGCTTCCTTGGAACACTTGTCCATGGCGGCAGGACATCTTGGGCAGAACGCGCAGCCCTCCGGCAGGTTTGACGGATCCGGCATGAGTCCCTTGATGGGGGTCAGCCTGTGCACATGTTTATGCAGATCCGGGATAGACGCGAATAATCCTTTGGTGTAGGGATGGGCCGGACGCCGGTAAACCTGATCCAGAGTTCCGTATTCCACGATTTCTCCGGCATACATAATGGCCACTTTATCACATACTTCGGCCACCACGCCCAGATCATGCGTGATCATGATCATGGATGTCCCTCTCTCTTTTTTAAGTTTTTTCATAAGAGACAGTACCTGGGCCTGGATCGTCACATCCAGTGCCGTGGTGGGCTCGTCGGCGATCAGGATATCCGGGTTGCAGGCCAGAGCAATGGCGATAACCACCCTCTGCTTCATTCCGCCGGAAAACTGATGGGGATATTCGCCCATTCTTCTGGCCTCGATTCCCACTGTCTCCAGCATGGCCGCTGCCCGCTTATTGGCGTCTGCCAGGGAAATTCCTTTATTGTGGAACTTGATGACTTCCGCGATCTGGTCTCCCACAGGGAGCACCGGGTTTAAAGATGTCATGGGATCCTGGAAGATCATGGCGATCTTATTTCCGCGCAGTTTGCGCATCTCGCTTTCTTTATATTTCAGCAGCTCCTCTCCTTCCAGCAAAATGGAGCCGCCGACAATCTTTCCGGGCGGATTGGGCACCAGCCTGAGAAGCGCCAGTGCCGTGGTGGTTTTTCCGGCTCCAGTCTCTCCTACCAGTCCCAGGGTCTCCCCTTTGTTCAGGGAAAAGCTTATGCCGTTTACCGCCTTAACCAGGGCGGTATCTGTAATATAGTGAACATGCAGATCTTTTACTTCCAGCTGTTTCATATCATCGGCCTCCTCTACCGTTTCAGACGCGGGTCAAGGGCATCTCTCAGTCCGTCGCCCAGAAGATTCAGGGAAATTACGGTCGTCATGATAAAGACGCCGGGGAATGTAACCAGATGCCAGTAATTTCTGATGTACTGGCGTCCTTTGGACAGCATGCTGCCCCACTCCGGAGTCGGGGGCTGAACACCCAGACCGATGAAGCTTAAGCTGGCCGTGGTAATAATGGCGCCTGCCACGCCCAGGGAAGCCTGCACAATAATCGGCGCCAGGGCATTGGGAATGATATGCCGCAGAATGATTCTGGGAACGCTTGCCCCCAGACATCTGGCCGCTTCTATGTATTCCGTGTTCTTTACTGTCATCACGGAAGCACGGACCACACGGGCATAGGATGGAATCGTGGTCAGACCAATGGCAATAATGGCGTTTCCGATACCGGGGCCCATGGCGGAAGCCAGGGAAATTGCCAGAAGAAGATCCGGGATGCTGTGCCAGATATCCAGAAAACGCATGATAAAGTCGTCCACCCTGCCTCCGTAATAGGCTGCCAGAGCTCCAAGCGTTCCTCCGATCAGGCAGCCCACGGATACGGACAGAATACCTACAAACAGGGAGATTCTGGCTCCGTAAAGGATTCTTGTAAACAGGTCGCGGCCGAATTCATCGGTTCCCAGAAGGTGGGCCATGCTGGGCATCTCAAATCTGGCCGTCAGATCCTGCTTGTCAAAGTCATAGGGCGTAATGACGCCGGCAAAAATCGCGCCGAAAAGCAGCAGACTGATGATGATGAGTCCGACAACGGCCGCTTTGTTCTTGATAAACCTCCGGAAGGTATCCTTCGCCTGGCTGTTGCGCTTTACAGTCGTAGTCTCTCCCATTCCTTATGCCTCCTTTGCCGCACTCTTTTTGTATTTCTTTCCCGTACTGTACTGGGACTTGATTCGGGGATCAATGAATGCGTATAAGATATCCACGATCAGGTTGATGATTCCGTAGGCAAATGCGATCAGAAGAACACCGCCCAGAATAACCGGATAGTTCCGGTTGTTGATGGAGTCGATCATCAGTTTTCCCAGGCCGGGAATGCCGAACACCTGCTCGCTTACCACGGAGCCGCCAAGTGAGCCGCCGAACCTCAGGCCCACCACCGTCATAACCGGGATCAGAGCGTTTCTCAGGGCATGCTTCCAGATGACCGTCTTTTCTGAAGCGCCTTTGGCTCTTGCCGTCCGGATATAATCCTGGCGGATGGTCTCCAGCATGGAAGATCTGGTAGTCCTCATGATGGCCGCGGCGCCGCTGGTTCCGATGGTCAGAGCCGGAAGAATCCAGTGGGCCGGCGTGGAGAAACCGCTGGACGGCAGCCATTTCAGGTAAACCGCGAAAATCAGAATATTCAGAAGGCCCTGCCAGAAGTTGGGCATGGACACACCGATCATGGCCACCACTCGGGACAGGTTATCGATCAGGGAATTCTGGTATATGGCTGCCAAGATCCCCAGAGGAATGGCCAGAAGCACAGCCACCAGGGTACTGACCGTAGCCAGTATGATGGTGGTCGGGTATCTGGAAAAGATCTCATCAGACACCGGCTGATTGGTGACATAGGACACACCCATATCGCCTTTGCAGATTCCGACGACATAATTCACGTACCGCACGATGAAAGGGTCATTCAGCCCCATATCGTCTCTCAGAGCCTGTATGGCCTCTTCATTGGCATCATCTCCCAGAACCATTCTGGCCGGATCGCCGGGTATGAAGTAAAGAACTGTAAAAATAATCAGTGTGACCCCCAGCAGAACCGGGATCATCCACAGGATTCGCTTCAATATATACTTTCCCATATGGTCCTCTCTTTCCTGAAAGATTGGCGGAATTATGAAACATGACCTGCCGTTGCCGGCAGATCATATTCCATAATTCATTATTCATTTTCAGTCAGGCTGTCAGTTATCAGTCTTCATAGATACCGATCTGTTCAAAATAAATGCACTCACTGGGTGAAAATTCAAAACCAAATACGTCTTTGTCCATGGCAAAGGACTGTTTGATAAATGCCACCGGAATCGCGTAGCATTTTTCTTCCAGGGCATAGTGCTGGATTTCGGACAGATACTCAGCCCTCTTCTCCGGATCAGATTCCTGTCTTGTCTTCTTGATCAGATCGTCGATATGAGTATCCTGAGGCTGCATAACGCCTGAATAACCGATCTCCCATGCTGCCAGAGAACTTACCGGGTCGCCGTTGCCGGTAAAGCTGGAACGTCCCATGGGATTCTCGCCGGCCTTGTTCATCTGCTTCACAGTCGCGGAGTCATAGCTGTTGATGGTCATGTTGATGCCCGCTTCTGCCCACATGGCCTGGAAGATCTCCATGTATGCCAGGGTATTGCTGTCGTTGGGAACCGTAAGTTCGCAGTCAAGGCCGTTGGGATAGCCTGCTTCCGCCAGAAGCTCTTTTGCGTATTCGATATCCTGTTTTACAGGTCCTACGGTCACATGGCCTTCAATGGAGGACGGATAAATGGAGTCCGCCGGTTCGGCCATGGAGCCCCAGACTGCTTCCACAGCTGTCGGTACATCCAATGCGTAGGTGAGAGCTCTTCTTACATTGATATCCTGATATACGCTGTCAGCAGTCTGGCACCAGTAGATGTTCTCGTGGGTGGTGCCGGTCTCACAGTAAACGGTGATATCCGGATTTTCCATCAGACGGTCATAGTCTTCGGAACCCACGCTAAAGATGAAATCCACGTCTCCGGATTCCAGCTGGATGGCACGGATGGCGCTGTCTGTAAACCATTTGAAGGTAAGAGTCTTGGTTACGGGTTTTTCTCCCCAGTAGTTGTCGTTTCTCTCAAGCACGATGCTGTCGCCTGTGGTCCAGGAAACAAATTTATAAGGGCCTGTTCCCACGGGGTTTCTCTCATAGTTGCTGTTGGGATCTGTGGCCACCTTCTTGCTGACAATCTGGGTCGTGGCAAGATACATCAGGACATTTCCCCACGGGCTGTTCAGCTTCATCTCCACAGTGTTGTCATCCAGCGCCTTGCAGTTCTCCCAGTCAAGGGACGTCCATTTGGACTGGGTTGCCGGCATAGTGGCAAGTCTTTCAAAGTTGTATAAGATATCTTCCGTTGTCAGCTGATCACCGTTGTGGAAGTATACGTCATCACGGATATGGAATCTGTAGGTCAGTTCATCCACCTGTTCCCATTCGTCCGCCAGGCATGGGGAGATTTCTCCCGTGGCCTCGTTTCTGCGGACCAGAGAGTCGTGGATCTGTCTTCCCACATGGGAGTTGGCGGAAATACTGCTGATTCCGGGTGAGATTGCCTGCGGCTCCTCAATCAGGGCAATCACCAGGTTGTCTTTGATCGGCCTGTCGGCTTCTGCCGCTGCCGCCGTTGTCTCGCCGTTTCCTGATGTCTCAGCGGACGCTGCCGCTGTTGTTTCCGCCGAACCGCTTCCGGAACATCCGGCCAGAGAACCGGCCGCCAGCACCGCTGCCAGCACTGCGCTCAATACTCGAATACGTTTTTTCATCTACACCTCTCCTTTTCACTTTTGTTATCTATCATCAGCCCCTGCATCCTGTTCCAGATGCTCCAGAACTGTAATGACCTCCCCCACAGACGGCATATCAATGCTGTTTTCCGCGTAATGAACATATTTCGCGGTCCCTGTCTGATCCAGAATAAACAATGCCGGCAGCTGTTGTTCGCGCCCCTCATAGGCTCCGTGGACAAAACCTGCTTCCTTTACTTTCCGTCTCTTCTCTTCCAGTCTCGCCAGGCCTTCCGGTGTCTTCGGCATCCGCTCCGCTTTGTCCCGGGTGGCACGGATATCCATGGCATCGTAAATCCTGTATTCAGGATCACAGATCATATACATCGGGAATCCATTTTCTCCCGCTCCCTCTTCCAGAGTTTTTATGCTGCTCTGCAGGACCACGGCCACCTGCGCGTCATGTTCCGTAAAGGCGCTGTATTTTTCTGCAATCTGCCGGATGTCATAACTGCAGAATGTGCATCCCAGATATCTCAGGCACCAGAGAACCGTATATTTTTTCTCTTTCAGAAGTTCATACAGGTCTGTTTCCGGATGGAACGCCATAGTCAGATGAAAATCAGGGATTTTATCTCCGGGCAAGATTTTAGGCATATTTTTACCTCTTTTCAGTTTTTTGTCTATATTTGTTGTCTTTTATTATTATTTATCTGATTTATTCTCATTATATCCAAATTTGTACATGACGTAAAATACTTGATTCATATACTTTTTATAGGCAATTCCAATGGATCTTCTTTTTCCTGCCATATTCTCCTGATTCTGCGAAATTTTGCCGATACTATTGAAAAATCTTATGGATGCGCAAAAATGCCCGGAACTTTTCCATGCACCGCAAAAAAAACGGCTCTGTCGCATACATGCCGCATTCTAAGTCAAACCCGAACGTAGCCGGCATATAAACAACAGCCCCGCAGACGCTCAGAATGGCGGTAGAGGCGGTTTTCGGATATGCGTCCACAAGCTGCCTGGATGACTGGACGGTCATGATGGCAGTGAGTCCCGTTCCTCTCGTGGTAGCCAGGCTTCGACCAAGTTCCGGAATATACCCAAGATTGGCCAACTCATCCATTAAAAGAGTCAGCGGATAATCTGCATGCCGCGTTTTGCATTCGTATGCCACGTGATAAGCGGTCACTTTAAAGATCTGCGTGAACAGCATCGACACGAGGATGGCCTGTTTTGGGGCAACATGGAAACCGGTTAAGAATACGGCCGTTTTCCGGTCGCAGAGCTTGTCTAACTCAACCGTATCATGGATACTTAAGTCCTCTTTCGGCTGTCCGTTAAACGCCATCAAACAAAATGCCACGGCCGTGCGCGCGCTCAGGCTTGTTTTTGGGGATGCAAGATTTGCGACGTCATAAGCTGCGATCGCGCTGTCACGGTCGTTGACCTTGCGGACTTTCTCGAATAAAGCGTCATATCCTTTTGGATTATCTCTTGCAATGATCGCGAGACTGAGTACACATCTCATTGTCTGTTCTTCCTTCGGGCGAAAATGCAGAAGGTACAGGATGATCGATGATAAGATCGCAGTTTCCGTTTTGTTCCAGAACGGGTCCTGGTATTGCGGTGCGTTGTCCCCAAGATTATTAAGAATACAGTCCACCAGGATCCTTACGTCCTCATCGGTACGCACATACCGGAACGGATTATAGCGGTCGGAGGCCTCCGGGTTTCCAAAATCAATGACTTTCACGGAATAACCGTTCTTACTTAACTCCCTGTTGCTTGCGGCAAGCAGGCTTCCGTCCGGATCTGCGACAATGTATGAGCCGTGGGCACGCATCAGGTTTGGAAGGATCACGTTACGTGTCTTTCCGGAAGCCGGGTTTCCAATCGCCAGGATATGCGGGCTTCCGCAGGCTTTTCTGTCATCCTGTGACAGGAAGATGTGCTTGGAAACGATCAGGTTTTCATCTCCCGCCGCATAATCTTCTCCAAATGGAGCGTTGTGCTCGCGATTAAAACCCGCCATTTCCGTTGCCGACCATGACAGATTGTCCGTGGCGACCGTTAATTTTCTTTTTTCTGTTACCATAACTTTGTTTGTGGGGCACCTCCCCACTCCTCCTTTTTCGGTTTTTGCGCCGTCCGCGCGGTGCGGGCTGGTAAGTTCCTGTACCATCGGATACCGGGCGGCATCATCAGTATGTTACCTGTTTACTAATTTGTTGCCGGATATCCGCAAGTCGGCGTGCTCCTTCGCACATTCTGCGTCGTTTCGAGCGCGGGAGTACCAAAATAAAAAGCACTCTCAAAAAACGGGGCTGTCGCACTAAGTGAAAATTAGTGCGGCAGCACTTTTTTGTAAAAATTTAAGAGCCCGGCTTCGAAAAGTCGGGCTCTTGGTGTAAAATTAATGTATGACCAAACACATTAAATTACAGAAAGATTATACCGCATCTTGTCTGTACTATCAAATCAAACTTCCTTTGGATATCGAAAAAAACATTTCATCAGATGATTCGGTCCGCCTGCTGAGTGCTTTTGTGGAGGGAATGGAGCTCTCAGATCTTTATAATACTTATGGAAAGATCAAAAAAGATCAGGTTTCACCGAGACAGCTGTTGAAAATCGTTATCTATGCAGGAATGAACCGAATCTATTCCAGTCGTGATATCGAAAAATCGTGTAGACGAGATATCAATTTTATGTATCTTCTGGAAGGAAAGCTGTCTCCGGATCATGCGACTATTGCGCGGTTCATCTCACTGCATCTGTCCCAATGTTCCTCAAACATTCTCGCAGAAGTTTCAAATATCTTATACGAATTAGGGGAAATTTCTGGAAGACATATATTTATTGACGGCACAAAAATTGAGTCAGTTTCTAACAGATATACATTTGTCTGGAAAAAGGCTGTTACCAAAAATCAGTCAAAGCTGTTTGCAAAAATCACAGAACTAATTGCTGAGTGTGAAGAAATGTATGGATTGAAGCTAGTATATCAGGACAGTATTTCTCTTCATTCACTAAAACGTATACGAAAAAAGCTTTATGCGATAAAAGAATCGGAAGGCATTACTTTTGTTCATGGTATTGGCAGAAGAGAAAGTGCGATACAAAAATCGCTCGAATCGTTGGA
>CAJMRM010000003.1 GCA_905215775.1 uncultured bacterium
CTTTATTAACAAAGACGAATGAAGGATTATAAATATAGGTGCTAAAATCAGCAACTTCATAGGGTTAAACTTTGCCAGCTGGAGTTACACTCCATTCATATGTCACAGATATTCCAACAATTGCAGTTTCAGCTTCATCAGTGTAAGCATTTTTTTTGGTGACTCTGTACTGGGGAACTGTACTACGAGAAGAATTTATGCGAGTGGCATATTCTGTTTTCTGGGGAATGTTTTGGTCTAACCATTGGATCCGCTGTTCTGCACTCATATTTATAAAATTATCAGGTAATTTTTTCTGAGATGCAAATGAAACAATGTTAAAACAGAAAAAAAGCAAAATAATAGGAATAACAATGTGAAATAAATTTAATTTACGCATATAACTCTCCTTTCTTAAAAATAAAAAACTATTTACAATAAGTCAATTATATTGTACTATAATAATATAAAAGTGTCAACGAAAAGGAGGCAATAATATGAAAAAGATTTTATTTTTTTTAACAATTATGCTATTGGTTTCATGTGGATCTACAAAAGAAGAAGAAATTATAAAAAAAACACTTTCAATTGAGGATGTACCTAAATCAGAGGAAACTCGGATGATGGAAAAAAAAGAAATTTACGCTTTGAAGCGCCAGATTGAACAGATTCCAGTCTCTTCAGGGGAGAAGTATTTTAGTAGAGAAGTTGATGAGTTTTTAAAAGGCTATGAAAATACAGAATTGGAAAATCTGGAAATTTTTCAAGATACGCTATCTTTAATACCAGGAAAAAATAAAAAGTCGTTATACAATCTGATTTTCCGGGTAGATATCGTGACAGATAAAATAAGGGATGAGGAGGGGATGAAACAGGCAGACCGCCTTGCGGAGGAAACTACGGACTTTTTGAAACAATACAGCTATGTTGGGTTAAAATCAAAAGATGTGTGGGTAAAGATATATAACCGGAATGAAGAGGTATTGTCGGATATGCAGAGTAGTGTGTCCATTTTAAATGAGACCATGTTTGTGGAAATACCAGAGGATGAATATGAGATCCAGACCCGGGCATTTAAATATTCTGGAAATGGACGGAAGTTTCAACTGAATAAGTTCGGTCCGCTGAGCGGAACTGGGGAACTATATGTGGAGTATGCGGTGGATGACGGCTATTTTGACTTTGACGATCTGGACGGCAGTATTGCCGGACTGGAAGCCGTCGGTGAGGATATTCGGGAATATCTTTTGTCGTCGGAAAAAACGGAAAAATATATGGAATCCCATCATTTGAATGTTTTAACCATTTCCTTTTACAGCGGGATTTTTGACGATGACTATGTGACGTTTAACTTCGATATATAGGGATATGTCCTGGTCTCCTGGATCATGGTAAAATGGAAGAGGAAAGAAGGATTTCTGTTGCTGCATTCCCGATGGCATATATGCTGATATGCAAAAGGGGAAGGCATTGCCCCATTGGGGATAAAAACTGGATTCTGGAGGGAATGTAAATGGATGGGTTTATTTTTACGATTCTGCTGTTTTTTGTGTTTCTTATACTCATGGTATTTTTAATTTTTAGCCTGAAAGGGAAACCGGCCATGTATTTGACTGCCATCACTGCGACTTTATCTGCATGGTTCATCGGACTGGTTCTGGATGCAAATATTGATTTTAAGCCCGCAGGTTTTTTAGCTCTCCGGGTACTGTTTCCCATATTGGCTATGGGACTTTGTATTTTAAATGCGGTCAGTAAAAAATCCGACTGAGAATGATAAAAGCACTGGAACAACCGCCGGATCCGGCATCCGGATCACGGGATATTCCAGTGCTTTTCATATTAAGCCGGAAGGAGCTGTGAGGCCTCCCTACCTGTACTGTGCCTGGTGCATCTCATAGTAAACTCCTTTCTGACGCATCAGCTCCTCGTGGGTGCCCCGCTCCACCACGTTTCCGTCCCGCACCACCAGGATGCAGTCGGCATTCCGGATGGTGGAGAGCCGGTGGGCCACCACGAAGCAGGTCTTGTCTGCCATTAAGGCCCGCATGGCGGCCTGGATCTGGTGCTCGGTCCGGGTGTCCACGTTGGAGGTGGCTTCGTCCAGGATCAGCATGGGCGTCCGCATCAGCAGGGCCCTGGCAATGGTCAGAAGCTGCTTCTGGCCTTTGGATATATTGGTGCCGTCGTCGATGAGGAGCGTATCATAGCCCTGGGGAAGGCTTTCGATGTAGGTGTGGATCCTGGCCGCCTTTGCCGCGGCGATCACCTCTTCCCTGGTGGCGTCGGGCCGCCCGTAGGCGATATTTTCGTAGATGGTGCCGTAAAAGAGCCAGGTGTCCTGGAGGACCATGGAGTAGGAAAGCCGGAGGCTTTTCCGGGTGATATCGGAAATATTCCGGCCATCCACCAGGATGGAGCCGCTGTCGATGTCATAAAACCGCATCAGCAGATTGATGAAGGTGGTCTTTCCAGCTCCTGTGGGGCCAACGATGGCGATGAGGCTGCCCTTTGGGGCCTTCATGCTGAAATCCTTTAAGATCACATGGTCCTTCTGGTATCCAAAGCTCACATGGGAAAGCTCCACGTCGCCCCGGGCGTTTTCCAGCGGAGCGGCGTTTTCCAGATCTGCCGGTTCGGCGGGCTCGTCGATGACCTTAAAGACCCGTTCTGCCGCCGCCAGGGAGGACTGGAGCTCACCGTAGATCTCCGCGATCTCCCGGATGGGACCGGTGAACTTTCTGGAGTAGAGCACGAAGGCGGAGATACTGCCGATGCTGATGGAGCCATGGAGATACAGGATGGCTCCGAACACGGAGATCAGGGCCAGGGCCAGGTTATTGATGGCGTTGGTGGCGGGGCCCATGATGCTGGCGTAATAGTCGGTCTTATAGTAGGCGTCCACCAGCTTTTTATTCTGCACGTCCATGTCCTGAATGACCCGTTCCTCCTGGGTATAGGACCGGAGGGTCTTCTGGCCGGAGATCATTTCCTCCACATAGCCGTTCAGCTCTCCGGCGGCCCGGGATCTGGCCCGGAACATGGGCTGTACCATGTGGGTCAGATAGGAGGCCAGAAGAAGGGCCAGGGGGATGGTGACGGTGAAGACCAGGACCAGCCTGGGGCTCAGGCGCAGCATCATCACCAGGGAGCCGACGATGGTGACGGAGCTGGACACCACCTGCACCACATCGTTGGACAGGGAGGCGTTGATGGTGTCGATATCATAGGAGATGCGGCTTAGGATGTCTCCGGTGGTGGTGCTGTCGAAAAAGCTCACGGGAAGCGTCACCAGATGGTTGAAGGTATCCTTTCTTAATGTATAGGTGATCCGCCGGGACAGGGTGATCATGGACACGTTGACCACATAGCTCATCAGGGAGCTGGCTATATAAAACAGCAGCATAAAGAACGCGTACTTATAGACTCCCGGCAGATCCATGCTTCCGTCCATGCCCTCGGCGATGAGGTTGATGGCGGCGCCGGAAAGCCTGGGCCCGGCCAGGGCCAGAAGATTCCCCAAAAAGGACAGGGAAAGGATAAAGGCCAGCCGGCCTTTGTGCTGGAGCAGATAACCAAATACACGGATCAGAGTGGCTTTTCGTTTCACAGGTCCTCACCTCCCATCTGGATCGTACTGATCTCTCTGTATGCAGCGCACGTTTTTAACAGCTCCTCATGGGTCCCCAGGCCCTGGGGAATTCCGTCCTCCAGTACCAGAATCTTATCGCAGTGCATGATGGAGCTGATGCGCTGGGCTATGATGATGGTGGTGGTGCCGGAGAAGGACTGGGCCAGACTCTGGCGGAAGGCGGCGTCGGTCTTATAATCCAGGGCGCTGGAGGAGTCGTCCAGGATCAGAAATTCCGGCCTGCCGGCCAGGGCCCGGGCAATGAGGACCCGCTGCTTCTGGCCGCCGCTTAAGTTGACGCCCTTGACTGCAATGGGCTTTTCATAGCCGCCGGATTCTGCAATGAAGGAGGCCGCCTGGGCCACCTCCGCCGCCTGGCTGATGGCGTCCATATCCAGCTTGCGGCCCATGTCGATGTTATTCAGGAGACTGTCCTTAAACAGAACGTCGTTCTGGAACACTACGCCGAATTTCTGACGCAGCTCCTTTAAGGGGAAGGTGGAGATATCCCGGCCGTCGATGCGGATCTGGCCGCTGTCGATGTCGTAAAGGCGCAAAAGAAGCTGGGCCAGGGTGCTCTTTCCGGCTCCCGTGGGGCCGATGATGCCTAAGGACTGGCCGTGCTCCAGGGAAAAGCTCAGATCCGATAGATTGCAGGCGCGCTTGTTATAGGAAAAGGAAACATGGTCAAATTCCATGTGGGGAGGCCGCCCTTGGGAGTCCCCGGCCGGAGCGTCCGGACAGTCTTCACAGGCCGCTTCCGGACGGCCGGTCCAGGGCCGGATCTCCATATCCTGGGGCGTCATCATGACCTCCTCCACACGGCCGGCGCTGGCAATGGCCTTGGAGGCCATGGTGATCAGCCGGGAGATGGCCATGACGGAATTTAAGATAATGGTGAAATAAGTAAGGAAGGCCACGATGGCCCCGGGCTTCATGGCTCCGATGGAGACCCGCCATGCGCCCACCACGATCACTGCGGCCAGTCCTGTGTTTAGCATCAGATTGATCAAAGGGCCGGAGGCGGCCATGGTGATGCTGGCTTTAGCCTCAGCGGCGTTTAAGCGGCTGTTGACCGTTTCATACCGGTCCTTTTCGTATTCTGTGCGGCTTAAGGCCTTAATGACCCGGATGCCGGTGGCATTTTCCCGCACCACACGGATCATGGCGTCAGCGGCGATCTGGGCCTTCCCGAACAGGGGGATGCTTTTCCGGCTGATCATTGCCACCGCCAGGATCATAAAGGGGATCAGGAAGCAGAGGATGGCAGAGAGCCAGGGATCGATGAACATGGTCACCACCACGCCGCCCAGCATCAGGATCGGCGCACGGACGCCCATGCGCTGGATCATGTTCAGGGTCCGGTGCAGGTTGTAGGTATCTGTGGTCATACGGGTCACCAGGGATGGGATCGTAAAGGCATCCACCTGGCTGCTGGAAAGATACGAGATCTTATAGAAAAGGTCGTGGCGCAGGGCCTCGATGGAATCCCTGGAAACGGCGGAGGCCACCCGGTTGGCCCAGACGTTGCAGACGAGGACCAGGGCGGCGCAGACCGCCATCATAAGCCCCCAGCGGATCACCAGGCCGATGTCGTTCCTGGGCGTCACCTCGTCAATAATATAAGAAAGGATATAGGGGATCATCAGATCCAGGATGGTGCCGGTGAACTTGATGGTGAAGCCGAAGATCATCGTAGGGATGTGGGGCTTCACATAGCGGATCACATATTTCATGGACGGACCTCCTTTTCCGGAGCAGGGGCGGCTGCCAGCTCCTTCCCTTTTTCCAGCATACGGCCCAGGAGCTGGTCCAGAAGCTCCCGTTCTCCGGCGGAAAAGTCTCCGGTGACCTGGTCAAAGAACTGCTCTGAAAGGCCCTTGCCCTGGGAGTGGATCTCCAGCGCAGGGGGCAGGGCGCGCACGTTTTTGGAACGGGCATCGTTTTCGTCTTCGGTTCGGACCAGATATCCCTTGGCCTCCAGCTTCTGGAGGATCCGGGAGATCATGGCCTTATCGACGCCCATCTCGTCGGCCAGGTGACGCTGGCTGACCTCTCCATGGAAGCCCACATGGCGCAGGAGCTGGAGCTCCGACTGGGTCAGCTCCGGCTGTTCCATGCGGCTGGCGGCGTATTTCTGGCTCTGGCGGTAGAGGCGGCGTATCTTTTTATAGGTGCTGACGGACTGTTCCATAAGATCCCTCCCTTTTCTGACACGTAAATCGTTGATAAGTCAATTATAATCCGAAACAGTTGATATGTCAACGGAAAGGAGGGAGGAAATGGTGATGAATCCCATTGACACGTATGGAAGAATATAGTAGAATTGAGGCTGTATACATAAAAACCGGCCGGAATTTTTTCACCGGCCAGACCAAAATCATATAGAAATAGGAGTTGATTTTCTTGGATTCAGGGCAAGCCCTGCAGATATTCATTATACTTGGGCTATTGGCATTATCAGCATTTTTCTCATCATCGGAAACAGCGATGATGGCAGTCAACAAGATCCGCATAAGGAACCTGGCGGACGCAGGCTTAAGCAGCGCCCAGACCTTGATGAAGGTACTGGATAACCAGCCGAAGATGTTAAGCGCGATCCTGATCGGCAACAACATTGTAAATATCTCCGCCTCGTCTCTGGCGACCATCGTTGTGACCCGTGTCTTCGGAGACATGTATGTGGGCGTCGGAACGGGTATCCTGACGCTGCTGGTCCTGATCTTCGGCGAGATCACACCCAAGACCAGCGCGACTCTTTATTCGGAGACCATGGCCCTCAGGTTTGCAAAACCCATTTACATGATCATGCAGGTATTGACGCCGGTGATCTTTATTGTAGATAAGCTGTCCCAGGGCGTTCTCCGTCTGCTCCATGTGGACCCCAATAAAAAGCAGGACGCCATCACAGAAGACGAGCTGCGTACCATTGTGGAGGTGAGCCACGAGGAGGGCGTCATCGAGTCGGACGAAAAGAAGATGATCTATAACGTGTTCGACTTTGGGGATTCGGTGGCCAAAGATATTATGGTGCCCCGGATCGATATGACCTTTATTGATGTGAACGCCACCTTCAGCGAGGTGATCGAGGTCTTCCGGGAGGTAAAATATACCCGGTATCCGGTCTATGAGGAGACCACAGACAACGTGATCGGGATCATCAACATCAAGGATCTTTTACTGACGGAAAACCAGAAGAAGTTCTGTATCCGGGATTACCTTCGGGAGCCGTTATATACCTATGAGTTTAAAAAGACGGCGGAGCTGATGGTGGAGCTTCGGAAGACCCAGAACAATATCGCCATCGTCCTGGACGAGTACGGAGCCACGGCGGGCCTCATCACTCTGGAGGATATGCTGGAGGAGATCGTGGGCGAGATCCGCGACGAGTACGATGAGGACGAGGAGGATCTGATCCGCCGGATCGGCCCCAGAGAATATGTGGTGGAGGCGGCCATGAAGCTGGACGACTTGAACGACCAGCTGGGCCTGGATCTGGAATCGGAGGACTACGACTCCATCGGAGGCTTTATCATCGGCCTTCTGGATCATCTGCCGGAGGAGGGGGAGGAAGTCACCCATAAAAACCTGCGGCTGGTGGTGGACCAGGTGGAGCGGAACCGGATCGACAAGATCCATCTCTATATCCAGGATGGAGAGCCGGAGCCGGAAAGCCGTTAAAGAATTGTAAAGAAAATTAAAAATGTAGAAAAGTGCTCTTGACTTTTTCTTTTTTACCAGTTATATTTTCTTCAAAAGGGAGTAGTTGAAATGCATAGTCAACAAACGCGGCGGAAACGTCTGGCTGTGCATACCGGTTATGGTAACGAGACTTTTTGCAGGCGGGATACGTCTGCAAAAGGTCTTTTTTGTTTGTCTGGTTTTAGCTCCCGGGAAATCTGTAAATACTTTTAATATCTAAGGAGGAAGCAGTATGGAATTTTTATGGAACGGCTTACTGTCCATCACATGGCAGCAGGTCGTAATGTATGCGGTAGGCCTGTTACTGATCTACCTGGCGATCGAGAAGGACTATGAGCCGGCTCTTCTTTTACCCATGGGCTTTGGCGCGATCCTGGTGAACATCCCCTTCAGCGGCGCTTTAAACCAGATGATGGAGGGCGTAGGAGAGACTCACGGTATCGTACAGTGGCTGTTTGAGACCGGGATCGAGGCATCCGAGGCCTTCCCGCTGTTATTATTCATTGGTATCGGAGCCATGATCGACTTCGGCCCCCTGTTATCCAACCCCAAGATGTTCCTGTTCGGCGCGGCGGCCCAGTTTGGTATTTTCTTTACCATCGTAGTGGCAGCGTTCCTGGGCTTTGATATCCGCGATGCGGCGTCCATCGGAATCATCGGTGCGGCCGACGGCCCCACCTCCATCCTGGTTTCCCAGGTGTTAAAGTCCAACTACATCGGCCCCATCGCCGTGGCCGCATATTCCTACATGGCCCTGGTTCCCATTATCCAGCCCATGGCCGTAAAGGCAGTTACCACCAAAAAAGAGCGTATGATCAAGATGCCCTACCAGCCCGGTAAGGTAAGCCGTCTCACAAGGATCGCCTTCCCGATCATCGTTACCTTCATCGCAGGTCTGGTGGCTCCGGCCTCCGTATCCCTGGTGGGCTTCTTAATGTTCGGAAACCTGATCCGCGAGTGCGGCTGCTTAAACAGCCTCTCCGAGACTGCCCAGCACACTCTGGCCAACCTGATCACCCTTCTTCTGGGTATTACGATCTCCTTCTCCATGCGTGCGGAGCAGTTCGTAACGGTCCAGACTCTGATGATCATGGTACTGGGCCTGTTCGCCTTCGTTTTTGATACCGTAGGCGGCGTATTATTTGCAAAGTTCTTAAACCTGTTCTCCAAGAACAAGATCAATCCCATGATCGGCGCAGCCGGGATCTCCGCGTTCCCCATGTCCGCCCGTGTCATTGAGAAAATGGGTATCGCAGAGGACAGCACCAACCATCTTCTGATGCACGCCATCGGCGCCAACGTATCCGGACAGGTGGCCTCCGCAGTGGCCGGCGGCATTGTCCTTGGATTCTTTATGTAGGAGGTAGAAGCCATGAATGCAAACGTTCTGGAAGCTTTAAATATCATGTGGCAGGGCATGGCCGGTATTTTTGTTGTCATCGGTCTTCTGGCTCTGGTGGTTTATGCTATGGCAAAGGCCGGAAATAAATAAATACAGAAAATAAGAACAGCGCCCTGGCTCCGGAAATGGAGCGGGGCGCTTCTTTTTACCATCCGTCAGCTGACCATCCCCCCGGCCATGGCGCTTAAGGAGCACATGGCAAAAACGGTCCCCAGCCGGACGGCGTCGGCGGTGACGGTCCGGTCCTGGAAAAAGGACATGAGGAGGAGAAAGGCAAAATAAAGGATCCCTGTGAGGAGCCCCCAGAGGAATTTCCTGGATCGCATGGCCTTTCCTGCCATAAAGCCTCCCGCAAAGCAGGAGAGGATGTACACGCCGCTGATCCCCAGGGTGATCTGGCTTTCCGGCAGGCGGAACTTATAGAGGGCAAAGGCCAGGGCGGTCAAAAGGACTCCGGAGACCAGATAGGTGAAGATCAGGGTGCGGATCATGCGCCAGGCTTTCTGTGCCAGCATAAAACGACCTCCTTTTTATAAATGAGGGGGACTGGGGCCGTAAGGGACAGCCGCCCCTGTTTCTACATGGATATTCCTGTTTCCCGGGAATTATCCCTATTGCATAATGGAAAATCGTATGGTATAATCTCATAACAAAGTGAGATGCTGTGGGCGTTTATGCCCGCATGAATAAAAGAATAACAGGAGGATCTACCTATGAAGCACGTTAAGACATTAAGCTCCAATACTTTAAAGAACAGCATGAAGAAGGGCGGCTGCGGCGAGTGCCAGACATCCTGCCAGTCCGCATGCAAGACATCCTGCACAGTAGGAAACCAGAGCTGCGAGAACAGCAACCGCTAATGGCGGGGGCCGGTACAATCAGGAAGGCTTAAAGATGACCCCTACGGTCCTATGATTGTAGGGGTATTTATTGTCCCAAAGAAAGATATTTATTTTACGACACAGATAGGAGAATTGTTTTGATACATCAGTATATCAACAACGGATATCATATCGTCCTGGATGTCAACAGCGGCTCTGTCCACTCTGTGGACGCCCTTTTTTATGATGTGGTAAAGGCCCTGTCGGACGTTGTGGCGGATATGGAGAAGCCGGAGAAGCTCACAGAGGCCCAGAGAAACGCAGTTTTTTCTGCCCTGGAGGGGAAATACCCGAAGGAAGAACTGGAGGATGCTCTCTCCGACGCCCAGGAGCTGATCGACGCCGAGGAGCTGTTCACCGCAGACATCTATAAGGATTATGTGGTGGACTTTAAGAAACGCCAGACCGTGGTAAAGGCCCTGTGCCTCCACATCGCCCACGACTGCAACCTGGCCTGCCGGTACTGCTTTGCAGAGGAAGGCGAGTACCATGGCCGCAGAGCCTTAATGAGCTTTGAAGTGGGAAAAAAGGCCCTGGACTTCCTGATCGCCAATTCCGGAAGCCGGGTGAACCTGGAGGTGGACTTCTTCGGCGGCGAGCCGTTAATGAACTGGAATGTGGTGAAGCAGCTGGTGGAGTATGGCCGTTCCCAGGAGCAGGCCCACAATAAGAAATTCCGCTTCACCCTGACCACCAACGGCGTTCTTTTGAACGACGAGATCATGGAGTTCTGCAATAAGGAAATGAGCAACGTGGTCTTAAGCCTGGACGGAAGGAAGGAGGTCAACGATAAAATGCGCCCCTTCCGCAACGGAACGGGAAGCTATGACCTGATCGTTCCCAAATTCCAGAAATTTGCGGAATCCAGAGGAGAGAAGGATTATTTCGTAAGAGGAACCTTTACGAGAAACAATCTGGACTTTTCCAACGACGTGCTGCATTTTGCAGACCTGGGCTTTAAAAAGCTGTCGGTGGAGCCGGTGGTGGCGCCGCCGGAGGCCCCCTATTCCATCCGGGAGGAGGACCTGCCCCAGATCATGGAGGAGTACGACCGCCTTGCCCGGGAGTTCGTAAAACGGGAGAAGGAAGGCCGCGGCTTTAAATTCTTCCACTTTATGCTGGATCTGAGCCAGGGACCGTGTGTGGCCAAGCGTCTTTCCGGCTGCGGCTCCGGAACGGAGTATTTAGCCGTGACGCCCTGGGGCGATTTTTACCCCTGCCACCAGTTCGTGGGCATGGAGGACTTTCTTTTAGGAAATGTGGACGAGGGGATCACCAATACGAAGATCCGCGACGAGTTCAAGCTGTGCAACGTATACGCCAAGGATAAATGTAAGGACTGCTTCGCCAGATTCTACTGCAGCGGCGGCTGTGCGGCCAACTCCTACAATTTCCATGGAAAGATCACAGACGCTTATGATATTGGCTGCGAGATGCAGAAAAAACGCATCGAGTGCGCAATTATGATAAGGGCCGCGCTGGCTGAGGAATAGGCGCGGGGGCCGGTATGGGCCGGCCGGGAAATTTTTAAGATTAAGGAGACAATGTATCATGAAGAGCAGCAAAGGAAAGGGGCTTCTGAGCCTCCTGGCGCTGGTGCTCGTTCTCGGGGTATTCGGCTATTTTGGGTATGATACGCTCATGCGCAGCAAGCTGGTGACCGATGAGAACGGAGTAACGTCCCAGGAGGGCGGCATTAAGCTGGGCCTGGATCTGGCCGGCGGCGTCAGCATCACCTATCAGGCAAAGGAAGCAGATCCCAGTCCGGAGGACATGGCCGATACCCAGTATAAGCTCCAGCAGAGAGTACAGACGTACAGCTCTGAGGCAGAGGTATACCAGGAGGGCGGCAATCGTATCAATGTGGATATCCCGGGCGTTACCGACGCCAACAAGATCCTGGAGGAACTGGGAAAGCCGGGCTCCTTACAGTTCCTGGACGAGAGCATGCAGGTGGTCTTAGAGGGAACGGACGTGGCCACAGCCAGTCCTGTGATCTATAAGGATGAAAAGACCGGCGCCAACAAGTACGAGGTATCCCTTACCTTTACCGAGGAAGGCACGAAGAAGTTTGCAGATGTGACGGCAGCAAATGTGGGAAAGCACATTGCCATCGTTTACGATGGAACGCTTTATTCTAATCCGGTGGTCCAGTCTGCCATCACTGGCGGAAAGGCATCCATTTCCGGCATGACCTCTTATGAGGAAGCGGACAAGCTGGCCTCCACCATCCGCATCGGCTCCCTTTCCCTGGAGTTAGAGGAGCTGCGCTCCAACGTGGTAGGCGCAAAGCTGGGCCAGGAAGCCATTTCCACCAGCTTAAAGGCCGGAGTCGTTGGCTTTGGGATCGTATGCGTATTCATGATCATCGTATACCTGGTTCCGGGTCTGGCTGCATCCCTGGCTCTGTGCCTGTATGTGGCCCTGATCATCATCCTCTTAGCGGCCTTTGAGGTGACGCTGACTCTGCCGGGAATCGCCGGCATCATCCTGTCCATCGGTATGGCCGTGGACGCCAACGTCATCATCTTCACCCGTATCAAGGAGGAGATCGGTCTCGGAAAGACCGTGAAATCGGCCATTAAGACTGGTTTTGCAAAGGCCTTATCCGCCATCATCGACGGAAACGTTACGACGCTGATCGCAGCGGCTGTCCTCTACTGGAGAGGCTCCGGTACGGTCAAGGGCTTTGCAACGACCCTGGCCATCGGTATCGTGCTGTCCATGTTCACGGCCCTGTTCGTGACAAAGTTTGTGCTGAATGCCCTGTACAATCTGGGCTTCACAGATAAGAAGTTCTACGGCACCAAAAAGGAAAAGAAGGCCATCAACTTCCTTGGAAAGAGGAACGTATGCTTTATCCTCTCCTTAGTGATGATCGGAGCGGGCGTGGCCGGAATGCTGATGAACAAATCCTCCATCGGCGGCGCCTTTAACTACGGCCTGGACTTCAAGGGCGGTACCTCCACCAGCGTGACCTTCAATGAGGACATGTCCTTAGAGCAGATCTCCAGCGAGGTGGTTCCGGTGGTGGAAGGCATCACCAAGAGCGCCGATACCCAGACCCAGAAGGTGGCCGGCACCACAGAGGTCATCATCAAGACCAGGACCTTAAGCGTGGAAGAGCGTCAGGCCCTGGATGCAGCTCTTGTGGAGAACTTTGGCGTGGATGAATCCAAGATCATCGCCGAGAGCATTTCCGGAGCCATCAGCGCGGAGATGAAGAGCGACGCCGTTGTGGCGACCGTGATCGCAACGATCTTCATGCTGCTTTATATCTGGGTGCGGTTCAAGAATATCCGTTTTGCGGCCAGCGCCGTCATCGCCCTGGTACACGACGTGCTGGTGGTGGTTGCCTGCTACGCCCTGGCAAAATGGTCCGTGGGCTCCACAGCCATTGCCTGCCTCCTGACCATCGTTGGATATTCCATCAACGCCACCATCGTTATCTTCGACCGTATCCGTGAGAACTTAAAGCTCCAGGGACCGAGAGCGGATCTTAAGGAGCTTGTAAACGAGAGTATCTCACAGACCTTTACGAGAAGCATCAACACTTCCCTGACCACCTTTGTTATGGTCCTGGTGCTGTTTGTCATGGGTGTTTCCTCCATCCGTGAATTTGCCCTGCCGCTGATGGCGGGCATCGTCTGCGGCACCTACTCCTCCGTATGCTTAACGGGAGCCTTATGGTATGTTCTGACCACAAGAAAGGGCAAAAAGGCGGCGGAGAAGTCCGGTAAGTAAAGACAGGAAAAACTATGAAATATCAAATTCTGGCAAAGGACGGACGTGCCAAAAGGGCCGTTGTGGAGACGGTCCACGGCACGATCCAGACGCCGGTCTTTATGAACGTGGGAACTGTGGGAGCCATCAAGGGAGCCGTATCCACCGACGATCTTCGGGGGATCGGCACCCAGGTGGAGCTTTCCAACACCTACCACCTTCATGTGCGGACCGGAGATAAACTGATCAAGGAGCTGGGCGGACTTCATAAATTTATGAACTGGGACCGTCCGATCCTTACGGATTCCGGCGGCTTCCAGGTATTTTCCCTGGCAGGTCTCAGGAAGATCAAGGAGGAGGGCGTTTACTTCAACTCCCACATCGACGGCCACAAGATCTTTATGGGGCCGGAGGAGAGTATGCAGATCCAGTCCAATCTGGGCTCCACCATCGCCATGGCCTTCGACGAATGCGCCCCTCATCCCTGTACCCGGGAATATATGGAAAATTCCGTGGCCCGGACGGTGCGGTGGCTGGAGCGGTGCAAGGCGGAAATGGCCAGGCTCAACTCCCTTCCCGACACGGTGAACCCTCATCAGCTCCTGTTTGGCATCAACCAGGGAGGAACCTTTGAGGATATCCGAATCGCCCATGCCGATACCATATCGGCCATGGACTGCGACGGCTACGCTGTCGGCGGACTGGCTGTGGGCGAGAGTCATGAGGAAATGTATCACATCCTGGATGTGACAGTTCCCCATCTGCCGGAAAATAAGCCCACCTACCTGATGGGGGTCGGAACGCCGGCCAATATTTTAGAGAGCGTGGACCGGGGCGTGGACTTTTTTGACTGCGTCTACCCCACCAGAAACGGCCGTCACGGCCATGTATACACCAACCACGGAAAGCTCAACCTGTTCAACGAGCAGTTTGCAAAGGATATGCGCCCCATTGAAGAGGGCTGCCAGTGTCCGGCCTGCCGCTCTTACAGCAGAGCCTATATCCGTCATCTGTTAAAGGCCAAGGAGATGTTAGGCATGCGCCTGTGCGTGATCCACAACCTTTATTTCTACAACACTATGATGACGGAGATCCGGGAAGCCATTGAGAACCACAGCTACGCCGAATACAAAGCAAGAAAGCTGGAAGGCGTAACTGGTAATTACAAAGATAAGCAGAATTAGAAACGGAGGTGCAAGACAGCATGAACAGTCCCGCATTCTGGATCGGCTACGTGATCCTGATCTTTGCGTTTATGTATTTTATCGCGATCAGACCGCAGCAGAAGGAAAAGAAAAAAATGCAGGAATTGATGGCAAGTATCGCAGTTGGTGACAGTGTTCTGACATCCAGCGGCTTTTACGGAGTGATCATTGATATGACAGACGACACGGTAATCGTTGAGTTTGGAAACAATAAGAACTGCCGCATTCCCATGCAGAAGCAGGCCATCGTCCAGGTTGAGAAGCCGGAGGCGTAAGGCAGAACGGGAGCCGGACACCGAGAAGGTGGTCCGGCTCTTTTGCGTTGTGGTGCTTCCCTGCCAGGGCATTCCTTTTCAAGGTGCGGCTCATTAATGGACGGTCCAAAGCCTTCAACTAAAAGACCGCCTGTCCAGTATATTCATAAGGTTAGAAATCAGCCCGGAAAACTCTCTATTTCCCCGCTCTCGGATTTGTGATAGAATGGAAATGGTCATACAACAAAATGACTAGGAGTGAAAACTATGAATACTAAATTAAAAAAGCGATCATAACATATGTTTGGAGACTCTTAAGGTAATAACTGCTGCTATTGGATAGGGAACAGCGGATAAAAGAAGTTGTGGAAAGGACACGTTATGGAATTATATCATGGAAGCCCCAATAAGGAATTTACACCCCAATTTGGTTTTGGTGAAGATCGCCATGATTATGGTCGGGGTTTTTATTTGACAGAAAATTTGGATCTGGCAAAAGAGTGGGCGGTATGCAATCCCAATACTGAGAATGGTTGGGTACATAAATATACGCTTGATTGCCAAAACTTGAAAATATTAGATTTTGAAAAACTTGGAATTTTTCCATGGATGGCAGAATTAATGAAACATCGGGATGCAGATTCATCAAGAAGATATAAGGTTCTTTCAAAAAAATTCATAGAAAAGTATGGTATCTGTACAAGCGGATATGATGTAATCAGAGGTTGGCGGGCGGATGCGTCCTATTTCTATATTACCAAAGCATTTGTTCGGGATGAAGTTGATATAGATATTCTGGAAGAATTATTCCGGCTTGGAGATTTGGGAATTCAGTACATTGGTATAAAAAGGAGAGGGGTCATGGCTGCATACAGTAAAGCATATTTGGATGAAATTGTTGAAACACAGGGAAATTTGTTTGAAGATATAAACAGATATGTAGAAGGTATTGATGTAAAATATTTTATTGAAAAATATATGAAAGGAAACACCAGAAGCTATATTGATTCTGCCCAGCCTTATGTTGCAACCATGGATGCTTCTGAATTATGGAAATATTTTCAAAAAACCGATAATTTCATCCCATTACAGGGAGAAGGAATCGGCGGTTTTCTGCCTAATTGGATAGGGCAGTTTTATGCATATTACCAATGGTATTATAATACAAAAAGCAGTCAAGTCATTGAAGAAGTTCCACTGGATTTTATTATAGCCGGATACCAGGGACTGCATGATTTGGACTTGGAATCAGCTGTAAAAAAAGTCGGAGAGCAGGTGAAATATGCGTAAAGTTATAGGCTTTCATAATCCAGATGAAGAGTATGGTTTCTTAAGCAACTGGTATTTATCCGATTTTACCGCAGAGGGAATTCTGTTTTCTTCTATGGAGCAATATATGATGTACAGAAAGGCCGTTTTATTTGATGATGATAAGGTTGCTAAAGAAATTCTGCATACAAAAGATGTTGGTAAAATAAAAGCTCTTGGCCGTCAGGTGAAAAATTATAATGATATTATTTGGAATGGACGAAGACAGGTGATCATTTATCAAGGATTATTAGAGAAGTTTCGTCAGAATCCAAATTTGAAAGAGTGTCTGCTGCAAACCGGAGATGCAATTCTGGCCGAATGCGCTGTACAGGACAAAATATGGGGAATCGGCATCTCTATGAAAGATGAACAGCGATTTGCCATTTCTAAATGGAGGGGACAGAATCTATTAGGCTTTGCGTTGATGGAAGTGCGAGAAAAGCTGCGTGAATATACCACATAAAATTCAGTTTGTTAAGAGGAAAAGGGGTATAAAAATTGATCGGACTGAAAGAGCGGAATATTCCTGGTTTGAAGGGCAGGAAGCTGGAGATTAAGTTAATTGAGGATTGTGGAGATAAGAAAAAAATAGCAAGACAGATATTAGAAGCATTGCCTGATTGGTTTGGTATAGAAGAGGCAAGAGAAAAGTACATTAAGGAAAGTGCAGATCAGATATTTTTTGCTGCGTTTGACGAAAATCAGGCAACAGGATTTTTATGTTTGAAGGAAACAAGTAAAGATACGCTGGAACTGAGTGTGATGGGCGTATTAAAGGAATATCATCGCCATGGAATTGGAAAAGATCTGTTTTTGAATGCCAAAAAAATTGCATCAGAAAACGGATATTCTTTTCTTCAGGTAAAGACGGTTCAAATGGGACATTATGAGGAATATGATAACACAAATTATTTTTATCGTAGTCTGGGTTTTAAGGAATTTGAAGTCTTTCCGACTTTATGGAATGAGCGGAATCCTTGTCAAATTTATGTAATATCATTACGGTAACTCCCAGCTGGCTGAGCAGATAGCAAATCTCTATAAGTGTGGTATAGGACGAGGGACGGGTGGTTATGATTTGGTGAGGACAACGAGCCAAAGTCTGTGCCTGCATGGTATAAAAAGCCTGCTGGCGAAAACCATTGCCTGATAAAAAGATAGGATATTGACAAAAAACGATCATATAGTTATAATGATGATAGAAAAAAATAAAAATAACATCGTTTGATCTTCGGGGGATAAAGGATTGGATATAGATAAAAAGGATATAGAATTGTATCTTTCCGAGGTGAAAGAGGCAGTGGAGAACGGCAGATACCGGCTTGACCGGAATGCCAGACGGCAGGGCAATATTAAGCTTTTTTTAGATTATGTTATTGATGAAGCAAAGGCAAGGGAAATTATATTGAGCCTTACTGAGATGGACTTTCCGGGGATACTGAGGAATGAGCATAAAGGCTTTGAACATGAGCGACTTTATGTATTTGGCAGGGATGTCATTCTTTTGGAGAGAAATGGAACAGAAGAAAAAACAGTTTCCCTGTATATTAAATTTAATAAACTGGATGACTGCTTTGTGATCGTTATTTCGTTCCACGAACAGAAATATCCGCTTACATATTATTTCAGATGACCAGGAGACGATGGGAGGGAGCCGTTATGACAGAAAAGATGAGAAGGGATTTCTGCATTGAGTGCAGAAAAGAGACGGAGTACCTTTTGCAGAAGAGGGACATGGTAAAGACCATAAAAGATAAGAGTTATAAATTTGAAATCACCGTGGCTGTATGTATGGAGTGCGGCGAGGAAATGAGTATTCCTGGACTTATTGATAAGAACGTCCAGGAGATCGACGAGCAATATAGGGCGATGGAAGGCCTTGTTTCGATGGAAGACATTGAAAAGCTTATGAAGATCTATAAAATCGGCAAGGCGCCGCTGTCTCTGGCTCTCGGATTTGGAGAGGTGACGATCCCGCGATATCTGGAAGGACAGGTACCTTCCAGAGAGTATTCAGATATTATAAAAGCAGCACTGGCTTCACCGGCTTATATGAAGCAGAGGCTTATGGAAAACCGGAGTAAGCTGACGGATGCGGCGTATAAAAAAACGATGGCAGCCGCAGACAGCATAGAGAGGCTTTTTAATGTGTCAGATAAGATGCTCAGAGTGATCGCATATGTATTTGAGAGGCTGGAAGAAGTAACCCCGCTTACGCTTCAGAAGCTGCTGTACTTCATTCAGGGTATTTATTCTGCCTTGTATGGAAGGCCGGTTTTTACGGAGGACTGCAGGGCATGGGTACATGGACCGGTTTATCCGGAGGTATACGATCTGTTCAGGGATTTTAAGTACAATCCCATTGATGATGCGCGTTTTGCATTGCTGAAAGGGACAGAAGAAGCACTGACGGATGACGAGAAGCGGGTGATCGATATTGTTGTAAATACATTTGGCATGTATGGAGGGAAAGTGCTGGAGAGGATCACGCATAACGAAGCACCGTGGATGGATGCGAGAAAAGGCTATGGTGACGGCATTCCTTCCAGCGAGCTTCTGCCGAAGGAGAGGATCATGGAGTATTTTACTGCCGTGAACCGGAAATATGGCGTAGATTCAGAAGAGGGTCTGCGGGCTTATATCTGTGATACGCTTAAAAAAGAAGCCTGAATAAGGGCGCTGCAAAAAGATGGTATTGAAGTCTTTGCAGCGCTCTTTTTGCGTTCAGCTTCAGAAAAAAACAGGCCCGGCTGCCGCCGTTAAAGCTGAAAGCTCCGGCTGCTCTGAGGCGCAGGATCCTGCCGGAAAGAGCAGCAGCACGGCTCCCCTGGAGGAGCGGATGGTATCGGGCAGGGATATAAGACAGGCTCCGTTTCCCAGGGGGATGCGGAGGCTGTCTTTTTCTGTTTTTATAAGGCAGATAAAGGGCGGGGGCGCTTCCGGCTCCTGTTCCGGAACGGGAGCGAGGCCGGGACGCAGGGAAAGCTCCAGACGGTCCCCGTCCAGCTTCCAGTGGAGGACCGGCCCGCGGGTCACACAGGTGCGGCAGCGATGGACGGCCTGGGCCAGCTCCTGTCCGGCTTCCGGAGCGGTTTCTGGTGAACGGTCCCCAGCTGTCTCAATAAATGTGGAAAAAACTCCGTCCGGGATCATGGGCCGGTGGAGATCCAGGCCGCTGACCGGGGCAATGGGAAAGCCGGAGCAGGCCAGACGGATCCACCACTGGATGGCCTGGCAGTTGTCGGGGACCATTGGATGGGCATTGTTCACGATCTCGATGAAATCCATGAGGCCGGGATCGTGAATGGTCATGTCCCAGCGCATTCCGTTGGAAAAGGGGGCCGGTATGGAAAAGGGGTGGGCAGGTCCCGCCAGGCCGCCAGTCTCATGGACCCGCAAAAACAGAGGATCCGCGTTATCCCGGTCGATGTCGTCCCAGGGAATATAAGAGGCCACGTTCTGGCAGAGCAGATGGCCGTAGTAGGACGTAAGCTCATAGCCGCGGACGTACCGGAGCCGGTCCCCGCAGGCCGCCGGCAGATCCGGAAAGCCGGAGACGGTGTTGTGGTCCGTGAGGGAAAACCAGGAGATCCCCTGGCCTTCCATAAACCCGGCCAGCTCCTTTACGGTCATAGAGCCGTCAGATTCCACCGTATGATTATGCAGTTCGATCCGTTTCCACATGGCCGGGACCTCCTTTGATCTCCAGGGTCCAGGGGGTGTTTTCCTCCACCACCTGGTATACGTTGACAAGAATTTTTATCATGCCGTTTTTTCCATCGTAGGGAAGGCAGCCTCTGGAGCGGACGCCCTCCTTTAACAGGAGCTCTTTTCTCGTCCCCGGCATATGGACGTTTCCGGCAAAGGTGTCTCCCAGCATGACGCAGAGCTGGATCTCGGTCTTCATGGCCTGGATCATTTGAAGAAGCTGCCGGTCAGTGGGGATCCGGCCCAGGTAGGGAACGACCTGCCGGATCAGCGGATGCCGGAAGCGTTCTATATAGGAAGCCGGGTCCTGTACGCGTTCTTTTTCATAGGTAAGGATCACGGAAAGCTCATGGATCCCGTGGGGAATATGGAACTGGAAGCTCATGTTTCCAGTGAACCCGCGGTTGAGAACTCCGTGAAAGGTCTGAAGTATTTCCATGGATCGCTCCTTTCGTTGGTTCTAACCATATGAGGATAACGGAAGGAATGTAAAAAAGGAAAGCACAGAAATGTAAAAAGAAGGTAATATTTAGGATAATTGTACAAATAAACGAACAACAGATACAATTTACATAAAATTTAGCCAACCTGTCTTTTTTGTTTACAGGACTCCTGGTATATTAAAGCCGTGCCAGAGAGAAAAGGAAGGAGAATGAGACATGTGTGAGATCACAGCACATTCCGGCTGCGATGGAACGCCGGATAATTCCATGGAATTTGTAAGATATGCCCTGTCCTCCGAGGGAAACTGCCTGGAGGCAGATATCAGGAGAAACCGGGACGGGGAGCTGATCCTGTCCCATGACGAGACCGCGGAGGAGGCGGTCCGGCTGGGCCAGGTGTTTGAGCTTTTAAAGGAAAAGCCGGAAAAAAGGATCAACTGCGATCTGAAAACGCCGGGGCTGGAGATCCCCGTATACCAGCTGGCAAAGGAGTATGGCGTGGAGGGACAGCTGATCTATTCCGGTACGGTGAGTTCCTTTTTCATGAAGGCCAGACCGGAAAAATATCCTGAGGTCCGCGTATACTGGAACATTGAAAATCTGATCCCGGAGCCGGATCTGGGAAGGAATATCTGCATGAAGCAGATGGAACAGGCGTTCCGTACGGCGGTGCGTTACTCGGCCCAGTGCATCAATATGGAATACCGCCTGTTTACGGACAAGGTGATGGAGGTTTTAAGCTCCATGGGACTGGGAGGGTCTGCCTGGACGGTCAACGATCCGGAGGCCATCCGGAGCCTGATGGAAAAGGGGATCGCCAATATCACCACCCGGAGCCTTAAGACGGCGGTGGCGGTGCGGAAGGAGATGGAAGGATGAAGCTCATGTCTCCCAAGGCCTTTTACTATACCGTAGGAAAAAAGAATTTTATCCAGTACATCCTGTTTGGGATCTTTGTTCTGTTTTTCTATCTGCCGTTAATGAACTTATGTATGCTGGCCTTTGCGGATAAGTACGAGGTCCCGGCCATCATTCCCCAGAAATTCGGCTTCCGCTGGTGGGAGTTTGTTCTGGGACAGGGAAGTCTTCTGAGCTCCATTGCCACCTCCTTTGTGCTGGCGGCCATTGTGACAGCAGTGTCCCTGCTGATCTGCATTCCTGCGGCTTACGCCCTGGCCCGGTATAATTTCAAAGGAAAGCGAGTGTTCCTGTTATCGTTTCTATTAAGCAACGCGTATCCCAGGATGGGGCTTTACATCTCCATCGGCATCCTGTTCTATCGGCTGAACCTGATGGGGACCTTTGTGGGAGTGGTCATCATCCATGTGCTGAACTCCATGATGTTTATGACATGGATCCCGTCAGGAGCCTTCCGGGGCGTGTACAGGCAGCAGGAGGAATCCGCCAGGGATGCGGGAGCCGGGCCCTTCCGGACTTTTTTCCGGATCACTCTGCCGCTGGCCATGCCGGGCATTGCCGTAGCCAGTGTGTTCACCTTCCTGGGGTCCTTGGAGGAAGCCCAGGGAACGCTGCTGGTGGGCTTCCCCCAGGTGAAGACCATGCCGGTGGAGCTCTATGGGGTCATCATGGAATATCCGCTGACGGCGGGACCGGTGCTGTCCCTGGTCCTGATCATACCCACCGTGCTGATCCTGTTCCTTATGCGGAAATACATCAATGCAGATAATCTTTCCCAGGGCTATGGGATGAAATAGGAGGAATTGAAATGGAAAGAAAAGTAAAGCTCCAGATCACTGGTATGGAGAAGAAATATAAAAACGGGGACGGCGTGGAAAATATCAATATCGATGTGTACGAGGGAGAGTTTGTGACCATGTTAGGCCCCTCCGGCTGCGGAAAATCCACGATCCTGCGGACACTGGGAGGATTTCTGGACATCGATAAGGGAGACATTCTCATCGACGGGGAATCCGTAAAGGACCTTCCGCCGGAAAAGCGTCCCACTGCCATGGTGTTCCAGAGCTACAACCTATGGTCTCATATGACCGTATACGAAAATCTTGCCTTTGGCCTGGAGATCAAGAAGGTTCCGAAAAATGTGATCAGAAGTGAGATCGAGCGGGGGCTTAAGCTGGTGAACATGACCGGCTATGAGAAGAAGTATCCGGGCCAGCTTTCCGGCGGACAGCAGCAGAGGATCGCCATTGCCAGAGCCCTGCTGTTAAAGCCGTCGGTCCTTCTCCTGGATGAGCCCTTTTCTGCCTTGGACGCCAAGATCCGGGCCCAGATGCGGGAGGAGCTGAAGCGGATCCAGGAGGAATTGAATATCACGGTGGTGTTTGTGACCCATGACCAGGAGGAGGCCATGGCCTTGTCCCACCGGATCGTTGTCATGAACAAGGGTTTTATCGAGCAGATCGGAACCCCCACGGAGATCTACGATCATCCGGCCACCCGGTTTGTGGCTTCCTTCATTGGAGAAATGAATTTCCTGACAAAGCGGGACGGAAGCTCTGTGGCTGTGCGTCCGGAGGACGTGACTATCACCAGAGGAGAGGTCCAGGGGCAGATCTCCGGAGACGTGAGGACCATCATGGTCCTGGGCCATTTTGTGGAGGTCAATGTGGAGGTGGAAAACCGCCAGGTGATCAAGACCTATGTGGCCAGAAATGTGGCCGACCAGCTCCATATGAAGGACCGGGTATCCCTTTCCTTCGCGAAAACCTTCCAGTACTGCGCCTGATGGGAAGCAGACGGGAGTTTTATATAAAATCATGAACCATGAATGAGAAATCAAAAAAGAGGAGAAAGATGATGAAAAATTGTAAGATCGTAAGCTGCGGAAAGAAAACTGCTGTGATGGCCCTGGCTGTGTCTGTGGGAGCCATGCTGATGACCGGCTGCTCCACCAGCGCCAGTGCGTCGGGGAGCACTGCGTCTGCCGGAAAGCCGGTGGTGACCGTTTGGGCTGGAGGCTCTGATAATGTGCGGGTACAGTTTGAAAAGCAGATCCAGCAGTTTAACGCATCCCAGGATCAGTATACGGCAGAGCTTCAGTTTATCACCTCGGGAACCGGAGCCCAGGGGCTGTTTGAGCGTGTGGTAGCCGCGAAAAAGGCGGGCCAGACGGATACGGATTACGATGTGATCGAGCTGGGCGGCGACGAGGTGACGAAATACGTGGACGAAGGCGGAGAGGATTTCTTTGTTCCCCTGGATAAGAGCAAGATCCCCAATATAGACACTCTCCAGGTGGAATCCACTTTCCGGAACGACCTGGTGATGCCGTACAGAGGGACCACAGTGGTCCTGGCCTATAATTCGGAAACGGTGGAAAATCCGCCTGAGACAGCGGAGGAGCTTTACCAGTGGATCAAGGAACATCCGGGCCGTTTCGCCTACAATACCCCGTCCTCCGGCGGTGCAGGCGGCTCCTTTGTGACCACCAGCATTTATAATTTCATGGACGAGTCGGCGCTCACCTCCTCCGATCCGGCCAACAAGGAGCAGTGGGGCCAGGGCTTTGAGCTTTTAAAGGAGCTCCATCCCTATATGTATAAATCCTCCGGCAAGGTGGTATACCCCAATAAGAACCAGGGGACCCTGGATCTTCTGGCCAATAAGGAGGTGGACATGATCCCGGCCTGGGCCGATATGGCCATCACCCAGATGAAGCAGGGAACGCTCCCGGAATCCATTAAGATCACCCAGATCGATCCGTCCTTCACCGGAAGCCCGGTGGTGCTGGGGATCCCGTCCATCGGATCCGATCAGGACGGAGCCTATGCCTTCCTCAACTACATGCTGACTCCCGAGGCCCAGAACATTGCCCTGGATTCCATGGCAGCGATCCCGGTCATCGACTTTGGCCTTCTGGATCAGGAGCTGACAAAGACCATCGAGGATCTGAAGATCGAGGAATTCCGCATCGGAAGCCTGGGAAATCTGGGAACCGAGCTTTACGAGGAATGGGACAGCCAGATCGGAACTCTTGAATAAGCGTAAGGAGAGACAGAACATGAGACAAAAGACCCTGGGAAAGCTGTTTCCCTATCTGCTGATCCTTCCTTCCCTGATCATCCTGGCGGGAGTCGTATTCTATCCCATTGCGGCCAGCCTCCTCCGCAGCTTCCAGCTGGAGGAGGGCGGCTGGGGCCTGGATAATTACATTTACTTCTTTACCGACCCGATCCAGAGGAGGAATATCCTGTATACGCTCCAGATCGTGATCGTAACTGTGGTCCTGGCCATCGGGATCTCGTATTTCCTGGCTATTTATCTGAGATTTTCCAACAGCTGGGCCAGCCGGATGATCGGGCGGCTGTATCTGCTGCCACGGTTTATTCCGGGTCTGGTGGCAGTCAACGGCATGATCACCGTGATCCGTGATTCCGGGCTGATCAACCGGATCTCCCGGCTTCTGGGAATGAACCTGCAGCTGGGACTTATGTACAATGGAAAGGGGATCGTGCTGATGAATCTGTGGTTTAACATTCCCTTTGCCACCATGCTGATGGCGGCTGCCCTCTCCAAAATCCCGGATTCCACCATTGAGGCGGCCAGGGACGCAGGAGCGGAGCGGTTCCGGATCCTGAGGCAGATGATTCTGCCTTTGACCTACCGGGATCTTTTCGTGGCGGCCACCTTCGTGTTCATGAGCAATATCAGCTCCTTCACAACACCGTATCTCATGGACGGGAATAATCCCCAGATGATGGGAATTTCCCTGTACACCCAGTTCAACAACGGCCACTATGAAAAGGCAGCGGCCCTGTCGGTGATCATGTTCCTGTTCTCCGTGCTGTCGGCGGCGGTCTATGTGTACACCAATATGAAAGAAAATGAATGGGAGAAAGGAAATGGCTGATTTTAGGAAGGACGGACGGCCCTGCCCCATCGCCCACAGAGGATGTATGGAGGCCGGGCCGGAAAATTCTCTCACAGCCTTTGAGGAGGCGGCGGCCCTGGGGGCCGGAGGCGTGGAAATGGACGTCCGCAGGACCAGGGACGGAAAGCTGGTGGTATTCCACGATGCAGATGTCAGGCGGCTTACCATGGGCTGGCAGGGGCCGTATAGCAGCGGCAAGGTAAAGGATATGACCTGGGAAAAGCTGAGCCAGGTGCGCCTTCCCTTTGGCGGCCATCTGCTGAAGCGGTTCCCGGAGGGCGGATACTCCAACGAGAAGCAGTATTATTATCCCTGGGCTGTGGCGCCGGAGCAGGAGGTCCTTTACCAGATGGAACGGTTTGAAAGCCGGGCGGAGAACGAGGAACAGGTCCTGTCAGCCGTGTACCGGCGGTATAAGGAGGAGTATGAACGGCGGTGCCTGGAGGACGGAAGGCTGGAGCGGATCTTAAGTCTCCGGGAGTTCTTCCAATGGCTCCGGACGCAGCCGGAGGGCTTTTTTGCTGAGGTGGAGCTGAAGGAAAGAGGGATCGCAGGGGCAGTGATCCAGATGGCGGAAAAGTGCCATGCAGCAGACCGGTGCATTATCTTCTCCGGAATGGAGGAGGTGGTCTGGGAGATCCAGGACTGGTGCCGGAGCCATAAAAAGCCAGAGGGTCTCCGGCTGGGAGCCAACATCCGCTTCTTGAAGGATGAGCAGAAGGAGATGCTGGACAGGGGGGATTTTTATGAGGTGGGACTGAATGCAGGGAGCTTTGGCAGCGAAGAGGTGGAGTATCTGCACCAGAAAGGGATCCAGGTCTTTTCCAACCTGGGAGACACGCCGGACTGGTGGGAAGCCCTGGACCATCTGGAGGTGGACGGCTTTAAGACCAACTGTCTCGGGCAGTACAGGAAATGGAGGCAGAAATGGGAGCGGAAGTAGAAAAGAAAGAAATGCGGGGGATAGAAACCATGACGGTCCAGGTGCCCTGGAAAGCCATTTTACGGTTTTCTATCCCTCTTTTTATAGGAAGCCTGTTCCAGCAGATATACAGCATGGCTGACGCAGTGATCGTGGGCCGTCTGGTGGGAGTAAAGGAGCTGGCGGGAGTGGGAGCCACGGGGGCCATGAGCTTTCTGGTCATCGGCTTTGCCACCGGGATCACCAGCGGCTTTTCCGTGGTCATCGCCCAACGGGCCGGAGCCGGGGACAAAGAGCAGATCCGTACCTCGGCTGCGGCCTGTGGCTGGCTGTGTGCGGCGGTGACGGCAGTCATGACCCTTTTAAGTACGGTCGGGGCAGATCCCCTTCTTCGGCTCATGAATACGCCGGAGGATATTTTCCAGTACGCCTCCGGCTATATCGGCATTATTTTCGGCGGTCTGGGAGCCGCCATCTACTACAATATGATCGCAGGGATCCTGAGGGCCGTGGGGGACAGCCGCACACCTCTGTATTTCCTTATTTTTTCTTCTGTCCTCAACGTGGTCCTGGATCTGGCGGCAGTCCTGGTATTTCACGGAGGCGTGGAGGGGGCGGCCGCAGCCACGGTTCTGGCCCAGCTGGCTTCCGCGGTCCTCTGCCATTGGTACGCATGGAGGAAATATCCGGACATCTGGCCGGAACGGAGGCACTGGTCTCAAAGCCTTTCCCAGGGCTGGAAGCACTTAAGGATCGGCCTTCCCATGGCACTCCAGTTTTCCGTGACAGCAGTGGGGATCATGATCCTCCAGGCCTACTTAAACGGCTTCGGCTCGGCGGTGATCGCCGGATACACGGCAGCCGGGAAGGTGGAAAACCTGGTGACCCAGCCCTTTACGACCCTGGCTGCGGCCATGGAGGTGTACTGCGGTCAGAATTATGGAGCCGGACGGCCGGACCGGATCCGCCAGGGCATCGTCTCCAGTCTGAAAATGGGAGGGGCTGCGGCTTTGGGAATGCTGGTCCTCAATGTGTGTTTCGGACGCCAGATGATCCGGCTGTTTCTGGAGCCCTATGATCCGGTAATCGTGGAGTACGGATATACATATCTGGTGATCATCGGCGTATTCTCCATGGCTCTGTGCGCTCTCCAGATCGTCCGCAGCTCTCTTCAGGGCATGGGAGAGGCTCTGGTGCCCATGGCAGGAGGCGTCCTGGAGCTGGCGGCCCGGTGGGGCGGCTGTGCGCTCCTGCTGCCCTTCGGCTACGCGGGAATCTGCTTTTCCACGCCCCTGGCCTGGCTTCTGGCGCTGACGCTCCTTTGTCTCTATTATAAAAAAATCCAGGGAGGAAAGCTGAATGTTAGACAAGAGTATTCCGTATAAGGACCTGATCATGAAGTGGGACGGGAACCGGCAGTGTCTGCTGCCGGTCTGTGTGCCTCCAGGATACCGTCTGCGTACCTGGCGGGAAGGAGACCAGAAAAACTGGGCCAGGATCCAGAAGGAGGCCGGGGAGTTTGGGGACATGACACTGGAGCAGACAGAGGCATGGTTTTTACAGGAATATGGAGACAGGAAAGAAGAACTTTCCTTCCGATGCCTGTTTGCAGAAAGCATGGACGGAGAAACGGACGGAGTCTGCATGGCATGGACAGAGGCGGGAACGGATGGGAGCCTTATTCCCTCCCTTCACTGGCTGGCAGTGCGGGATGCAAAAAAAGGCCAGGGCATTGGAACTGCCCTGGTCCGAGAGGCCCTGCGGGTATTCGCGGGCCGGGGAGAGGTCCCGGTCTTTCTGCACACCCAGCCCTGGAGCTACGAGGCTGTTGGCCTGTATTTAAAGGCTGGTTTTTTCCTGTGCAGGAGCGAGACCTTTGGAACCCATAAAAATCAGTTTCAGGAGGGGATCCGGATCCTGGAGCAGTACCTGGAGGTGGACCCCAGGCTGTGCCGGTAGGCCGGATCCCTTTTTTCGTTTTACTGGAGATCCTTATACGTCTGCCAGGCTGGCTTCTTTGTCCCGTCAGTGCCGATGAGACCGAAGGCGTAGTGGGCTCCCAGAAGAGAAGGCTCGTCGTGCATGCGGTTTAAGAAAAAGCCTTCCACATAAGGGTTGGCCTTGGCCGCCTGGTAGGCCTCGGCGATGGACTGGGCCTGGAGCTCCAGGACCTGGCCGCCCCGCTCCGGAGAGTCGGAGGTGAAGCCCTGCTCGGAGAGGATCAGATGGCGGACCTTCCCCTCGGGAGAGAGCATATCCGGCTGCTGCATATAATCCGTGAGCACATGAAGGTTTTTCAGATTGATAATATACGTATCTGGGGTATCAAGTACGTGGATATCATCGGAAAATACAGGATCGGTGAAGGTCTCCGGATATGCGTGCCATGCGATTCCGTAGTCCGTATCCTTTAACAGGGCGTTGAGCCTGGGGAGCATGTCCATGACGCCGTACTTAAAACCCTCCAACTGGCCGCAGTTCCAGCGGAAATCAAAGGGCATATACACCCGGGCCAGGGAATTGGAGGCCTTGATGGTGTCATACCAGGTACGGAAGGAGGTGGCATAGTTGGAGCAGTAGGTGTTAATGTCCATGGAGCCTAAGTAGTTCCATACCTGACCGTCGTTGACCTCGTTGCCGATGACCCAGTTGGATACCAGGTTCCCGAAATTGCTGGTCAGGATCCCAGCGGTGTCCCGGATGGCCTGGACGCCCTGCTCATTTAAGGTATTGAAGCCATAATAGCTGACTCCGGCCACAGGTGCGGATACAGGCAGCAGCTCCGGCTTATAGGCCGCTGCGTTCCAGTCGTTTAAAACGATCATGGTAACGGTGATCCCGGCATTGTCCATGGCCCGCAGGAAGCTTCCGTAAGCGTTCATCATATTAGGCTGGAAGGCCCAGGACATGGGAAAGTTGCAGACCACCTGGGAGGCTCCCACCTCCACTACATCAGCTACCTCGCTTTCGCTGTTGATGAGCACGCCCTTTATATTAGACGGCTGACGGTAAAAATCCGCGTAGGCCGGCATCACAGAGCCCAGGCAGAGAACGGCCGCCGTCATAAAGGCGGTTAGTTTTTTCATAAGTCTCAGATGGAATCCCCTTTCTTATTTATACTTACAATATACCCCGGATCCCCATTTGTGTCAACTGGGGATGAGGAAGCCGCTGTATGGAAAGCTCCAGCTCTCATTTTTTCATTAGTTTATAGATATCTGTGCCAGGAAAAACATTTTGCCGCTTCTGGAGTTGTGCTATAATAAAACCGAAATCACAGCAGATCGGGAAATAGAAGAAAGCCAGACTGGAATTCATGGAGGTTAAGGTATGATGACAGGGTTGAAGCGGGGGACGGTGAAATTAATACCTCATCAGGAAGAATGGGATCAGAATGCAAAAGAAATGATCGGGATCTTATTTGAACTTTTAAACGATGCGGCCATTGATATCCAGCATGTTGGAAGTACCGCCATTCAGAGCATACATGCAAAACCCATTATTGATATCGCAGTCGGCGTTGGAGAATTGAATGATATTTTGCCGTATATTGAATTATTAAAACAGCACGGTATTATTTACCGGGGAGAGGATGTTAAAGGGCAGATGCTGTTTGTGATGGGGGATTTTCAAAATGATACGCGAACCCACCATATCCATGTAGTTAAGTGGCGTGAAATGGAATGGAATCATTACATCAGCTTTAGGGACTATCTGAACACTTATCCGGAAAAAGCAATGATATATGACGAATGTAAGAAAAAATTAGCGGCACAGTTCCCAGATGACCGGAAAAGTTATACTGAGGGCAAGCAGGGACTGATTGAGTGTTTATTAAGGGAAGCAGATAGATGGAAATCTGGAGCCCCAGTATCATAACAGCCAGACTCTGAAGCGCTGGTTTCGGAATGAAGGATGCCCCGGGGGGGGGGAGATAAGGAATGGTTAAGGTGATAAAGGAAAAATTTGTTGTCATTGGAAAAGAGGGATCAACATCAGACGGCGACGGCTTTATCCAGAAACTGTGGTATGACGCAGACAGCCATTTTAGTGAAATCGCGCATCTGGCAAAGAGAGACGCAAAAGGAAGTATTGTGGGGATATGGGGTGCCATGTCGGATAGTTCCCGTTCATTTAAACCGTGGGAGGACGGCTTCCGTAAAGGCCTGTATCTGGCGGGAGTGGAGTGTGACGATCATGCGGAAGCACCTGATGGCTGGACGAAATGGATAGTACCTGGTTATGAATATATGGTCGCGGAAAATCATAAGGGAGCGTTTGAAAAAATCATCAGACAGATGAGCGAGGATGGGATTTCTCTGGCTGGAGCTGTTCATGATTACACTGACCCTGCAACGGGAAAGAGCTATCTGTATTTTCCCATAAGAGAAGTTTAATAGATCCAGGAAAGCTGCCTTTAGCGCAAGATGGCTTTGGATCTTTGAAGAGTTGGCGGCAGGGAATTATAAAAAGAAGGGGTAGAGTGTGGGTGAATTTATGAAATTTGAAATGTTAGCAGACAGTATAAAAGAAATAAATGTAAAAGCCGGTAATATTGCGAAATGTGCGGTGAATCAGTTGATGACGCTTAGAAACTGGGCGATTGGATATTATATTGTTGAATATGAACAAGGGGGAAGTGACAGGGCATCGTATGGCACACGGCTACTTAAAAATTTAGAAGAACAGATTTCTGAAAAAGGGATGAATTCTACATTGTTTAAGTGGTGCCGCCAGTTTTATCTTTTGTATCCCCAAATTGGTGCAGCAGTGTCACATCAATTTGGACTGCCATATTTTGAAAAAAGTGCGACAGCGTCGCACCAATTCGAGACAAAGCCTGAATTACTGCTTAATAACCTGTCCTTTTCGCATATAAGAGAGCTGCTGGTAATTGCAGATGATTTTGAGAGATTCTTTTATGAAACAGAGTGTATAAAGTGTAACTGGACTGTGAGAGAACTTCGCAGGCAGATAAAGACTAATCTGTATATAAGAGCTGGAATCAGTAAAAAGCCTGAATTGTTATTACAGGAAACGATGGGACACCCGGATAGTACCATGCTTACGATTAAAGATCCATTTACCTTTGAATTTCTTGGTCTAAATGCCAGAGACGCTGTAAGCGAATCGGATCTGGAACAGGCGCTTATGGATCATTTACAGGAATTCATGCTGGAACTTGGGCAGGGATTTTGTTTCGAGGCGAGACAAAAACGTATTATTATTGATGATAAATATTACTTTGTGGATCTTGTTTTTTATAACCGGCTACTGCATTGTAATGTGATCATTGAACTTAAAAATGATGAATTTAAGCATGAGGATTTAGGGCAGCTAAATGCCTATGTTGGTTATTATAAAAAGAATGAAATGTCAGAAGGCGATAATCCGCCAGTGGGGATTTTGCTTTGTACAGATAAGGGAGCGCAGATGGTTGAGTATGCCTTATCGGGAATGGATAACCAGCTATTTGTATCTACCTATATGCTGCACTTACCGGACAAGAAAACGTTAGAAGAATTTATGAGAAAAGAAATGAGAGAGATGGGAATATAAAAAGCACGAAAAACAAGCGGCCACGAATGACAGATCCAGCCGGCCAGTCCCCCATCCTTAAAACGGGGACTGGCCCTTCCCGCTGTCCTCCAGGTAATGGATCATGTCCTGGAATTCGTCCTTGTACCTGCGGGAGGAGGCGGTGGGATTGGAGCGGAGGACGGAGCGCAGGAATTTCCTCCGGTGTTCCCGGATGGCTGCCAGGGAGGCCTCCTTTTCCTTTAAAAGCTCCAGAAGCTGGGATTCGGATTTTCCCCGGAGCCCTTCCAGCCGGTTTCCGGTCCTGGAACGAAGCTCCTCCAGCCGCGCCTCCAGGTCCGCCCGTCTTCCAGCCAGCCGCGTCTCCAGGTCTGTCCGGGTCTCATGGAGACGGTCCTCTGCATCCATCCGTAAAAGTGCCGTCTGGACCCGGAGGATATCCAGATCCTGGCGCAGCTTCCGGGCGGCCTCCAGGGATCTGCCGAAGGCCAGAGCCTCTCTGGTGCAGACAATGGCATCAGCGGTGAAGACAACGGTCACTACGGCTACAAAAAGAATATCCCACATGACGGGCAGGGAAAGGACGGCCCGTTCAATGGGCTTGTGGATCACATGGGTCATAAAAATAGTCAGAAAGCCCCAGGCAATGGACGAGCTCAGGCAGATATAGCCATGGAGATTGAATTTCTGATTGCTGTAATCCCAGTAACGGACCTTAAAGAGCTGCTCCATGGCCCAGCCAGTGACATATTCCAGGATAGTCGCTCCGATAACGCCGGAAACCCAGGTGAGGAGCAGGCTGTCCTGGAACGGCTCCGACACCACCAGCATCATCACCGCCCCGCTGCCGTACAGGGGAAGCATGGGGATCCGTAGAAAGCCCCGGTTCACAAACCGGCGTTTTAAAATGGAGACGTAAGAGGATTCAAAGATCCAGCCAAAAAAGCAGTATAGATAAAAAAAGGTAAGCCATTGATACCAGGTATAAACGTGCATGATGTCCCTCCTTGAGATGTGTGAAAAGTAAGATAATGATACGGCAGAACAGGGACTTTTGCAAGGAAAATCGTTTCCCGGCCGCAGCGGCTTGTTTTTGCGGCTGGCAGCGGGTATAATGGAAATTAAGATCAAGAAAAAGAAGGACAGAAAACATATATATAAGGAACATTCATGAATAAATACGAAATTTTGAAAACATATTTTGGCTACGATTCCTTCCGGGGAGCGCAGGAGATCCTGATCGACCAGATCCTGTCCGGAAGGGACGTGCTGGGGATCATGCCCACGGGAGCGGGCAAGTCTCTCTGCTATCAGATCCCGGCTCTGATGCTGGATGGGATCACCCTGGTGATATCGCCCCTGATCTCCTTAATGAAGGACCAGGTGGGGAGCCTGAACCAGGCCGGGATCCATGCAGCGTACCTGAACAGTTCTCTTACTCCGGGCCAGTACCGGAAGGCCCTGTCCTATGCCAGACAGGGAAGATATCCCATCATCTATGTGGCCCCGGAACGGCTTTTAACGCCGGAGTTCCTGGATTTTGCCAGAAATGCGCGGATCTCCATGGTGGCGGTGGATGAGGCCCACTGCGTTTCCCAGTGGGGACAGGACTTCCGACCCGGCTATTTACGGATCGCGGACTTTATCCGGGAGCTTCCGGCGCGGCCTGTGGTCAGCGCCTTTACGGCCACGGCCACCAGGGAGGTGCGGGACGATATCCTGGAGCTTCTGGACCTTCGGGATCCTGCGGTCACGTCCACTGGATTTGACCGGGGAAATCTGTATTTTGCAGTGGAGACGCCCAGAGACCGGTACGGAGCGGTGAAAGGCTATATAGAAGAGCATTCTGGTGAAAGCGGCATCGTCTATTGCCTGACCAGAAAACAGGTGGACGAAGTGTGCGGCCATCTGATCCGGGACGGCTTTCCTGCCACCCGCTACCACGCGGGCCTGTCTGACGAGGAGCGGAGGAAAAACCAGGAGGATTTTATTTACGACCGCGCACCTCTCATGGTGGCCACCAACGCCTTTGGAATGGGCATCGATAAATCTAATGTCCGGTTTGTGCTCCATTACGGAATGCCAAAGAACATAGAAAGCTATTACCAGGAGGCAGGCCGGGCCGGCCGGGACGGGGAACCGGCGGAATGCATCCTGTATTACAGCGGCCAGGATGTGATCACCAACCGGCTGTTCATTGAGAACAACCGGGACAATCTGGAGCTGGACCCGGAAACGGCGGAGCTTGTCCGGGGAAGGGACCTGGACCGGTTAAAGAAAATGACCTTCTACTGCTGTACCAACGAATGTCTCCGGGATTATATCCTGCGGTATTTCGGGGAATACGGGTCCAATTACTGCGGAAACTGCGCCAACTGCCGGAAGGAGTTTGAAACGGCGGAGGTGACGGAGGCAGCCAGGATCATGATCGGCTGTGTAAAGGCCTGCGGGCAGAGATACGGGATCAACGTGATCCTGGATACGGTCCGGGGAGCGGAGACAGAAAAACTGCGCCAGTACCGGATGACGGAAAATCCCTGTTTTGGAAGTCTTTCCAGAGTGCCGGCATACCGGCTGCGCCAGATCATGAACCATCTTCTGCTGAACGGATATCTGGAGACCACAGACGGCAGCTATTCTGTGGTAAAGCTCACAGAAAGATCAGAGGACGTGCTCTGCGGCGCAGAGACCGTGACCATGAAGATGGCAAAAGAGCCGGAGCGGCGGCCTGGGAAGGCCCGGGAGGCGAAAAAGAAAAAGCCAGTCCTGGCCTCCGGCCTGCGGGAGGGGGACGAGCCCATGTTTGAAAAGCTCCGTTCCCTGCGGGCGGCCATTGCCAGAGAAGAAAAGGTACCTCCGTACATTGTCTTTTCTGACAAGACTCTGGTCCACATGTGTATTGTCCGTCCATCGGATAAGGCGGAAATGCTGACAGTCACTGGCGTAGGTGAGTTTAAGTACCAGAAGTACGGAGAGCGGTTCCTGGAGTGTGTAAGGGAGGCGGGAAAATGGAACTCTACCAGTTAAAATACTTTCTGTATGCGGCAAAATATGAAAATATCTCCAAGGCGGCCCAGGCACTCCGGGTCTCCCAGCCCTCCATCAGCCGGGCGGTGGCGTCCCTGGAAAAGGAGCTGCAGGTGGAGCTGTTCGAGCGCCAGGGGAAGCGGATCCTCCTGACCCGGGCAGGACTGACCTTCCGGGAGCAGATCTCCCCCATTTTGTGGAAGCTGGAGGGGCTGGGAGACGAGATGAAAAAGGTGCAGAAGGGCGGGGATACGATACGTCTTAATGCTATGTCGGTGGTGCCGCTCCTTTCCGGTATCATAAAAAAGTTCCGGGAGGAGGAGCCGGATGCGGCCTTTGTGGTGATAGACCAGAAGGAGAGCACAGACTGGCATCTGTGTATTTTAAGCGCTGGTCCCGGCATGTCCTACCAGGATGGCCATGAACTTTTGTCAGAGGAGGTCTTTCTTGGAGCATCGTCTGGAACCTGGCTGGGTGAAAAGGATGAGATTTCTTTGAGGGATGTGAATAATGAGAATTTTATCCTGTTGCCCCGGGGGAGAGTTTTAAGGAACCTGGCGGACACACGGTTTCGGGAGCATCATTTTATTCCACAGTTTTCCATGGAGTGCAATAATACCCATCTGGTGAGGAGTCTGGTCAGTGATCAGGTGGGAATCACCCTGTGGCCGGAATATTCCTGGGGAAAACGGCCGGATGTACATATGGTGAGGATTACCGAACCAGGCTTTAACCGTTCCGTATTTCTTCTGCGGCAGAAAAGTGGAGAAATACCGCCGGTGGCAGAGCGGTTTGCCCAGTTTGTAGAGGACTATATGAGAACACTGGAGCATGAAAAATAATGCACATTAGGAAGCGGCCCTGGAAACAGGGCTGTTTTTATTTTATTTCTTTTTCCTTATTCATTTTACACATATAGAGCATGCGAATTGTATATTGGACAATAATAAGTGGAATATGTATAATATGCTTAAATAATTGATGGTAAAACGATAAAAATTGTGAAAATTAACACAATAATGGAGGTGAGAGGAATTGAAACGGATCAAGGAGACCAACCGCCTGCTGGCGGAAAATCTAGTGAGATCCATTATGAAGGATTATGAGGCCTGCGGGATCGCAGCAGCCATAATCGACAAAAATGGTGTGACCCAGTACGAGAAATTCTGGGGAGTGAGAGATCTGGAATCCCAGAAAGAGCTGGATGGGGAAACGATCTTTGGACTGGCTTCAGTGACCAAATCCTTCACTGCTTTAGCTATTATGCAGATGGAGGAGCGGGGGATCCTTAAGCTGGACGACCCGGTAAGCCGGTATGTTCCGGAATTTACCAATAAAAACCAGAAAACCGTGACGATCCGACATCTTTTAACCCACAGCGGCGGCTTTTTCCCTCTTCCCAGGATCCTGGTGGATCAGGTGGCTGCGGAGATGGGGCTGGATGAGAAGGAGGTGGGAGATCTGGCCTACAATGACGCTCTGGCGGATGAAGGGGTCCGCCGGGTGGCAGAACGGCTGGATGCCCAGACAGAAGAAAGCGGCCTGAACGGAGAGCCGGGCGAATACTTGAGCTACTGCAATGACGGTTATGGCCTGCTTTCGGATATCATCCGCAGGCACGGCGGTGAACCCTCTTATGCGGAATATCTTTTAAAGAATATCATTGAGCCTCTGGGTATGAAGCGGAGTTTCTGTGATTTTGTCCGGCCCAGTCTGGATGTCAATGCCGCCACTCTATATAAAAAGGTAAACGGCGTTATGACAGCCTCCAGGGATTACCATGATCATGCCTTTGTACTAAACGGAGGCGGAGCCATGAAATCCACTCTGAACGATCTGAAAAAATATCTGGCAATGTATCTGAACGAAGGGAAAACGCCGGAGGGGATCCGGATCCTGGGCAGTACAGGGATCCGTGAGATGTGCAGGCCCCGCCAGGATTATGGAGCGTTTGGATATTACGGCTACGGTCTTTCCATGAAACGTCTGGACGATCTGAAGGTGGTGGAACATGGAGGGAGCCTTCCGGGAGTATCCTCCAATATCGCCTGGTCCAATGAGGCGGAGGCGGCAGTCATCGTTCTCTGCAATACCTCAGGAGTACCGGTACGGCTGATCTCCGACGCCCTGATGCGGATGTACAATGGGAGGAATCCGGTGGACCGCCGGGACGTATGGCAGGAAACATCCTGGGATGAGGAGACGATCCTGGAAGCCCAGGGAATGTATATTTCCGGAGAAGGGACAAAGGCGGAGCTTTACAGGAAGAAGGACGGGAGTTTGGGGGCAAGAGAGAATGGAAAAGAGATCCCCATTATCCCGGTAGGTCCCAAAACCGCCATCGTCCGGAATCAATATTCGGACCTTTTTATCCGCCTGATCCAGAACGAGAGCCGGGGCATCTACGCCATTGCTTATGGCAGCAGGCTGATCCCCAAAAGCCGGCAGGAGAAACGGGAAGAAGGAGAATAACGGAATGGGAAAGCAATACCAGATCCAGTGCTGTATTAGAAATCTAGTCTATGCTGCAGTCGCGGCAGCAGTTGTTTTTGTTATACGCAGGCAGTGGAATCTCATCGGGATCTCCGATGCCTGCGCTCTCTCTGGAATCGTGTTCCTGATCGTGGGTTTGTTCCGCCGGGCAAGATATATGAGGTTTTACGATCTTTGCATTTATGGAGCCATGCGGTTTAAAAGCTTAAGGACCAATCCGGGAGTTTCAGATAAGACATTCGGAAGCTATGGCGAATTTGTAGAAAAAAGACGGTATGAAAGAAACTATACAGAATCTTTTATTGCGGCGGCCAGCATGTTTATCTGCTCGCTCGCAATATTGGGCATATAATCAAGGAGGAAGAAAGCGATGAAAAAGACGAAAAAAATGCTGGCAGCCATGCTGGCAGTGAGCACTCTGGCGGCGGCGCTCTCGGGCTGTTCCGGTGGGAACAAGACCGACGGAAGCCTGGAGTTTACGGAAGCGGCATCGGCAGATGGCAATAATGGGACGACAGAGGCAGGGGCGTCTGAATCCAGCGAGGCGAAGACAGATCCCAATGGTGAAAAGCCTTCACCAGAAGGCTATGGGATCCTGCGGGAGGCGTCCACTGCGAAGATCGGTTCTTTGAACCCACTGACGTATACCCAGTCCTATGCGTCTACCCAGATCAAGCGCTCCTCTATGACTTTATACGGATATTTCCCCAGTGCGGATTACACTGCATGTGAAATTGCGGGAGAGCTGGCAGCGGAGGAGCCGATCCAGATGGATGAGGAAGGAAAGGTATGGCAGATTAAGGTCCGGGAAGGCTGCGTGTGGGAAAACGGAGATACCCTGGATGCCAACGATGTGTATTATACCTGGAAGATGATCCTGGATCCGAAGCTTGCGAACCTGAGGGCAAGTAACTTTGCCAATGACTCCATTGAGATCGTAAAGGCGATGGACTATTTCCAGGGCAATGCCTCCTGGGATGAGGTGGGTCTGAAGCTGATCGACGATCATACGCTGGAAATACATACCGTCAGCATGCACAATCCAACCGAGGTCATGATCCATCTGGCACATCCGGCTAACTGTATGATCAATGAAGAATATTATGAAAAAGGGATGAACGCAGATAGAACGGAGACCATGTACGGGACATCCCAGGAACATTATATTTCCTGCGGACCGTTCCTGGTGGAAAACTGGGTCAACGACGCAGAGATCACCTTTAAGAAGAACCCCAATTATCCATTTGCAGACCGCATCTGGCTGGCAGGGATCAATATTAAGGTTGTCGAGGACAGCAGTACACAGATGCAGCTGTTCGAAAACGGCGAGATCGATTACGTTCAGCTGTCCACATCCAATTACTTAAAGTATGAAGAGGATCCGCGGGTTCTTATGGCTCCGTATAACTCCGTGCGCCACGTGGTGATCAATACCATCAACCCGGAGAAACCGATCTTAGCCAATGAAAAGTTCAGACAGGCCCTTTATTACGGAGTAGACAGAGAAAATCTTGCGAGCCTGACTAAACAGGATCCGGCAGAGTATATTGTTCCCACCACCCATATGATGGATCTGAACAAAAATATCACCTTCCGTGATACCGAAGAAGGAAAAGCAAACAGAAAAGAAAACTACGGATATGATCCTGAAAAGGCAAAACAGCTGTTTGACGAGGCAATGTCCGAGGAAGGCCTGGACAAGCTGACGCTGACCATGCATTACTCTGACACAGAGTTAATGGCCCAGATGTCAGAATTCCTCCAGCAGAGCTGGCCGAAGCTGTTTGGCGCAGACCGGTTTGAACTGAAGCTCCAGGCGATGCCGGCCAATCAGCTGAGCCAGGTGAAGAGGGGATGGCAGACCAACCCGGCCTCTTACGAGTTAAGCTGGGGCGGCTGGGTAGGCAATGATCTGGCACCGTGGAACGCGTTTAAGTATTGGACGTCCTTCTACTCCAACAAAAACGAGCCGTTTATCAATGAAGAGTTTGATAAAGTATTCAACGCAGCGAACTTCGCAGATGATCGTTTTGACGAAGGTGTTCGTCTGAAAGAGGTTGCGGAAATGGAACGCTTACTGATCGAGCCGGCCAATGTTATTCCGGTAACACAGGACATTTATAAGTATTTAAAGGCTGATCGCTTACAGCTTTCCACAAACGGTTATGTAAACCGGATCGGCTTTGCCTGGGACTATTCCAAGATCATTGAATGATCCAGGATGGATCAATGATAGAAAAAGACAGAAGTAGAGTGACGAGACCACAGACAGGCTGCTTCATAAAAGGAGCAGCTTGTCATTCTTCTGAGGATTTTTGCGCTTAAGCTGTGCGAGAAGCCGGATATTGAAAAAATATAGCATCTGAAAAAGAAGAAATTAAATAGATGAAAGGAGTGAGGATCGGCAGTGTTTCGATATATTATTGACCGAGTGATCGCGTTATTTATCACATTGTTTATTATTGTATCCATTGCCTTTTGTGTTGTCCGCCTGATGCCGGGAAGCGTGTACGATCAGGATGGAGATCTGTCACAGACCGTTATTGATACTTTGAATGAAAAATATCATTTTGATGAGCCCATAATCAAGCAGTACGGCTATTTCCTGAAGAATGTATTCCTCCATGGAGACTGGGGCACATCCATGAAAATGCGTCCCAATGTACCAGTATTTGAGGTCATGAAGGACCGGATCCCGGTAACCTTGCAGATCAATCTGATATCGCTGTTTGCAGCCATACCGATCGGACTTGCAGCCGGAATCGTGGCGGCAATAAAGAAAAATACGATCATCGACCACTTTGTATCATTTATGGTGGTTATCTTCATTTCAGTGCCTTCATTCGTATTTGCCACATGCCTCCAGTATTTTGTGGGATATAAGGCAGGAGCTTTTCCGATCATATACGATGCGTCAGCCACTGGAATGGCAGCACTCCATTCCATGTTCCTTCCTATTTTAGCGCTGATGTTCAGCCCCATCGCCCGTGTTGCCCGTTATTTAAGAGCGGAGCTGGCAGAAACCATGAACTCTGAGTTTATGCTTCTTGCCAAAACAAAGGGCTTAACGTATGCACAGAGCACAATCCGCCATGGCCTCAGAAACTCCATGGTGCCGCTGGCCAATATTATCATTCCGATGTTTGCCAATGTTTTAGGCGGTTCACTGGTCGTAGAAAATATTTTCTCTGTTCCTGGAATGGGAGGTATGATGGTAGACTCCATCAACGCCAGCGACCACATGCTGACCGTGGCGATTCTGGTGTTCTACTCCATGATCTCGCTGATCACAGTTCTTATCGTAGATATTTCCTACGGCATCATTGACCCGAGAGTCAGAATGGGAGGGAAGAAGTAATGGTATTGTATGAAGATAACAAAGCAAAGTATGACGCAGTATCCAAAGACTTGTTCCGTCTGGTACAGAGAGATGAGAAGATCCATGATGTGGAATTTAAGACAAAGCCCATTGGATTCTTCATGGACGTATGGCTGCGGTTTGTAAAAAATAAGGCGTCTGTGATCGCGGCGGTCATCATTCTGATCATTTCGTTTTTTGCCGTGTTCGGTCCGGGCATGAATGAGTACACCTACGATGAGCAGCACACAGAGCTGACCAACATGCCTCCCAAGGTGCCCTTTATCGCAAAAATGAACCTGGGCTTCTTTGACGGCGGCTATACCATGGAAAACCGGAAATACGACAACTTAAACGATCCGGAAAAGTATCCGGAGGGCTGTATCCTGGAGGTCATCAACCCCAGACTGGTCAACGGGGAGCGGATCGTGGACGTGGTCGTGGACTATTATAAGTATAAAGGGCTCAGCGACGAGCAGTGCTTCTGGTTCGGAAGCGACTACCTGGGCCGCGATATCTGGACCCGTATGTGGAGAGGCGCCCGGGTATCCCTGATCATCGCAGTGGTGTCGGTATGCTGCAACGTGTTCATCGGCGTGGTTTACGGCTCCATTTCCGGCTATTACGGCGGAAAGGTGGACATGGTGATGATGCGTATCACAGAGATCATCAACGCCTTCCCCAGGATCGTTGTGGTGACCCTGTTCATCATGGTGTTTGGAACGGGAATGTTCTCCATCATCATGTCCTTAGTCATCAAGGACTGGGTGAGCACCGCCCGTATGGTCCGCTCCCAGTTCTACCGGTTCAAGGGGCGTGAGTACGTACTGGCGGCCAGGACCCTGGGCGTTAAGGATATGGCGCTGATCTTCCGTCATATTCTTCCCAACTCCATCGGCCCCATCATCACCAGCTCCATGATCGCCATTCCAACTGCCATCTTCTCCGAGTCCTTCCTGGCGTACATCGGACTGGGCCTCCAGGCTCCGGAGCCGTCCATCGGCGTTATGTTATCCAGAGGGCAGAAGGTGCTTTTACAGTATCCCAGCCAGGTGGTTTTCCCGGCGATCATCATTTCTCTTCTGATGATCTCCTTCAACCTGTTCGGAAACGGCCTGCGGGATGCCTTTGACCCCACATTAAGAGGAGCAGAATAGGAGGAAGAAGATGAAAGATCCAATCTTAGAGGTAAATAATTTGAGAGTCTCCTTCCGTACCTATAACGGAAAGGTCCAGGCCGTCCGCGGCATTGACTTTAAGCTGTTTGAGGGCGAGACTCTGGCCATCGTAGGCGAGTCGGGTTCCGGAAAATCCGTGACCACCAAGGCGATCCTGGGGATCCTTCCCAAAAACTCCATCATCGAGGAGGGGGAGATCCTTTATAAGGGAGACGATCTGACAAAATATAAGGAAAAGGACTTTTATAAGATCCGCGGAAAGGAGATCTCCCTGATCTTCCAGGATCCGCTTTCTGCCTTAAACCCGATCATGAAGATCGGAAAGCAGATCACCGAGGCCCTGGTCTTAAGAGAACATATGACAAAGGAGCAGGCAAAAAAGAGGGCCATCGAGCTGATGGAGATGGTGGGGATCCCCAGGCCAGAGGAGCGGTTTGAGCAGTATCCTTTCCAGTTTTCCGGCGGTATGCGCCAGCGTATCGTAATTGCCATTGCCCTGGCCAGCAACGCCAGGATCATGATCTGTGACGAGCCCACCACGGCTCTGGACGTGACGATCCAGGCAAAGATCTTAGACGAGATCAAGGAGATCAAGAGAAAACAAAAGCTCTCCGTGATCTTTATCACCCACGATCTGGGCGTTGTGGCCAATATGGCGGACCGGATCTGCGTCATGTACGCCGGAAAGATCGTGGAGGTGGGAACCGCCAGGGAGATCTTTTACAGCCCGGCCCATCCCTATACCTGGGCGCTTTTATCGTCCATGCCGGATCTGGAGACCAAGGAGCGTCTGTTCTCCATTCCGGGAACGCCGCCCAACATGATCTTCCCGCCCAAGGGCGACGCCTTTGCCGAGCGGAACCAGTATGCCATGCAGGTGGATTTTGAGGAGGAGCCGCCGTTCTTTAAGCTGAGCGACACCCATTACGCCGCCACCTGGCTGCTGCACCCCAACGCGCCCAAGGTGGAAATGCCGGAGGCGCTTCAGCACCGGATCGCGCGCATGCACAGGAAGGAGGGCGTATAGGATGGAACAGAACGTACAAAAGGAACGGGAGAAGATCCTGGAGATCAAAAATCTCTGTATGGAGTTTCCCGCAGGAAAGAAAAAGACCGTAAAGGCCTTAAACAATGTGACCTTTGATATTTATAAGGGTGAAAACTTCGGCCTGGTGGGCGAGAGCGGCTGCGGAAAGACCACTCTGGGGCGTACTCTGATCCGGCTTTATGATCCCACCTCCGGTGAGATCCTGTTCAACGGAAAAAATATTTCCGGAAAGCTTTCCAAGGCGGACCGGGATTATGTCACGAGGAACCTGGCTATGATCTTCCAGGATCCGGTCTCTTCCCTGAATCCCCGTATGACGGTGGAGGAGATCATTGCCGAGGGCTTAAAGACCAGGGGAGAAAAGGATAAGGAGCTGATCCGGAAAAGTGTTTCTTCTATATTAAATAAGGTAGGTCTGCTTCCCGAGCACGGCTCCCGTTATCCCCATGAGTTCTCCGGCGGTCAGAGACAGAGGATCGGCATTGCCCGTTCCCTGGTGGTAAAGCCGTCGGTGATCATTGCCGACGAGCCGGTTTCGGCTCTGGACGTGTCCATCCAGGCCCAGGTCATCAACCTGTTAATGGACATAAAAAAAGAAATGGACTTGACAATTCTGTTCATTGCCCATAATCTTGCAGTAGTAAAGTATTTCTCTGACCGAATTGGCGTGATGCATTTCGGGACCATGGTGGAGCTGGCGGATGCGGACGAGCTGTATGCCCATCCGGTCCATCCCTACACCAAATCCCTGCTGTCAGCCATCCCCCAGCCGGATCCCGACCGGGAAAAGGATAAGCAGAGGCTTTACTATGATCCTTCCATGCACGATTACTCAAAGGAAGAGCCCAGCTTCCAGGAGATCCGGCCGGGCCACTTTGTGTATGCTTCTGATTCCGAGATGGAGCAGTACAGGAAGGAATTATAAGAGACAGGAGCAGAAAGAAAATGGGAAAAAATGTATTGAAGACCATTGCCACCGGCGATATGTTCATCACCCGCCGGATCGCAAAGGACGGCTACGAGGGGTTCGAGGAGGTGCGGGACTGCATCCTGGACCATGACGTGAAGTTTTCCAATCTGGAAATGACCTTCCATGACCAGGAGGGGTATCCGGCGGCGGAAAGCGGAGGAACCTGGGCCATGATGGAGCCGGGAGCCCTGGACGATATCCAGAGATTCGGCTTTAACCTTTACAACACGGCCAACAACCATTCCGGCGACTACGGCCAGGAGGGCGTGATGGCCACCATCCGCCATCTGAACGAGAGGGATATGGTGTTTTCCGGTACGGGAAAAAATCTGGGAGACGCCTCCAAGGCCTGCTATCTGGAGACAAGAAAGGGCAGAGTGGCGCTGATCAGCGTTTCCTCCACCTTCAGCGCGGCTTCCAGGGCCGGCGGCCAGTCCCATCAGATGATCGGGCGTCCGGGACTGAACCCCTTGCGTTTCTCCACCCGGTACCATGTGGATCCGGCCCATTATGAGATGGCCCAGGAGCTGGTGAAGGTAACGAAGGTCAACGCGGAGATGGAATTTGAGATCCGCAACGGATATTTTAACCCGCTGGAGTCGGGCGTCCTTCCCTTTGGAAACGCCGGGATGTTTATTCTGGACGAGAAGAACTGGATCGAGAGCATTCCCAATCAGGAAGATATGAAGCGGATCACCGATGAGATCGCAGAGGCCAGAAAACAGGCGGATGTGGTATTTGTGAGCTTCCACGGCCATGAGACCGACGGCGAGGATACCACCGTGCCGGCCATGTTCCTGGAGACCTTCTCCAGGGCCTGCATCGACGCCGGAGCCCATGCAGTGATCGGCCACGGCCCCCACGAGCTGCGGGGCATCGAGATCTATAAGGGCGGACTGATCCTGTACAGCCTGGGCAATTTCCTGTTTGAAACGGAGACCGTGAGCCTCCAGCCCTATGACGCCTATATCAACCGGAAGATGCCTCTGGATACCAAGGTAGGAAGCTACATGGATAACCGAAGCAAGAACGGGACCGTGGGCTACGGTGTTCTGGAGAACATCTGGAGAGCTGTTATGGCTGCCTGGGATATGGAAGATGGAAAGATCACCCAGGTCCAGCTGTATCCCATTACCCTGGGACTTCATGATAAGCGCCCCCACAAGGGACTTCCCAGAATGTCCGGAAGCGAGGAGACCTTACGGTATCTCCAGCAGCTCAGCGAGCCCTATGGGACGAAGATCCGGATCGAGAACGGTGTCGGCTATATCGATCTGTAAGAATGGACAGGCTGGCATTATAAAAGCATTATGTGCATAAAAGGCCCTGCGCCGGGATGAGTATACTCCCTGCGCAGGGTCTTTTTGCATGGGAAACACGTTTCTCAGCCTGCGGATGCGTGCATATAACGAAAAATTATACATAAATACCTAATAAATATACAAAAATCTCTTGCAATCCGGATCCATGTGAGATATAATCACGTTAATTTCCAGGGAAAGAGGATATGGGCTCCCGGAGGAGGGAAAAAGGCGCCTCAGACCGCCGGGATCCAGCGACACAGAGCTTAAAGGAGCATGGAGGAAAAAAGATGGCAGAGAAAAAATATAACAAGATCGTACTTGCATATTCCGGCGGACTGGATACGTCTGTACTGATCCCGTGGCTGAAGGAAACGTATGGATGCGAGGTCATCGCCGTTTCCGGGGATGTGGGCCAGGGAACGGAGCTGGAGGGCCTGGAGGAAAAGGCGTTAAAGACAGGAGCCTCCAAGCTGTATATTGAAGATCTGAAAAAGGAGTTTGTGGAGGACTATATCATCCCCACAGTAAAGGCCGGGGCAGCCTATGAGCATTACCTCCTGGGAACCTCCTTTGCACGTCCGCTGATCGCAAAGCGAATTGTGGAGATCGCGAAGAAAGAGGGAGCTGACGCCATCTGCCATGGCTGTACGGGCAAGGGAAACGACCAGGTCCGTTTTGAACTGGCCATCAAGGCATTTGCCCCTCAGATGGATGTGATCGCCCCCTGGCGCTTCTGGGAGCTGAATTCCAGGGACAAAGAAATTGCCTATGCAGAGGCCCATCATATTCCCTTAAAGATCACAAAGGAGACGAATTATTCCAAGGATAAGAACCTGTGGCATTTATCCCACGAGGGGCTGGATCTGGAGGATCCGGCCAATGAAGCGCCTGTGAATAAGCCGGGATTCCTAGAGCTTGGGGTCTCTCCGGAGCAGGCGCCGGATAAGCCCGCATATGTGACCATCCATTTTGAAAAGGGCGTTCCCACCAGCGTCAATGGTGAGGATATGGACTGCGAGACGGTCATCAGGACTCTGAACCAGCTTGGCGGGGAAAATGGCTGCGGACTGCTGGATGTGGTGGAAAACCGTCTGGTGGGAATGAAGAGTCGCGGCGTTTATGAGACGCCGGGCGGGACCATCCTCTACAAGGCCCATGAAAAGCTGGAAGAGATCACTCTGGATAAGGAGACCCAGCACTATAAGCAGCAGCTGGCCCTGAAATTTGCAGACCTTGTATACAATGGACAGTGGTATACGCCCCTCCGGAAGGCCATGAGCGCCTTTGTGGATTCCACCCAGGAAACCGTTACCGGGGATGTGAAGCTGAAACTTTACAAAGGAAACATCATTCCGGCATCCGTGACCTCCCCATACAGCCTTTATTCCTCTGATATGGCGACCTTTGACGAGGACGACTGCTATGACCAGGGAGATTCCGCCGGCTTCATCAGCCTTTTCGGCCTTCCCATCAAGGTACGTGCCATGAACGACGAGGCGCTGGCAGAGAAAACGGGAAAGCATTTTCCCGCAGTAGAATAAAGGAGATCCTATGGCAAAGTTATGGGCGGCACGGTTTGGAAAAGAAACGGACAGCACAGTCAATGATTTTAATTCGTCCATTTCATTTGATAGCCGTTTATATAAGGAAGATATCACGGGCTCCATGGCCCATGCGGCCATGCTGGGAAAGCAGGGGATCATTGAGAACGGAGAGGCCGGAAGGATCATCGACGGCCTGGAGGGGATCCTGGCGGATATTGAGAGCGGGGCGCTCCAGTTTTCAGAGGAGTATGAGGACATCCATATGAACATCGAGCAGATCCTTACGGATCGGATCGGGGATGCGGGAAAGCGGCTCCATACGGCCAGATCCCGGAATGATCAGGTGGCTCTGGACCTGCGGCTTTATGTAAAAAAAGAGATCCTGTCCATAAAGGCCCTGGTCATGGACTTTATGGAGGCCCTGTGCGCGAGTGCAGAAAATAACCTGGAGACGGTCATGCCGGGCTATACCCATTTACAGAGAGCCCAGCCGGTGACCTTTGGCCATTATATGATGGCCTATGCCAATATGATGAAGCGGGATGTGATCCGTCTGGAAAACTGCCTGGAGGGGATGGACGATATGCCTCTGGGCTCCGGAGCGCTTGCCTCCACGACCTATCCCATCGACCGGGACTTTGTAAGGCAGAAGCTGGGCTTTGCCCGGATAACGGATAATTCCCTGGACGGGGTTTCGGACCGGGACTACTGCATTGAGCTGGCTGGCGCGCTTTCTATTTTAATGATGCATATTTCCCGGCTGTCGGAGGAGATCATCGCCTGGTGCTCCTGGGAATTTAAGTTTGTGGAGCTGGACGACGCGTTTTCCACCGGCTCCTCCATCATGCCCCAGAAGAAGAATCCGGATGTCTGCGAGCTGATCCGCGGAAAGACCGGACGGGTGTACGGAGATCTGATGACGCTTCTGACCATGCTGAAGGGGATTCCTCTTGCCTATAATAAGGATATGCAGGAGGATAAGGAGGCGGTTTTTGATGCCATTGATACGGTAAAGCAGTGCCTGAAGGTTCTGACGCCCATGTTTTTGTCCATGGAGATCCTCAAGGACAACATGAAAAAGGCGGCGCTGAAGGGCTTTATCAATGCCACGGACTGTGCCGATTATCTCACGAAAAAGGGGATGCCCTTCCGGGATGCATACAGGACCGTTGGCCAGCTGGTGGCCCGGTGCGTAAAAGAGGATAAGTCTTTGGCCGATCTGACCATGGAGGAGTATAAGGAATATTCGGAAGCCTTTGGACCGGACATTTATACCGCCATTGATCTGGGAACGTGTGTGGCTGGAAGATGCGTGGCCGGAGGGCCGGCTCCCGCAGAGGTGAAGCGGCAGATCGGTGTGATCCGGCAGTTTCTGGAGCAGAGGAATAGTGAGAAATAAAACAAGGATCCCGCCCTGTCTGGTGCACAGGGAGGGATCCTTGTTTTTAGGGGGACTGTCCGGTGCAGTTTAGGCAGGCATGGATGAAAAATTTCTATACGATGTACGAGATGTAAAGGAAAAAACTATACCATATGCAAACGCTTGATTTCTATTGGCTGTCTGATATAATGAAGGGCATTGAGAATATTTGGGAGGAAGAAAAAGTGAAAACAAAGAAGGTACTGGCAGGATTTACTGCGGCTGCGATCGCAGCCAGTATGATAACTGGCTGTGGGGCTGGTGCGAAAACAGAGACAGCGGTAAGCACAGAAGCAGAGACAACGGCGGCCGAAGAGAAGGAGACAACGGCGGCAGAGACGGTACAGGATGCAGAAAAGAGTAAAGAGCGGATCCTTACGGTCAGCGGAAATGGGGATTTTGGTTTCCCGTCCGTTTATACGATCTCCCCAAAGGGCCAGGGCTATATGACGCTCAGCTATATTTTTGACACGCTGATGTGGAAGGATGAGTCCGGTCTGATCCCCTATCTGGCAGAGGATTGTTCTGTGTCTGAGGATGGACTGACCTATACATTCCAGCTGAGAAAGGGCGTATCCTTCACAGATGGAACTCCTTTTACGGCAGAGGATGTAAAGTTTACCTTTGATTATATGAAGGAACATCCCTACAAATGGGTATCCGTTTCCATGGTGGAGGAAGCGTCCGTTGTGGACGAGCATACAGTGGAAATCAAGCTGAATAAGACGTATAATCCGTTTTTGAGCGATGTGGCAGGAAGCCTTCCGATCCTCCCCAAGCATATATGGGAGAATGTGACGGAGCCGGAGACGTTCACAGAGCCGGAGGCGGCAATTTCCACAGGCCCGTTCATCCTGGAAAATTATGATGCGGCAGCAGGAACATATACCTTTAAGGCAAATGAAGATTACTTCTATGGGGATCTTCAGATCGACAAGCTGGTGATCGCCAATGTTTCCGGAGGCGATTCCAAGGAAGCACTGTTAAGCGGGGAAATTGATGCGGCTCCAAACATCAGCTATAAGGCGGCGATGTCCTTAAAGGATTCTCCGGAATATACAGTATTAGAGGGACCGGGCCTTTCCGTAACAAGACTCTACTTTAATTTTGATGAAGAAGCCATGGCCGTAAAGGAGATCCGTCAGGCCATGTATCATGCAGTCAATCTGGATGAGATCGTAGAGAAGGCCTACGGCGGTGCCGGTTACGCAGGATCTGCCGGCCATGTACAGCCCGGAACGCCCTGGTACAATCCGGACGTCCGCCAGTATGCGTATGATGTGGAGACAGCGAAAAAAATGCTTTCCGAGGCAGGGGCAGCAGACAGCAACGGGGACGGGATCCTGGAATACAACGGAGAAGAGATGTCCTATACGCTGACCTTCACGGAGAATGATGAAAAGCTGGCGGAGCTTTTAGTATCTTATATGAAAGCCGTGGGGATCGAGCTGGTTCCGCAGAGCGCCGATGATGCAACGGTAAAGGCAGCCATCAGCGAAGGAAACTTTGAGCTTGCCTTTAATACCAACGGCTCCTTCGGCGGCGATCCGGTGTTCCTGTCCCGTTTTGCAACAGTCGGCGCAGACGGAGCTCCTTCCGTAACCGGACAGGGCGGAACGACCTGGGAAAGCGAGGAATATAACAGGATCTATAATGAATCCGCAGTGGAGCAGGATGATGTAAAACGTCACCAACAGGTGAACGAACTTCAGGAGATCATCGCAGAAGAGCTTCCCTGTCTGACCTTATACTACAAGAAGGCGGTCGCCGCTTATAACAATACGATTTTTGACGGCTTTTATTATACGCCGGATGGAATTTCCATCGCAGTTCCGTTTATTATGAATAAGCTTGTCTTTGTTTCCGGCCAGTGGAAGGCACAGTAGCGGAGCAGTACAGACGAAAGAGGACTTTTATGAAACGTGGGGGGAAAATGGTTCGGACATACGGACTTTATCTGGTGCTGATCCTGTGCATCAGTTTTTTCCTTCCGCGTTTTTTGCCGGGAAGCCCCCTGTCTGTGCTGGATGAGGCGACGGCTTCCCAGAATATGGAGGCCTTTCCGGATACATTCCGGGAGTATTATGCCCCGGAAAAACCGGAATCGGTGCAGTTCCTTCTTTATTTGAAGCATATTCTTTGCGGGGATCTGGGTTATTCCCTGACCGGAAAACGGAAGGTCGCAGACATGATCGGGGAAAGCCTTGGATACAGCCTCCTTTTGGCGGGACTTGCGATGACAGTCAGCACGTGCATCGGCGTCTGGTATGGGATGCGGGCAGGGCTTAAGGAAGGGAGCAGTCCGGTACGGCTGTTTCCCTTGATCCTGCTGCAGGCAGTACCTGTCTTTCTTCTTGCGGAGAGCCTGCGGCTTTTGTTTTCCTACCGGCTTTCCTGGTTTCCGCCAAGGGGAGCGTACAGCGTTGGGATGCGCCCGTCTTCCGAGGGCTTTCTTCTGGATGTGCTTTATCATATGGTGCTTCCGCTGACGGTCATGATCCTCTCAGAGATCCCCGGGATTGCTGTCTTTACATATAACAGTACGGTGCGGATCAAAAAGCAGCAGTTTGTACGGATGGCCGTTTACTTAAATCTTACGCAGAATATAATTGAAAAAAAATATATTTTCCGGAATATTCTTCCGGAGATCCTCGGAAAGCTCAGCATCCAGAGTATTTCCTGTGTGGCGGGAACGATGTTTGTGGAGGCGGTTTTTGCATATCCGGGGATCGGAATGCTTCTCCGGACTGCGACGGCCAACCGGGATTACCCGCTGATGCAGGGGATCCTGTTGACTGTCTGTACGCTGGCGCTGGTGATCAACGCCATTTTTGAATTCCTGATCCAGCAGATCTCCAGGAGGTAGGTGAATATGAAAAAAATATGGTCCAGGCTTTCTGCTGTCCAGCGGATCTGTGCAGGGATCTGCATTTTTTATTTTCTTGCAGCAGCTTTCAGCCCCATATTTTCTCCTTTTCCTCCGGATGATTTTTCGTCCCCGGCCCTTCTGCCGCCGGGACGGGTCCATCTTCTGGGAACCGATGAAATGGGGCATGATATTTTTTCCATGGTGTTGAGCGGGTTCCGGTATACCCTGCTGTTTTCGCTGACAGCGGCCCTGGGAAGCGTCTCCCTTGGAACGGTGCTGGCGTTTGCCTCTCTTTATTTTCCGAGGGCAGGGCGGGGGATCAATCATTTGGCAACGGTGTTTCTGATCATTCCGGATATTCTCTTGATCCTTTTTGTGGCGGCCTTTGCAGCGCCAACCTGTACAAATACCATCCTCAGCATGATATTTTTTTCCTGGCCGCGGGTCTTCCGGATCGCAAGGTCCAGGCTTTCCGCCTGTTTTTCCTCCAATAAGGTGGCATATACCATGCTGATAGGAGGAAATATGTGGGATGTGATCCGGAAGCTGTGGCATGACGGATATCCGGTGATCGGAACGCTTTTTATGATGCAGGCCAGCCGGGCGGTCACCTATGAGACTACGCTGGCATTTTTTGGCTTGGGGGATCCGCTTTTAAAGACCTGGGGAAGGCTGATCCGCAGCGCGTTAAATTATGAAAATTTCTTTTACGACAATACCTGGTGCTGGTATCTGCTCCCGGCAATGATCTGTGTGGTCGTTTATGTGGCGGTACTCTCCGTACTGGTATTTGATGAGGGGAAGGTATGATAGAAATACAGGGGCTTTCCATTTTTTATGGAAAAAGAAAGCTGGCCTATCCGGACATTTCCGTAAAAAAGGGGGAGGCAGTGGGCATAGCGGGAAAAAGCGGATGCGGAAAAACATCGCTGTTTTCGTTTCTTTTGGGAGAGCTTCCGGACAGTGCCTTTTCCTATGAGAGGGCAGAGCTTCTTGGACGGGATCTGTCTTTATGGGGGATGGAACGGTTTGAAAAGATCAGCTATATCCCGCAGTTTGCCCAGAGTGCCTTAAACCCCAGGATGAAGGTCCGGGAGCATATAGACGCGGTCCTTTCGGCCTGCGGACGCCGGGGAAGCGGGGAGGCAGAGGAGCTGTTCCAGAAACTGGCTCTTTCAGAGGAGCTTTTTTCCAGATATCCCAGTACGCTGTCCGGGGGGCAGAAGCAGAGGATCGTGATCGCGCTTGCGATGTTAAAGAAACCGGAGCTCCTTTTTATGGATGAGCCGTCCTCTGCCATCGACTTTATCACCCTGCGGCGGATCCTGGAGTACATATGGTCCATTAAAGGAACGACAACGATCCTGATGACGGCCCATCAGCGGCCGTTTCTGGAAAAGGCTGTGGACCGGATCGTGGAGCTTTCGGAGGGAGAAAAATGCTGGAAATCAGAAATGTGACAAAAAGCTACGATGAAAAAGCGGTCCTGTCTTCAGTCTGTTTCACGCTTTTGGATGGGGAAAGCCTTTTGCTGGCAGGAGAAACGGGAGGAGGAAAGACCACCCTGGCCCGGATCATCTGTGGGAGCCAATGCCCGGATTCGGGAGAGGTGCTTCTGGATGGAAGGCGTCTTTTGGGCACATATCGGAAAAGGAGCCCAGGGGAGCTGGCAGATATCCAGTACATCTTCCAGGATCCGTACAGCGCCGTGGAGCTCACCAGCACGCTTCGCCAGACTCTGGGCGAAACGGAGCGGGTCATGAAACGGCATGGGCGCGGCTGTCTTCCTATGGAGGAGGCGCTTATCCAGACGGCGCCGGAGCTTCTGGGAGATATGGATAAAAAAATGGAGCAGTTTTCCGGCGGTCAGCTTCAGCGGATCTGCATTGCCAGAGCCCTGATCCCCAGGCCGAAGCTTCTGATCACAGACGAGTCTACCTCCATGTTAGATAAGGACGGTGAGGACGAGGTCTTAGACGTCCTTCACCGGCTGAAAAGGGAAAGAAAGGTGAGCATCCTGTCTGTCGTCCACGATATTGACTTTTCAGTGGCCCGCTGGGACCGGATCGCAGTGCTTTTTGGGGGAAGGATCGTTGAGGACCTGCCGTTTGGCCGGTTCTTAGAAGAGGCGGCACATCCTTACAGCCGCCGCCTGATCGAGAGCAGTCTTTTTTTCAGTGAAAAATAAAAGGAAGGGGAAAGAAAAATGTCAAAGATCATCACAGTGGATCTGTCAGAGGGGCAGATCGGGGAGAGCGAGTATACCTTTGGACCAGGGAAGGATTATGGCCGGGGGCTGGCCATGCGCCTTTTGAAGGAGCATGTGCCGGACTCCTGCGGACGGCTGGACGCGGAAAATGCGGTCATTTACACACCGGGCCTTTTTACAGGAAACATGGCTCCCAGCGCCACCAGGGGCCTTATCATGTCAAAGGGAGAGGGAAAAAAGGGGCTCTGTGTTTCCAGTATCACCGGAGACTTTCCCCAGAAGCTGGCGTCCCTGGATATCGCGTCCATTGTAGTAACGGGAAAATATGAAAAACGGAATGCAGTCATCTTCGTGGATCCGAACGGGGCAGAGCTTATGTGTATGCCGGAGCTTGAGGGCCATACGACGGCAGAGATGGTGGATATGCTCAGAAAGCAGTTTGGCGAGGACTGCGCCATCATCGGAACCGGTCAGGCTGCGGACCGTATGATGCCGCTGGCCAGTATTTTCGTGACTTATCCAGAGGGACAGCCAAGATTTTATTGTCCCCGGAGCGGAGTCGGCGATATCCCGGGAAGCAAGGGCCTGCGTGCCGTTGTTTTAAAGGCGCAGACATATTTTGGAAGCCCCTGTGTAAATAAAGAGGCGTTTCGTGATACAGGAAAGCGTCTGGCAAAGATCATCATGGACAACGAGATCTGCGGCGGCGCTCTGCCGGGCTTAGGCTCCATTACCCTGATCCACCTTTTAAAGAGCCGTCAGGCAGTCCCGAAGGTGGAAAAAAAGAGCAGAGAAGGAGCGGAGGCAGCGGAGAAGTCAAGCGGCTGCAAGACCAATTACTGCTGTGCGCCAATGTGTGTCATCGGCTGCTTAAACCGACATAGTGCAGGAACGGGAGAGGTATTTTCAGCGCCCGAGGAATCCGAAGTACGGGCAGCGCTGACCCAGTGCTTTGGATATGAAGAAGCGGCCTTTGCAAAGGAGCTGAACCGGCATGGTTTTTCAATCGGCTTAAATACCACAGAATTTGTATATACGGTATCCATGTACTGGAAAGCGACAGGCGAAACAGCCACCAGGGAAAAGGTCCTCTCCATGATGGAAGAGGTGGAGAAGGGAAGCGTACTGGGACGCCTGATCGGCGGAGGGACTGCCGGAGTGGCAGAGCTTTTTAAAGACAGGCCGGATGTGGCAGCTCTTGTTACAAAGCCGTCGGTGGTTCAGGAAGAGCAGTTTAAGGTGCATCTGGACAAGCTTTATCCGGAGTTTCAGGATATGGACGATATGGAGCTTCTGTACCGCCAGGTATTCGTTCTGGAAAACCTGGGCTTCTGTATCTTCTCTTCCTTTGCGCTCCTGAACAACAGGGAGGTCCTGGAGCTTCTGGCACAGATGGCTTCTGACAAGTTCGGAGTCAAGGTCACAGCCCAGGAATTACTCTCTTATGCCGGGGATTGTATTGAACAGGAAACCGCCTACCAGAGGGAGCGGCTGGCCGAGAGCGTTCAGAAAAACATTCCGGAGTTTATCAAGGTCCTGTACCGATATTTCAGTGAATAAATAACAGATCATTCTTCAAAAGACTGGTCAACAGAAAAAATCCCGCCCTGTCTGGCACACAAGGCGGGAAACGTTTTAAGGGGGACCTGCCAGACGCAACTCTGGCAGGTATGAGTATGAAAAAGCTTTGTGTGTTCAAGTGTAGCACTTGAAACAAAGGCAGGTTATCCTTTCGGATAACGTACTTGTATTATATGAGGTAAATGTGTACAAAGTGTGATTGGAACATAAAAAAATTATAAATATATTTAACAGAATATGGCCTATATGGTAAAATATCCGTAAGAATTGCCCGGAGATTCGTTCAGATACGGGACTGAAATGAACTGTGGTGCAGGACATATACGAAGGGAGAGATACCATGGACAATATACTGGTGATCGGGATCGCAGGCGGCTCCGGCAGCGGAAAAACAACGCTGACCAGCCGGATCGCAGAACAATTCCCGGAAGAGGTGACGGTGATCCGTCATGATGATTATTACAGGCATTATGAAGAGCTGACCCTGGAGGAGAGAAAGCGCTTGAACTACGACCATCCAAGCGCTTTTGATACGGAGCTTCTGATCCGCCATCTGATGGAGCTGAAGCAGGGACGGCCGGTGGAGTGTCCGGTCTATGATTATGCCATCTATAACAGAAGCGGGAGGACCCAGACCATACTGCCGCGGCGGGTGGTGATCGTGGAGGGGATCCTGATCTTTGAAAGCCGACGCCTTTGTGACCTCATGGATATTCGGGTGTTCGTGGATACGGACGCCGATATCCGCATCATCCGCAGGATCCAGAGGGACGTGGTGGAGCGGGGCAGGAGCCTGGAATCGGTGATCGATCAGTATATGAATACGGTGAAGCCCATGCATGAGCAGTTTGTGGAGCCCAGCAAGAGGAACGCCAGCATCATCGTTCCCGAAGGCGGCTATAACCGGGTGGCCATGCAGATGCTCTTAAGCCAGGTCCGGAGCCATCTGCGCGGGGAGGACTGACCGGGAGCCGGAATGACTGCATTTTGCCACAATTTTGCCCGAGTTTTGCGGGAGAAATCTTAAGATTAAACAGGAAGAATGTGGTATACTCTTTTTATACAGAATTGAAGGTCCGCGGCTGCGGCATAAGGAGGAATACCATGAAGAAACTAAGTCTGACCTTGACCACGGTGCTTATGGCGGCTGCCCTGGGATTTCCGGCTCTGGCTTCGGAGCGGATCGAGGATATTACCCTGGAGATCGAGTCCGGGATCCATGCGGGAGGGTACGGAGACGGCGACTATGTGGATGTGATCGTGGATAACGAGGGCTGTTATCTGGATACGGTGACAGTGACAAATGTGCCCGGAAATACCTGGGAGTCCGGGGATGAACCGAGAGTAAAGATTGTTCTGCGGACCGACGAGGGCTATGTCTTTGCCTCCGGCCTGGGGGAGGACGAGGTGGCGCTGGATGAGGAAACGGGCACGGTGACCTCCGTATCCCGCAGCTCTTCCCGGCTTACGATCCTTGTGACCCTGGCGGAGCTGGATGAGGATGATTATTATGAATACGATGAGGATTATACCCTGGACGTGGAGGACGCCCTGTGGGATTCGGCTGTGGGAGGCCTGGCCGGATGGGCGGGAAACGATTATGCAGGGAAATACCAGGTCCGCCTTTATAAGGACGGCGAGGCAGTGGGCTCTGTGGTCACAACGGAGAAGCTGACCTATAATTTCTCCGGATGGTTTTCCGGAGCGGGAACGTACCAGTTCCGGGTGCGGGCAGTCCGCGGCGAGTACGATGAGGGAAACTGGGAGGAATCGGACGAGCGTACCGTGTCCGATGAGGAAGCGGCCAGGATCCGCAGCCAGGCAGCCAGTACCTCCCAGGGATATGCGGCGGTGGATCCGGCGGGAACCTGGCTCTGGCAGCCGGAGGCCGGCTGGTGGTGGTGCAACCCCAACCGCAGCTATCCCTATTCCGTGTGGGCGATGATCGAAGGAAAGTGGTATTATTTTAATGAGCAGGGCTACTGCGTGATGAACGACTGGGTACATACCGGGGGAAAATGGTATTACTGCGGCGAAAGCGGGGCTATGGTCACAAGCCAGATGATCAACGGCCAGTATTACGTCAATATCAACGGCGAGTGGGTGCAGTAGCACGCCAGATCCGCTTTCTCCTGTTTTTTGGGAAAAATGAAAAAACCTCTTTAAAAACCGGATTCTTTTGTATATAATAAGATTGATATTTCGCGCTCTGAAAAACAGAGAACAGACGGAATGCAGCGGTGGCCGGTATGAGACCGCCCTGTATTCCGAGAAATAGAGAGTATCCGGGTGAAAAGACAGAAAAGACAGGAGGAAAATGGCAATGATGATGTCCAACGACATTGGAATTGATTTAGGTACAGCCAGTATCCTTGTATATATTAAAGGAAAAGGCGTTGTATTAAAGGAACCGTCGGTGGTTGCCCTGGACAGGGAAACCAATAAGGTGATCACCTTTGGTGAGGAGGCCCGGCTGATGATCGGGCGTACTCCCGGCAATATCGTGGCGGTCCGTCCCCTCAGAAAGGGCGTGATCTCCGATTATACGGTAACCGAGAAGATGCTGAAATATTTCATCGACAAGGCGGTGGGAAAGCGGACCTTAAGAAAGCCCAGGATTGCAGTCTGTATCCCCAGCGGAGCCACAGAGGTGGAGAGAAAGGCCGTTGAGGACGCCACCTACCAGGCCGGAGCCAGAGAGGTCTGCATCATCGAGGAGCCGGTGGCGGCGGCCATTGGCGCGGGCATCGATATTTCCAAGGCCTGCGGAAACATGATCGTCGATATCGGAGGCGGTACTGCGGATATCGCGGTGATCTCCCTGGGAGGAACCGTAGTAAGCACCTCCATTAAAACTGCCGGAGACGACTTTGACGAGTCCCTGGTGCGTTATATGAGAAAGAAGCACAACCTCCTCATCGGTGAGAGAACTGCCGAGGAGATCAAGATCAACATCGGCGCGGCCTACCGCCGCCCGGAGCTGGTGACCATGGAGGTGCGCGGAAGAAACCTGGTAACAGGACTTCCGAAGACCATTGTAGTTACCTCTGACGAGACCCTGGAGGCCCTTAAGGAGCCGGCGATGCAGATCGTGGACGCGGTACACAACGTCTTAGAGCGGACGCCGCCGGAGCTGGCCGCCGATATCTTTGACCGGGGCATCGTACTTACGGGAGGCGGAGCCCTGCTTTCCGGTCTGGACGCCCTGATCGAGGAGAAGACGGGGATCACGACGATGATCGCAGAGGAGCCGCTGACGGCGGTGGCCATCGGAACTGGTAAATTCATTGAGTTTTTCCATGGAGGAAAGCATTCAGACAGATAAATGGCGACTGTAACAGGTTATGTAGAAAAGATAAAATACCGCAATGATGAGAATGGCTATTCGGTGCTGAGCGTTGCCGATGGCAAGGAGGAGTATGTCCTGGTGGGCATCTTTGCGTATATCGCAGAGGGGGAGCGCATCGAGGCAACGGGGCGCTTGGTAGAGCATTCGATTTATGGCGAGCAGCTGTCGGTGGAGAGCTATGAGATCAAGCCTCCCGAGGACACGCTGGCAATAGAACGGTATCTCGGCTCCGGTGCGATCAAAGGCATCGGAGCTGCTTTGGCTAAAAGAATCGTGAAAAAATTCAAGGCCGATACCTTCCGCATTATTGAGGAGGAGCCGGAGCGGCTTTCGGAGGTCAAGGGAATCAGCGAGCGCATGGCCATGGAGATCAGCAGCCAGGTGGAGGAAAAGCGGGAGCTGCGCCAGGCCATGCTGTTTCTCCAGCAGTATGGGATCCATATGAACCTGGCGGTGAAGATCTACCAGCAGTATGGCCAGCGGATGTATTCAGTGATCCAGGAAAATCCGTACCAGCTGGCGGACGATATCCACGGCGTGGGCTTTAAGATCGCCGATGAGATCGCGGCGAAGGTGGGGATCTTTACAGACTCTGATTACAGGATCCGGAGCGGCCTGTTCTACACCCTGCTGCAGGCTGTCGGAAACGGCCACACCTACCTTCCCAGGGAGGAGCTGTTTGCCAGCGCGGCAGAGCTCCTTAAGGTGGATGCGGACTATATGGAAAAGCACCTCATGGACCTGCAGATGGAAAAAAAGCTGGTGGTGAAGGAAAAGGACGGCGGGATGATCGTCTATCCGGCCCAGTTTTATTATATGGAGCTCAACACCGCCAGAATGCTCCATGATCTGAACATACGGGATACGGTGCCGCCGGAGAAAATAAGGAAACGCCTGGAATCCATCGTGGCCGGAGCGCAGATCGAGCTGGATATCCATCAGGAGGAGGCCGTTATCGAGGCGGTGAACAATGGACTTCTGATCATCACCGGCGGGCCGGGAACCGGAAAGACCACCACCATCAACACGATCATCCGGTATTTTGAGCAGGAGGATATGGAGATCCTTCTGGCTGCCCCCACGGGCCGGGCGGCCAAGCGCATGGCCGAGGCCACGGGCTATGAGGCCCGGACCATCCACCGGCTCCTGGAGCTTACGGGGGCTCCGTCCATGGACAGCGGACGCAATGGGAACGGCAGCGCCGGAGGGGAGGCGCGGCTGGAGGGAATGCATTTTGAGCGCAATGAGGCCAATCCCCTGGATGCGGACGTGGTCATCATCGACGAGGTTTCCATGGTGGATATCAGTCTCATGCATTCTCTTTTAAAGGCCGTCAATGTTGGGACCCGGCTGATCCTGGTGGGGGATGTGAACCAGCTTCCCAGTGTGGGCCCGGGAAACGTTCTGCGGGACATGATCCAGTCGGGAAAATTCCCGGTGGTGATGCTTACGAAGATCTTCCGCCAGGCGGCCCAGAGCGACATTATCGTCAATGCCCATAAGATCAACGCCGGAGAGCGGGTTCCCCTGGAAAAGCGCAGCCGGGATTTCCTGTTTATCCGCCGGGATCATCCGGCCGCGATCATTAAAGATATGATGATCCTTTTGCGGGATAAGCTGCCGGGATATGTGGGGGCGGAGATCCAGGATATCCAGATTATGACGCCCATGCGCAAGGGCGCCCTGGGCGTGGAGCAGCTGAACCGGATCCTTCAGGAAAATTTCAATCCTCCGGCGGCGGACAAGCCGGAAAAGGAGGCGGGAGGAACCGTATTCCGTACCGGGGACAAGGTGATGCAGATCAAAAACAATTACCAGCTGGCCTGGGAGGTGCGGAATCGCTATGGGATCCCGGTGGAGAAGGGCGAGGGCGTTTTCAACGGCGATATGGGCGTCATCCGTCAGGTAAACACTTTTTCTGAGACCCTGGAGGTGGAATTTGACGAGAGACGGATGGTGGAGTACAGCTTTAAGCAGCTGGAGGAGCTGGAGCTGGCCTACGCCATCACCATACATAAATCCCAGGGAAGCGAATATCCGGCAGTGGTGATCCCCATTTATTCGGGGCCGCGGATGCTGATGACCAGGAACCTGATCTATACGGCTGTGACCAGGGCAAAAAAATGCGTGTGCCTGGTGGGGCTGCCGGAAATGTTCCAGTTTATGGTGGACAATGAAATGGAGCAGAAGCGGTATTCCGGGCTGAAGGACCGGATCCTGGAGATCGAGCCTGGAATTTAAAGGCAGAACCGATGGCCCTGGACGGGCCCATGGGATCCGGTTCCGGCGCTGGAAAGGGGCTGCCGGAGCTGTGCGTTCTGGAAAAACAGAACAGTATACAAATCTATGAATAAAGAAACAATTCTGAATGTTCTTTTCCCGCGGCACTGTCCAGTGTGCGGGGAAATCGTAAAGCCGCCGGGCAGTCTCATCTGCCCGGCCTGCTTCCATAAGCTTTCTTACGTAAAGCCTCCTGTATGCAAAAAATGCGGAAAAGAGATCCTGGATGAGACAGAGGAATTCTGCGGGGACTGCATGAAGCGCCGCCATGCCTTTGAGTCCGGCCTGGCTCTTATGAATTATGATGAAACAGCCAGGAGATCCATGGCCTGGATCAAATATAAGAATAAGAGGGAATATCTGGATTTTTACGGAGCAGCCCTGGCAGCCCGGTATGAAACGCAGATCCGGCGCATGGAGGCGGATGCCCTTGTTCCGGTGCCGGTCCATCCGTCCAGGAAGCGGGCCAGGGGCTTTAATCAGGCGGAGGTGCTGGCCGTGCTGCTGGGAAAGCGGCTGGGGATCCCGGTGGAATCCGGCATGCTCATCCGGGATAAAAGAACGAAGCCGCAGAAGGAGCTTTCTGCGGCAGAACGTCTGAAAAATCTGTCCGGGGCCTTCCGGGCCGGAGCGATCCCGGAAGGAATCAGGACTGTGCTCCTGGTGGACGATATTTATACCACCGGGAGTACGGTGGAGGCCTGCGCCCGGGCGCTCCGGAGCGCTGGGGTAAGCCGCGTGTATTTTGTGGTGATCTGCATGACCGGCGGACGATAGGGGGCCGGGAAGCCAGGCGGCAGAATTTCAGCGTCCGGGACAGTCACGGGGCTGTATCCGGCGTCCCCGCGCCCGTTTCCTATTCGTCCAGGGAAACGAAAAGACCGCTTTCCTTCTGCTGGAAGGAGAGGTCCTGGGATTCGGTTTCCGAGGACCATACGGTGACGGTTAAGGTGGAGGTCTCCGGATCCCAGCTTATGGCGGGACAGATCCGGGCGTCTGTGGCGTAAACGGCGTTGGGGAAGGCGTTGACCCGGTTGTCCTGATCCATGAGATAGATCCCCTCATAAGAATTCCCGGGAGCCATATAGCCAAAGAGCTTCAGTCCGCTTTCCGGATCCTCGGCAAGAGAGACTACGCCGTACTGACCGGCGTTTTCAGAGAGGCTTTCAAAGGGGATGGCCTCGATCTCACCGGCAGAAAATTTCTGCATGATCGTAAAGAAGTCCCCGGCTTCCTCGGCCTCCATGGAAGCGATCTCTTCGGGACTGGGAGTTTCCCGGACATCGGGCTCCCCGTTTTCAGGCTCTGCGGCAGAGCTGTCTGCCGCGCTGGTTTCTGCGGCTTTGGAAGGGGCCTTCGTTCCGGCCTGGTCCCCTGTCCCGGAAGAGCCGCAGGCGGTGAGCACAGCGGCCGTGAGGGCCGCCAGGAGCCCGCAGGCCGCCCGGAGCCGAAGATTCTTATGTTTCATGCGTTCCCTATTTTTCATCATACTTCTGGTATTCCTTTCTGCTTCCAGCGTATCCGCTGGTCTGACCCCTTGATTTTACCATATTTTCAGCCCTGGGGCCCTTAAATTTTTATAAAAAGTTTCCAGGAACCGGGACCGTCGTTTTTTTATAAAAAAACTTGACTGTACAGGCTTTCTATGTTACAATGAGCGGGCGAATGGAAGAACATAGGTCTTTTTTTTATGCTCAATTTTCGATAGCAGGCAGAGAAAAGGCCGCCTTACAAAGAATTAAACGGAGGTGGAAGTCGTGCGCACAAAGATTACACTGGCATGTACAGAATGCAAGCAGCGCAATTACAACATGACGAAGGATAAGAAAACTCATCCGGACCGCATGGAGACTAAGAAGTACTGCAGATTCTGCAAGAGACACACAATGCACAAAGAAACTAAGTAATCCGGTTTTCAGAAGGACGTGAATTATGGGAGAAACAGCAAGTAATGAGAAAGCCCCCAAAAAGGACTTTATCAAAGGCTTAAAAGCTGAATTCAGCAAGATCATCTGGCCGGATAAAGAAACTCTGACAAAACAGTCCGTTGTGGTAGTAGTGACAACGCTTGTTTTGGGAATTGCGATCGCACTCCTTGATCTGATCATTAAGTTTGGTCTCAATATCGTTATTGGTTAAGGATGAGGTGAAGATATGTCAGAAGCACAATGGTATGTTGTACACACTTATTCCGGATATGAGAATAAGGTAAAAGTTGACATTGAAAAGACAATTGAAAACAGAGGACTTCAGGACCAGATCTTAGAGGTTTCTGTCCCGTTGGAAGAGGTTATCGAGCTGAAGAACGGCGCTCAGAAGCAGGTGGAACGCAAGATGTTCCCGGGCTACGTGCTGATCCATATGATCATGAACGATGATACGTGGTACGTGGTCAGAAACACCAGAGGCGTGACCGGTTTCGTAGGACCGGGATCCAAGCCGGTGCCGCTCAGCGAGGATGAAATGAGAAACCTCGGATTTAAGACAACCGGAGTCGTCGTTGATTTTGAAGTCGGAGATACCATCGTAGTGATGTCCGGCGCATGGAAGGATACCGTGGGCGTCGTTAAGACCGTCAACGAATCCAGACAGTCCTTAACGATCAACGTCGAAATGTTCGGCCGTGAAACACCGGTAGAACTGAATTTTTCTGAAGTGAAGAAAATGTAGGCTGCGCCCGTTTGCGCAGATGTACGAGTGGGAGGGAAATCCCGACATTACCACATGATTTAGGAGGTGCCTAATTATGGCAAAGAAAGTAACAGGATATATCAAATTACAGATCCCGGCAGGAAAGGCTACACCGGCTCCGCCAGTAGGTCCGGCACTCGGACAGCACGGCGTTAATATCGTACAGTTCACAAAGGAGTTCAACGCCAGAACTGCTGACCAGGGCGACATGGTCATCCCGGTTGTTATCACCGTTTATGCGGACAGAAGCTTCAGCTTCATTACAAAGACTCCGCCGGCTGCTGTATTATTAAAGAAGGCCGCAAAGATCAAATCCGGTTCTGCAGCTCCCAACAAGACAAAGGTTGCTACCCTGTCCAGAGCTGAGGTTCAGAAGATCGCTGAATTAAAGATGCCGGATCTTAACGCTGCAAGCGTTGAGGCTGCTACCAGCATGATCGCAGGTACTGCCCGTTCCATGGGTATCGTTGTAGAGGATTAATCCGAAGGCAGCAGGCTGTTTTCGCTGAGGGGCGAGATCCCCATACAGTGACAAATACGTGGGAGGGAGAACTCCCGACAATACCACAGGAGGTTATTTAGAATGAAAAGAGGAAAAAGATACGTAGAAGCGGCAAAAGCTATCGACCGCGCTACTCTTTATGATACAGCAGACGCTATCGCACTTGTAAAAAAGGCTGCTGTTGCAAAATTCGATGAAACTATCGAGGCTCACTTAAGAACTGGCTGTGACGGCCGTCATGCTGACCAGCAGATCCGCGGCGCTGTTGTTCTGCCCCACGGAACTGGTAAGACTGTACGTATCCTTGTGTTCGCAAAGGGACCCAAGGCTGACGAGGCATTAGCAGCAGGCGCTGACTTTGTTGGTGCTGAGGAGCTGATCCCGAAGATCCAGAACGAGGGCTGGTTAGATTTCGACGTTGTTGTCGCTACACCGGATATGATGGGCGTTGTTGGACGTCTTGGCCGTGTACTTGGACCCAAGGGCTTAATGCCGAACCCCAAGGCTGGAACTGTAACCATGGACGTTACAAAGGCCATCAACGAGATCAAGGCTGGTAAGATTGAGTACAGACTCGATAAGACAAACATTATCCACGTGCCAGTAGGTAAGGCTTCTTTCACAGAAGAACAGTTAGCGGACAACTTCCAGACGCTTATGGATGCGATCATGAAGGCAAAACCGAGCACAGTAAAGGGCGCTTACTTAAAGAGCGTTACTCTTACTTCCACAATGGGCCCGGGCGTAAAGTTAAACGTTGCCAAGCTGGTGAACTAATAACTGCCTGAAAAAAGTGATTGACAATCCAGATATAATATGTTAGAGTATTCGAGTATTGAATGCCGAAGACAGCAGGTGCCGTAAGGCGTAAGATGAAAACACCTGCCGAGGAATGTACAAAACTCACATGCAGAATTTTGTAAACCTCTCTGTCCCAGCGGCAGGGAGGTTTCCTTGTATATACAGGAATCTGATGCTGTGACGGCTTTACAATGCTGGCAGCCGCATCCGGGCGGGACCCGCCGGGAGAGCAGCTGCGAAAAATAAAACAGGAGGTAAACCATTCATGGCAAAAGTTGAATTAAAGCAGCCGGTTGTAGCTGAGATCGCTGAGCTTTTTGACGGAGCAGCTTCCGCAGTAGTTGTTGACTATCGTGGATTAACTGTTGAGCAGGATACCGCTCTTCGTAAACAGTTAAGAGAAGCAGGCGTTACTTATAAGGTATATAAGAACACCATGATCCGCTTCGCAGCAAAAGGAACCGCTTTTGAAGCTCTTGAGCCGAATCTTGAAGGACCGACAGCCCTGGCTGTATCCAAGACAGACGCAACAGCTCCGGCCAGAATCTTAGCAAACTTCGCTAAGACTGCTGACAAGCTTGAATTAAAAGGCGGCGTCGTAGAGGGAACCTACTACGATGCAAAGGCGATCAATGTAATCGCTTCTATCCCGTCCAGAGAGGTTCTTCTTGGAAGACTTCTTGGAAGCATGCAGTCTCCGATCGCAAACTTCGCACGCGTTATCAACCAGATCGCAGAGAAGAACGGCGGTTCTGCAGAGGCATAGAGCACTTAGCGAGCGTGAGTTGAAAACGAAACGCGAGGTTAGTGCGAAAGCCGTTCCCGACGCAGCATAAAGCTGCAGATTTTTTGGAAACAAAACGTGAAAATAAATAATTAATGGAGGTAAATCATAATGGCAAAGTTAACAACAGCTGAATTTATCGAAGCTATCAAGGAATTATCCGTATTAGAGTTAAACGAGTTAGTAAAAGCATGTGAGGAAGAGTTCGGTGTATCCGCAGCAGCAGGCGTTGTTGTAGCAGCAGCAGGCGCTGGCGCAGCAGCTGAGGAAGAGAAGACTGAGTTCGACGTTGAGCTTACAGAGGTAGGCCCGAACAAGGTTAAAGTTATCAAGGTTGTTCGTGAAGTAACTGGTCTGGGCTTAAAGGAAGCTAAGGACGTTGTAGACGGCGCTCCGAAGGTTCTGAAGCAGGGCGCTTCCAAGGAAGAGGCTGAGGAGATCAAGACAAAACTTGAGGCTGAGGGTGCAAAGATCACTCTTAAGTAATTTAAGATTTGATGATAAAAGAAGCCGCAGGTGGGTGACCATCTGCGGCTTTTATCGTAGAGAGGCGGCCGGTTCCTTTTGCATCCCCGGAAACTGCGCCGCAAAACTGGAAGAAACCATAAAACCATATGGAAAGACGGATGCATCTGTGATAAAATGGAACTGGATTCCCACGGATTTTCTGCATGCGGCTGTACAGGGACAGAAAGCCGCAGAAAAGACAGAGGGCAACAACGGCCGGGGGCCGGAAAATAAAGGAGATAGACCACATGCTGGATGAGTTGATAAAGAGATATCCCATACTGGAAAGCGTCCGGGAGGACATCGCGGCCGTTTACGGGATCCTGGAGCAGTGCTATGCAGACGGCGGGAAGCTTCTGATCGCAGGAAACGGCGGGAGCGCGGCTGACGCGGAGCATATTGTGGGAGAGCTGATGAAAGGATTCGTAATGCGCCGTCCGGTGACGGAGGAGATGAAGGCTGCGCTGGAGAAGGCCGATCCTGTGCGCGGGAAGGAGCTTTCTGAAAAGCTCCAGGGCGGACTTCCGGCCATTGCGCTGATGGACCACGCCGCCCTTTCCACGGCTTTTGCCAATGATGTGGATGGGATGCTCGCCTATGCCCAGCAGGTAAACGGCTACGGAAAGCCCGGAGATGTATTTTTAGGGATCAGTACCTCCGGGAATGCGGAAAATGTGATGTATGCGGCGGTGACGGCAAAGGCCAAGGGAATGAAGGTCGTGGGACTCACAGGAAAGCACGGCGGGAAGCTGGCTGGGATCGCAGACGCAGCCGTCATTGTCCCAGAAATGGAAACGTATAAGATCCAGGAGCTGCATCTTCCGGTGTACCATACGCTGTGCCTGATGCTGGAACACCGGTTTTATGAGCAGTAGCGGACCGGGGGCGGTATGAAGAGACGGGAATGGATTTTATTGATCATCCTGGCCATAACGGTAATGGCCTCGGTACTGGTCGGAGTTGGACAGGTATATATAACGGGAATGGAAGGCGTCCGCTTAAAGGCAGACCAGACACTCTGGCTGTTCTTTGAAACGGCAGCCCTGTTTGGCATATCATTTTTTATCATGCGGCTGGCACAGACCAGGTGTCTGCGCTTTCTTTTGCTGTCTCTGATGACCGCGGGATTTTTATGGATCCACCAGGTATTCCTTCCTGTGCTGGTGACGGGGGCGTATCTGGCGGCGGTGATCCGGTGCGGCAGCGCCCTGAGGCGCCTTCTGGACCGGCGCAGACGTCTTCCGGAATACCATGGGATCACATGCATGGCAGACCTGACCCTGGGCTGCGGCCTTCTGATCACCGTGTTCTGCCTCATGTCCCTGGCGGGGGCCGGAAGCATCGGGAACACCAGGCTGGCTGTCCTGGCCCTGCTGGCGCTGTCGTTCCTCCCGGCTGTTTCCGGAGCGGAGGCCAGGGCCAGAGCCAGGGCCGGCTTCGGCGGCTTCTGGAAGGAGCGGAAGCCCCTGACCGTGGGAGTTTCCCTGTGCCTGGCATTTTTCTTTGCCATGGTGCTCCTGCAGGCGGGACGCATGAACATCTGCGCCGATTATGACTCCCTCCACTACGGCCTGCGGTCGGAGTATATTTTAAACGACGGAGACGGGATTTATGAGGATCTGGGAAGCGTCAACGTGGTCTACACGTATTCCAAGGGATTGGAGATCCTGCTGCTGCCGGTTTCCGGCCTTCCTTCGTACAGCTTTTTCCTGAGCGCACAGCTCTGGATGACCGTGGGACTCCTTTTAACGGCCGGAAAGATCGCAGGGCTTTTTGTGAACCGCCGCCATGGACTTTTGTGTGCGGCGCTGCTGGCGTCGGTGCCCGGGATCATGAACATGTCCGTTACGGCCAAAACTGATTCGGCCACGGCTCTGTTCCAGTTGATCATGATCTATTTCCTGCTCCTTTATGTGAAGCGTCAGAAAACGTGCTGGCTGGTCCTGGCAGGAAATGCCTTTTTTATGACCATGGTATTAAAGCCCACGGCCCTGGTGTTCTCCACCATTGTGGGCGGAACGGCCTTCCTCTGCATGGTTTGTATGAAGCGGCTGCGGATCCAGTGGAAGGAACCGTTTTTCCTGGGATGGATCCCTATGCTTTCCATGTGGGGACTGGTGTGGCTGCGGACCTGGCTCCTCACCGGCCTTCCCGTAACGTCGGTCTTTTACTCCATCTGGAATAAGCTGGGCTTTGTGGTACGCTATCCGTTCCGGTTTGACGATCTGCCGTCCAATGGCGGCTCCCTGTTTTCCATAAGCGGAGTAAAGCACTTTTTAAAGCGCCTTTACGGCGTTCTGCTGGCTCCGGTGGGGGAGGATATGGCCCATGTCTGGATCGCCTGGGGCACGCCGATCCTTCTGATCTTCCTGGTGCTGTTCCTGATCGGCTTCCTGGCCAGGAAGCGCCGGTTCCGGAAGACAGAGGAGAAAGCGTTTTACTGTCTGGTCTGGATGTTCCTGGCTGACGGAGCGGCAAGTCTGGCGGCCCTGTACCTTTTATGGCAGGTGGACGGCAATTATTTTATTCTTTTGTATGCTCTTTTCGGGATCCTGGCGGCGATCGTTATTGGGAAGCTGGAGAGCCGCTTCCTGGCCCAGTCGGTGGTAAAGCTTCTGATCCCGGCGGTGCTCTTTAATGTGACGGTGACCGGAGTGTCCAACTGGAAGGGAGCCCTGGGCCTGTCTCCGGTGAAGCTGGTCCACAAGGGATATTTCGACCACTGGCAGCAGGAGAAGGAGAGCATGGCCTTAAAGGGCAATGAAAAGATCTGGGAGATCCTGGCAGAGGATCCGGAAACCAGGGTGCTGGTATTCGGACAGCAGCCGGAAATGCTGATGTTTCCGTGCAATACCCAGAGCTATACGGATGTGGAGGGAAGCGGCGGAAACTTCTATATTTCTGCCAGCCCCGAGGCGATGGTAAGCTTCATGGACCATGCGGAAACCGATTATGTGTATTTGGGAAGCGGGTTCCTGAAGCCCGGGACCGAGGGCTGGAGGAACGTCACGGCCATGATCCGGGACGGCTATGTGACCGATGTGTTTTATGAGAACGGCAACGGGCTGGGACGCTTTTCGGCGGAGCCAGCCGTGGAAAAGGCAGAAGAAGAACTGGCGGATTTTGTGATAAAATACTGGCCGGGAGAACAGCAGTAAGGGGAATGACATGGAAGTACTTCATAGGATCGCGGAAGAATTTGAAAAGAGAAAGGAAGACCTGCTGGTCTTTGTCCTGCTCCTGGGCTTTGGTTTCTTTATCAACAGGGGCGTGGAGCTGAAGGGGCTTTACATGGATGACCTGTATCTGTGGTCCTGCTACGGGGAACAATCCTTCCGGGAGTTTGTATTTCCCATGGGAGGGACCCGGTTCCGGTTTGTCTTTTACCTGGCTGCATGGCTGGAGCTATTTTTCCTTGGGAATCATGTGACGTGGATGGTGCCCTTCAACATTGTCTTAAACAGCGTCATTGCCTGGTCCCTGTACCGGATCTTTTTAAAGGTCAGCAGGGGACGGAAGCTCGTAAGCCTGGCCCTGTCGGCGGCCTATCTGCTCTCCAGAATGAGCTATTACCAGATCGGCCAGTTTTACGGCCTGATGGAGAGCCTGGGCCTATGGGCAGCCGTGGGACTCCTGTACTGCGTGTATATGTATGTCAACGAAGGAAGGGCCGGCGCTTATTTCTGGGCCAACGCCCTGTATTTTCTGGCCAGTTTTATCCATGAACGGTATATGGTTCTCCTGCCGGTGCTGCTTCTGGGCCTTTTGTTTGGAATGAGGCCGGAAGGAGCGGGAGGCCGGGGCCGGAAGGCCAAGGCCGGGGCGCAGGAGCCGGAGGAATGGAGAGAGGCGGCCGGGAGGAGCCGGTCCAGGGGCAGCCGGTCCGCGGGCCCCAGATCCGGACGGAATCCCGGCGCAGTGTCCTGCGGATGCTCCCGGTGGCTTTTACTGGCTGTAACGGCGGCCACGGCAGTCCTGATCCAGGGGATCCGGCTGTTTACCATCGGTACCCTGTCCCCGGCGGGGACGGGAGGCACAGACGTGGCCGATACCTTTGAGATCTCCGACGCCATTGCCCATGCCTGGGAGCAGGTGGCCTTTGTGTTCGGAAGAAACTCCGGGCCGGACTACCTCTGCATTGAGCCCTTTGCCGACGCGCCGCCGGAGATCCGATTTCTGATCCTGGCCTCCAATGTGGTCCTGGCTCTGGCGGTCCTCATATTCCTCGCCGGTATGCTCCGGGACCGGGGGAGGATCCTGGTCCATGGAAAGAACCTGGCGCTTTTTCTGGCCTTTATCGCCCTGTGCATCGGCTCCTCCAGCGTGACGATCCGGGTGGAAATGCGCTGGGTATATGTGGTCTATGCGGCGGCTCTGCTGGTTCTGGCCTATATGACCTCTGTGATGGGGCCGGCCGGGATCCTGGCAGTCCTTTATGTGGCCCTGGTATTTCCCACAGAGACGTATTATCGGGAAAAATGGCCCAACCTGTATCTCTGGCCGGATCAGATGAAGTACAATTCCCTGGCAGAGGAGACCGTTGAAAAATACGGAGACGATATTTTTGATAAGCAGGTCTACATCATCCGGGATACCTATGAGATCAGTGAGTTCACGGCGGATACCTTTTTAAAGGTGTACGACAGGGACGGAAAGGGAAAAAATACAGAGCTCCGGTTCATAGACAGTGATTTTGATCTTCCGGAGATCACCGATGATATGGTCATCCTGAGCGAGGACCCGGCGGCCAACGCCTTCCAGGACGTGACCAGCTTTATAAAGGACCGGCGGCTCAACCTGGCATACGGAAGCTACGACGATGGCTGGATCGACGAGGAGGCCCGGATCGTATTTGAAAATGGAGATCATGACGGCCTGGTGCTCCGCTGCTATTATCCCGGGAAGATCACCGGAGACCAGGTGTGCCGGATCCGGCTCAACGGAAAGCAGATGCCGGATCTGGTGTTCACGGATAATAATATGGAATATGAGATCCCGGCAGCGCCCTATCAGACCATTTCTCTGGAGTTTTCCTGTAATTTCCATGTACAGGATGCCAAAGAGAAAAGAGGAGAGCACCGCCTCTCCATGATCGTTTCCGTGGAGGAGAAGTAAGAGATACAAAAAGACAGAAATCGTGACAGAACGGTTCCCGGGTCCGGAAGATCCAAAGGACTCCGGGGATTAAGTGAAATGACAAGGAGAAAATTAGATGGAAGGACAACAAAGTATGGTCCTGTGGATCATGTTTGCAGCCGGAATGGGATTTGCCGTGCTGCTGATCATGGCGTGGATCTTTATAAAAAGGACGGCCTATCTGTCTCCGGTGAAGCGGGAGCTGAAAAAGGAGAAGCAGTGGCTGCGCCGGGGCGAGTATAATGCGGCCATGGTCAAGGGGCGTCAGAATCTGGAGCTGCTGCTGAAGGTAGTGGCGGCCAACAATGGGATCCGGCTGGATAATACGGCGGCGGCCCAGGCCAACGCCAGAAGCGGCCAGGAACGGAACCAAGGGCGCAGGGGCCGTCCGGGAAGGAACCGGGTTATGACGCATCAGCAGTTTGGCTGGTGGATGGAGGAGAACGGATATCTGGACCGGGTGGCCAAGTGGGAAATGAACGAGGTGCGCCTGATCGGAAATAAGGCGGTCCATGAAAACTTTATTTCCAAGGAAGACGCCTGGAACCAGTATAATTATCTGGAGGATATTTTAAAGCTGGTATCGGAAAAGCACCCGGTCTGCAAGAAGCGTAAGAGCGGGAGCCGGAGCCGGGGGCCGGAACGGGGGCCCAGGGTACCAGAGACGGAGAACCGGAAAGGAAGCCAGAAAAAGAACGGGAAAGAGACCGGAAGCAGGAACGGGAAAAAGAACGGGGCCGCAGAAAAACCGGAAAATGAAAAAAAACCGGGAAACGGGAAAAAACCGGGAACTGGGAAAGGGACCGGGCAGCCGGAGAAAAAGCAGACAGAAAAAAAACAGTCAGGGAAACGGGAAGCGCAGGCTGAGACGCCCGCAAAGGGAAAAAGCGGCCGGGGAAGCGGAGCCCAGGGAAAGGGAACGGATGGCGCCGGAACTGAAAAAAAGGATGGACGGACAGAAAAGAGCCGTCAGGTGAAAACGCCGGACAATAAGGACCAGAAGACCGGGGAGCCCCGGAACTCCCATGAGAGCCAGCCCTCCCAGGAATCCGGGAAAACAGAAAAGAAACCGTCCAGACGGAGGAGAAAGAAGCCGCAGTCCGCGGAGCCGCCCAAGCTCCCGGAAGCATCGGAGAAGAAAACGGATCCGGTACCGGAAAAACAGCCGGAAACCGCATCCGGGGACGGACAGAAGCAGCCGTCAAAAAAGTCTGGAAATCATCGCCGCCGCAGCGGCGGCAAAGGGGTAGAAAAACCGGAGAAAATCTGCTATACTGGCTAAAAATGGCGGGGAGGACCGCTTCCCCCGGAGGACCAAATGAAAGCATACAGAAAATACATGTATATGGGACTGCCGGTTCTGGGCGTCCTGTTTTACCTTTTTTATCTGCACCGGGCGGCCATCGATCTGGTTTATTCGGATTACATCCGTCTCATTCTTTCCTATCTGCCGGACGTATGGGATCCGGAAAAGTTTTTTGTTCCGGATCTTCTCACCAGGATCCCGGTGAACTTCCTGGAGCGGGCAGTCAATGTGGAGCTCTTTGGATACAGTGTGACCTTTGACCGGGTCATGGGCGTTCTGGGCTTTGGCCTTTCCGCGCTGATCATTGGCGCTTACAGCAGAAGGATGAGACTCGGGGCCGGGTGGTTTACGGCCATGATGGTATTTATGTTCAGCCTGAATAAATGGGAAATGCTCTATAACGGGACAGGCTGGGCCCATTTCCTGGCCTTTGGGTGTTTCTTCTATAATTATTACGTCCTGGAGCGGGTCTATGGAAGCGGAGGAGAAAAAAAGGGAGACAGGGTCAGGCTCCTGGTCCTGCCGGCGCTGGTGACCATTGGCGTTGCCGGCCCGTACTGTGCCATTTATATCATGACCCTGGTGCTGGCGTATCTGTTCGTCTGGATCAGAAGGCAGACAGGGTGGAGGCAGACGGCCCTTCTTCTGGCTTCGGCGGTGCTGCCGTTAGCCTTATATCTGTGGAGCAACTCCATGGCGGTGTATGAATATTCCGGGGCGGTGGAGGGATCCATGCTGGAGGCGCTCCGGGAGGATCCTGGATTTTTCCTGAAATTCCTTTTAAAGTCCTTTGCCTCCATGATCTTCGGAGTAGAGCTGATCAACCGGCATATGGCGGAGGTCCCCGGGATCGTATGGTGCCTGGCCGGGGCCCTGGTGGCAGCCTCGTATGTTCTGGCGCTGTGGATGAATTTTTACTATGGGATTGAAAAAAAGACGATCTTTCCGCTGATGCTCCTGGCAGGAGGCGGAATGAACCACCTGATGGTGCTGGTGAGCCGCTGGATCTTTATGCCCCGGGACGCCTATGGCATGAGCTCCCGGTATGCGCTCCAGTACCAGATCGGGATCCTGGGGATCTTTCTGACCTTTGCCCTGGTCTTTCAGCAGCAGAGGGCCGGAGGGCTCCGGGAGGACCGGAAGGAGGCGGACGGGCGGACGGCCCGGGAGCCGGAAAAGGGCCGGGGGTCCCGGAAAAAGAAGGAACGGCCCATGGCCCCATGGGTGCGGGCGGCGGCTCTTGCGGTGACGGCCCTGTTCCTTGGGGGAAACCTTCTGACCACAGCAGAGGAGCTTTCCTTTGCAGAGCACAGGAAGCAGCACAATATAAACGATGTGAAGCCGGTGGTCTTAAATTTTGAAAACGAAACCGACGAGACGCTGGAGACAGCCCTCGAATACCATAAGCCGGGAATCCGGGAGGCGCTGTCCATCCTGAAGGAAAACGGATGGAACGTCTTTGGGGAAGCAGGCGGAAATACCATGGAATCTGGAGGAAAAAAATGAAAGTAGTAATTCTGGCAGGCGGATTTGGAACAAGGATCAGTGAAGAGAGCCATTTAAAACCAAAGCCAATGATCGAGATCGGGGAAAAGCCGATCCTCTGGCATATTATGAAATATTACTCCCAGTTCGGATATAATGAGTTTATCATCTGTCTGGGCTATAAGCAGTATGTGGTCAAGGAGTTCTTTGCGGATTACTTCCTTCATACCTCCGATGTGACCTTCGATCTGGCCAACAACAGCATGAAGGTCCATAATAACTATTCGGAGCCCTGGAAGGTAACGCTGATCGACACGGGCCTCAACACCATGACCGGCGGCCGCGTAAAGCGGATCCGCCCCTATGTGGGAGACGAGCCGTTTATGCTGACCTACGGCGACGGCCTTTCCAATATCGACCTAAAGGCCCTGGAGGAATTCCACCGGTCCCATGGAAAGACGGCCACCATCACCGCCGTGAACATCGGCCAGAGGTTCGGAGTCCTGGATATGGATGAGGCCGGCTCCATCCATGCCTTCCGCGAGAAAAACGATGACGACGGCAGCCTGATCAACGGAGGCTACATGGTGATGAACCCCAGTGTGTTCGATTACATCGAGGGAGACGACACGGTATTTGAGCAGGCGCCTCTGAGAAACCTGGCTTCCGACGGAGAGCTGATGGCGTACCGCCATGAGGGCTTCTGGAAATGCATGGATACCCAGAGAGAAAAGCAGCAGCTGGAAGAGATGTGGCAGTCCGGAAAGGCTCCCTGGAAGATCTGGGAATAGGAGATCATATGGATTTAAGAGAAGTATTTGGATTTTATAAAGGAAAAAGGGTGCTGGTCACAGGCCATACGGGCTTCAAGGGCGCATGGCTCTGCCGGATCCTGGTAAACGCCGGGGCGGAGGTCACCGGTTACTCCCTGGAACCGCCTACAGCTCCGGATCTGTTTTCCATGGCCGGCCTGGAGGGAAGGATCCATTCGGTCATCGGGGATATCCGGGATCTGGACCATTTAAAAAGAACCTTTGAAACGGCGCAGCCGGAGCTGGTCCTGCATCTGGCAGCCCAGCCCATTGTCCGGGATTCCTATAAGGATCCGGTGTACACCTATGAGACCAACGTTATGGGTACGGTGAATATCCTGGAGTGTGTGCGGCTGTTTCCGTGTGTGCGTTCGTTTTTAAACGTGACCACAGATAAGGTCTATGAAAATATGGAGTGGGAATACGGCTACCGGGAGAACGACCGGCTGGATGGCTATGACCCGTATTCCAACAGTAAATCCTGTTCCGAGCTGGTGACCCACAGCTATAAAAAGTCCTTTTTCGAGGACGGACGGTGCGCCATTTCCACCTGCCGGGCAGGAAACGTCATCGGAGGCGGAGACTTCGCCAATGACAGGATCATACCGGACTGCGTCCGGGCGGCCATGAAAAAGACGGACATCATTGTCCGCAATCCCCATTCCACCAGGCCCTTCCAGCATGTGCTGGAGCCTCTGGCCGTTTACCTGGCCGTGGCGAAGGCCCAGTATGAGGACGGAAAGTATGCGGGATATTATAATGTGGGCCCCGACGATAAGGACTGCGTGACCACCGGCGAGCTGGTGGATCTGTTCTGCGAGGCCTGGGGAGACGGCCTTTCCTGGATCAACCAGAGCGACGGAGGGCCCCATGAGGCGAGTTTCTTAAAGCTGGACTGCTCCAGGGTAAAACGCGTCTTTGGATGGACGCCGCGGTGGGGAGTAAAGGACGCCATCGGCCTGACGGTGGAGTGGTGCCGGGAATATGAAAAAGATCCGGCAGCCCCCCAGGTAACGGAGGTCATGGACCGCCAGATCCGGGCGATGTTCCAGGACCGGGAGCGCTGATCCCAGCCCAGGCCTGGAAGCTGCCCGATGGGCAGCGGAGCAGCCTGTACAGAAAATATGGAGGAAAAACAGATGTTTGAAAATAAGACAGAGGCCCAGGCCAGGGAAGAGATCCTGGCCCTGGTGGCCGAATATGCAGACCGGTTTCATAACCAGACAAAGGAATTTTCCGAGGGAGACCGGATCCCCTATGCGTCCAGAGTCTACGATAAGCAGGAGATGGTGAACCTGGTGGACAGCTCCCTGGAGTTCTGGCTCACCTCCGGCAGATACACCGATGAATTTGAGAAGAAGCTGGCAGAATACCTTCATGTGCGGTACTGCTCCCTGGTAAACTCCGGCTCCTCCGCCAACCTGGTGGCCTTTATGGCTTTAACCTCCCCCCTTCTGGGCGAGAGACGGGTAAAGCGCGGCGACGAGATCATCACCGTGGCTGCCGGCTTCCCCACCACCGTGACCCCGGCCATCCAGTACGGCGCGGTACCGGTGTTCGTGGATGTGACCATTCCCCAGTACAACATTGACGTTTCCATGCTGGAGGCGGCTCTTTCCGAAAAGACAAAGGCAGTGATGCTGGCCCACACCCTGGGAAATCCCTTTGATCTCCAGGCAGTGAAGGCATTTTGTGAGAAGCACGGCCTGTGGCTGGTGGAGGACAACTGCGACGCCCTGGGAACCCGGTATACCATTGACGGTGAGGAGAAATTTACCGGTACGGTTGGAGATATCGGAACCTCCAGCTTTTACCCGCCCCACCATATGACCATGGGAGAGGGAGGCGCCGTCTATACGGACAACGCCCTGCTCAATAAGATCATCCGTTCCTTCCGCGACTGGGGAAGGGACTGCGTATGCCCCTCCGGCCGGGACAATCTCTGCGGCCACCGGTTTGACCGCCAGTATGGCGAGCTGCCCCTGGGCTACGACCATAAATATGTATATTCTCATTTTGGCTATAATTTAAAGGCTACGGACATGCAGGCGGCCATCGGCTGTGCCCAGCTGAATAAGTTCCCGTCCTTTGTGGAGCGGAGACGCCATAACTTCGACCGGTTAAAGGCGGCTCTGGCCGGAACCGAGGAGAAGCTGATCCTTCCTGAGGCGGCAGACCACTCCCGGCCCAGCTGGTTCGGCTTCCTGATCACCTGTAAGGAGGGCGTGGACCGGAACCGGGTGGTTCAGTATGTGGAGGACCACGGCGTCCAGACCCGGATGCTGTTTGCCGGAAATCTCACGAAGCATCCGTGCTTCGACGAGATGCGGGCGGAGAAAAAGGGCTACCGGATCGTGGGAGAATTAAAGAACACCGACCGGATCATGGCGGATACCTTCTGGGTAGGCGTATATCCGGGCATGACCGACGAAAAGATCGACTATATGGCAAAGGTGATAAAAGAGGGACTTGAGCAGTGAGCGAAGAGATGAAATACGACCTTTCGGAGGTCCATGGGGTCAATTTAAAGCTTTTAAAGGAGATCGACCGGATCTGCCGGAAATATAAGATCAAATACGCCCTGGATTCGGGGACGCTCCTGGGGGCCATCCGCCACGGCGGCTTCATCCCCTGGGACGACGATGTGGACGTGGTGTTCACCCGGCCCAATTATGAAATGTTTAAAAAGGTGGCGCGGCGGGAGCTGCCGGAGGGCATGTCCTTTGTGGAGCCCGACGAATACCACGGCGGAAAGGCATTCTATGACTTTGTTTCCCGGGTCACCTACGATAAGAGCCAGAAATTTGAGGATTCCGGGAAGATGGCGTTCTATGATGACAAGATCACCCGCCTCAATGTGGATCTTTTTATTCTGGATCCGCTGCCGGATAAGGCCATTCCCAAAAAGCTCACCAAGCTCCTGCACTGTGTGGTCTACGGGCTGGCCCTGGGACACCGGTGGAAGATCGAGCTTTCGGATTATAAGGGGATCATGAAGCTGTTTGTGGCCGTGCTGTCCGCTGTGGGAAGACTGATCCCGTTCCCGGTGATCTATAAGCTCTGGAAGGCTCTCTGCGCCAAGGATAAGAATAAAAATACCGGCCTTTACTTTTACACCAACTATGCCCCGGACTATTTCTATGTGGAAATGAAAAAGGAGTGGGACGATACGGTGGAGGAGGTTCCCTTTGAGGATACGAGGCTTTTCATCCCCACGGGCTGGGAGCACCAGCTTACCCAGGTATACGGGGATTATATGAAGCTGCCGCCCAGGGAAAAGCAGGTGCCGGAGCATTCAGACATGGAGATAAAAATTTATGGTTAAACTTCTTTCCGTTGTGGTGTCCGTTTACAATGAAGAACTGGCCATCCCGGAATTTTACCAGGAGACGGGGGCTGTATTAAAAGCCCTTCCGTCCTCCTGGGATTATGAGCTGCTGTTTGTGAACGACGGCAGCGCCGACCGGTCTCTGGAGCTTCTCCGGGAGCTGGCCCGCCGGGACAGCCGGGTGAGGGTGGTGGAATTTTCCAGGAATTTCGGCCATGAGGCGGCCATGATCGCAGGCATCGACTATGCCCGGGGTGACGGCATCGTCTGCATGGACGCGGATCTCCAGCATCCGCCGGAATGTATTCCGGAGATCGTGGAAAAATTTGACCAGGGCTATGAGGTCATAAGCATGGTCCGCATGAAGAACAAGACCGCCGGCCTGGTGAAGAACGTCACCTCGGCCGCCTTTTATAAGCTGATCAATCATCTATCCGACGTGAAGTTTGAACCAAACGCCTCGGATTTTTTTGCTGTCAGCCGGTCTGCGGCGGATGTCCTGCGGAACAATTACCGGGAGAAGGTAAGGTTTTTAAGGGGCTATGTCCAGAGCGTGGGCTTCAGCCGGACTACGATCAACTATGAGGCCAGACCCAGGTTTGCCGGAGAGAGCAAGTACAGCTTAAGGAGCCTGTTCCGGTTTTCCATCAATACGATCCTGTGTTTTTCGGACATGCCCTTAAAGCTGGGGATCTATTCCGGCGGCGCGGTGGCCTTCTTTGGGCTGCTGATGATGGCCTATACCATCTGGACCTGGGCCAAATACGGGACGCCCAGCGGCTATGCCACCATTGTGGTGCTGATGTCCTTTATGTTCGCGGTGCTGTTTGTGCTCGTCGGGATCATTGGAGAGTACATTGCGATCCTGTTTGCAGAGCTGAAGGACCGCCCCATCTACATCGTAAAGAGCACAGAAAACATGGAATCAGAAGATAAAATTACGAAATCCTAAATAATTTATGATATTTTGAAAAAAGGGCTACAAAAACCCGGAGGAATCGTATATAATACGTGAGTATGTAAAAAGCCCTGCTAAAGGCCAGGTTTTCAGCGGTTTTTGGCGGAGATATGGAACTGAAATGACAGGAGGAGATCATAATGAAATTATTAAAGAGAATGGCTGTACTGGGACTGGCAGTTCTGGCTCTCAGTGCATGTACAAAGAGCAGCGAGGAGTCTGAGACTGTGACCGGAAACGAGGTGGATCCGGCAAAGCAGTCCGCCATGGACGAGGTGGACGAGACACTGGCCCGTGAGGACAACATCCTGGTGGAGGACGAGACAGAGCCCAAATCCTTATATGAGTGGGATCAGGTAAGGGATGAGACAGACACCTTATTTGCCGATACCGATCTGTATCCCCAGACTGTGAAAATGGAGTTTGCTGCTGACGAGGCTTCCATGACCATCGACTTAAGCTGGGTGTTAAAAGATGGAACCTCCAAAGAAGAGGCAGAAGAATATGCAGCCATGATGGTGAAGCAGTTCAACGACATCGTTGCCGTTCAGAGCACAGAATTAGAGAACTCCTCTGATTCCTCCTTTGGCACGCTCTGGAACCAGTTCGCGCTGAACGTGAAGGTGGGCACCGAGGACGGAAAGTGGCTGGTGGACGAGAGCTACAAGGCTGGCGGAAAGATCGATCTGGCAATGCCTGCGGAGGAGAGCCAGGATGGTCCCGAGGATGTGGCTGAGGACGTTCCCAAGAAGGAAGTAAAAGAGCCCAAGGCTGCAAAAGAAACGAAATAAAAAAGAGTAAAGGAATGGGAGCAGAAATGAATCTGCTCCCGTTTTTTTATTTCCTGCACTGATCGATAAAATACTGGAAGACCGGAAGGGAATCCACACAGTTTTCCGGATTAGTCACCGGGCCGGTCATACGTTCCGGGTGCCACTGGACTGCCCAGATGGGAAGGCTTGCGTGCTCCACCGCCTCTACGATGGAATGGCCGTTGGCGTCGGACCAGGCCACTGCCGTCAGATCCCTGCCCAGATCCTTTAAGGCCTGGTGATGGTAGCTGTTGATCTCCAGGGATTCTCCGAAGAGACGGCCCAGGATGGAGTCCTTCTTTAAGGTCACCGGATGGCATACTCCCTTGGCGTGATCGCCGCCCAGCTCATCGGGGATATCCTGGTACAGGGTGCCGCCAAAGTAGGCGTTCAGAACCTGGACGCCGCGGCAGATGCCGAAGATGGGCTTTTTCCGGTCCGCAAAGGCCTTGATGAGCTTCCACTCCAGATCGTCCCGTAAGGGATCCGTGATGACAAAATCATATTTCTGGTCTTCGCCGTAAAGGGCGGGGGCCACGTCTTTTCCTCCGGAGAGAAGAAGGCCGTCTGCCAGCTCTGCGTATTCCTCCGCGCAGTCATTGTTTACGGCTAAGAGGGGGATACCGCCTGCACGGCGGATATTATCTGCGTAGTTCTGGTTCAGAGCCCAGGCGGGGGTTCCGTTGGCGGCGGCGCTGGTGCCGCCGGAAAGTAAGATAACTGGATTCATAAGATTCTCCTTTTCCATAAAACAGTTTACCGGCCGTCTGGCCGTATAGCTTCCTGACTGGCCGGACGGCTGTATCATTTATCCAACATCGAGACCGCTGTGATAGGAGTAGTTTCCCAGCTCGGAAAGGAACATTTCAAAGCACTGGTCCTTTAACGGGATCTCGTTTGTCAGCATGGCATTGAACTGATAGTAAATAAGATTGCATTTCTGCAGGGTCTGGCGGTACAGGTCCAGGAAGGAGGCGGATGAGGCCAGGGTCTTGTTCCAGGGATTGGTCCAGACCTCATGGTCCAGGTTCAAGGTCTTCCGGACGCCCTTGGGCGTATCGTCGGTCACCAGCTTTTTTGAGGCGATGGGATGCTTTAGGAACAGGGATTCAAAAAACTGGATCGTGTTCCGCTTGTGGCCCGCCGGATCAGAAAGAAGACGGCCGCCGAACCGGATGGCGTAAACGGAGCGGGTGACCATTCCCTCCGTAACCTGGAAGATATTGCGCTCGGTTATGGGATAATAGGTTTCATTGATGCAGCGGCTGAGGAAGCGGGACAGGAACTGGATCTCCTGGCCGTTTAAGCAGATGGTAGCCGCCTGGTTGAATTCAGAGGGCTTTTTGTGCTTGAATTTCCGTAAGAGCAGCGTATCAATATCGTTTTCCAGCTCCGCGTGGAGTCCATGGAACCGGGAGCCCTTTCCGTCGGTCTCATACTGGATGCGCCCGTAAACATAGGGGTGGCAGATGGAATCGGCGGCGTAATGGCAGAGGAAGCCGGCCATATAGGAAACGGCCTGTTCCCGCTGCTGCTTGGAACTGATGGCGGCGATCTCGTTGAGGCAGTTCCGGAAAAACAGGTTCACATGGTATTCATGCATATGGGAACCCACGTTCCGGTAGTCCCGGTGGCGCAGGATCGGGATATTATAAAAGAAGATATCCGGCCCCTGGAGGCCGATCTGGTAGAGCCAGCGGTATTTGGAGATCACATGCTTTAAATAATTGTTCGGCAGATCGTTGTAGGCCTTTACGCCGAACAGGTAATGGGTTGTAAATCCTGGCAAAGCGACCAGCTCCTTTATATTGGTTTCTATACTGGTTTCCGGGAAGCGTCCGAAATCCGGTCTCCGGCATTGTACCTTCAGTATATCATATCTCACGGTAAATTGGAATAAAACATAATGAGAAAAGTCACGGCAGGAGGATGGAATGATCCACTGGATCCATTCGATGGTCTGGGGGCCGGGGATGCTGGTTTTATTCCTGGCTGTGGGAATCCTTTATACGATCCGGTTGAAAGGCTTTGTGTTCTGGGGCTTTCCCCGGTGGTGGAAAAATACGGCCGGGAGCCTGTGGAAAACTCCAGAAAAGGCAGGAACAGATGAGGAAAACAGGAAGGGAGGCGGGATGTCTCCGTTCCAGTCGGCGTGTACGGCCCTGGCGGCCACCATCGGCACAGGAAACATAGCCGGAGTGGCTACGGCGATCCTGTCCGGCGGGCCGGGAGCCGTATTCTGGATGTGGGTATCCGCGTTTCTGGGCATGGCCACGGCCTATGGGGAAACGGTGCTGGGGATCCGTTATCGGAGACGGGACCGGAGCGGAGGCTGGATGGCCGGCCCCATGCTCTATATGGAACGGGGCCTGGGCTGCCGGTGGGCCGGGCTCTTCTATGCGGGACTCTGTGTGGCGGCCTCCTTCGGCATGGGAAGCATGGTCCAGGCCAACGCCATTTCAGAGACCCTTGAATTTGCGTTTTCCATGCCTCCGGCGCTCATCGGGGCTCTTCTGGTGGCCTTAAGCGGAAGGATCATGGCCGGGGGAGCCGGGGCCATAGCGGGAGCCGCGGAAAAGATGGTGCCGGTGTCGGCGGGGATCTATGCGGCGGCCTCCGCGGCGGTGCTGTTTTTATTCCGGGAAAATATTCCCTCTGCCTTTGGAAGGATCCTCCAGGATGCGTTTTCGTTCCGGAGCGCCGCCGGAGGAGCTGCCGGGCTCCTGGCCAGTAAAAGCGTTCAGTACGGGATCGCCAGGGGCGTTTTTTCCAATGAGGCGGGACTGGGAAGCCTGGCGGTCCTCAACGGGGCAGCAGAAGGCAATCCAGGCGTCCAGGGACAGTGGGCGATCTTTGAGGTGTTTTTTGATACGATCGTAAGCTGCACCCTGACGGCGGCGGTGATCCTCTGCGCCATGGGGGATGAGCTTTCCAGCTTTTCCGGGAACGGGGCGGAGCTGACGGGGATCTGCTTTTCCAGAGGCCTGGGGAGCCTGGGCGGATATACGGTGTCCATGTGCGTGTCCCTGTTTGCCTTTGCCACCATCATCGCCTGGTATTATATGGGGAGACAGGCGGCGTCTTACCTGGGGGAGGCCATAGGAAGAAATCTGGTATGGCTCTACACGGCCGGATATCTGGCCGCCGTGTTCCTGGGAAGCCTTGGCCCCATGGAGCTGGTCTGGGAGGCCTCGGATGTGCTCAACGGATGCATGGCAGTGCCGAACCTGGCGGCGCTGGTGCTGTTATCCGGGAAGGTGGGCCCTCCAGGGCGAGCCGGGAAGGAGCTCTGACTGCCGCCTGGCGGTATGGAAGGGCTCCGGCGGTCCGGGACAGAAAAAGAGACATGAAAAAAGCACCCCGCCAGGTGCTTTTTTCAACAAAATGATTATTTGAAAAAGGGAGGAGAGCTGATATTTTCTATCAGCCCGAGTATTATGAAAAAAATCTTATAAGCAGCATCGCATCGGATGTTTATCTGTTTATGGTTATATGATATCCTGTAAAGATGAAGAAATCATGTGTATTGTGTAAAAGAATTTTGAAAAGAATTTGAACATTTTATGAACGGGAAGGAGATAAATTCTGTTATTCGGGAAAAGGGATTTAAGGGACAGCAATTGAATTTTTATGCTATCCATGTATAAGATAAGTAATAGTCCGACCATGCGGAGATCCGGACAGGAAAACGTGCGGAAGGCTAGTATTTTTCAGAGATGGAGGTGCAGGATTATGATGTATCCATATATGACACTGGCAGATGGAACAGAGATTGTACATTCTCAGGTAATAGAAGAGGATGGAAAACAGAGGGTGGTGGTGCATTTTGAACGGCCGACAGAGGAGGGAGTTGATTCTGCAAGATGTGAACTGCCGGAATACCGCTGGCTTTATCATGAAGGATATTCAGATACGGAGATAAAGAAACCTTCACCCAATGGGACTAAGATCTGGCTGACGAGGAACGGCGGATGTATTGTGGCAGGTAATGGGAGTAATATACCGAACTTATGGAATTTATTTCAGCCCAGTTCTTTTTGATCTGTGCTGAGTGGAAACGCTTCTTTGTCACAGATGAGATCCAATTTTACTGCTGACAGGGATCTGGATAAATTAAAACTTCATTCAAAAAAACGTAAGAGAAAAGTCCCGGGGATGAAAGGTTTTTCTGGTAAAATAAGGCTGTAAAGAAGAGAAAATGCGGTTCTGCTTTATTAGAAGAGGAGGAAGCGGTTATGAAAAAAAGAGTCGCCTTGATTGCAGCGGGCTGTATTGCAGCAGGAAGCGTTCTGCTTTCGGGCTGTGCCACAGAGGTAAAGGCCACGGTTCCCAATGTGATCCAGGTACAGAACCTGGAGGATGAGGGAACGATCTCCATGAGCACGTCGGAGACGGTGAGGGTAGCGCCGGATATGGCCCGGATCGTTTACGGGATCGCCACAGAGGATACAGACGCAGAAAAATGCCAGCAGGCCAATGCGGAAAAGCTCAGCGGGCTTCTGGAATATTTAAAGGGCCAGGGCGTGGCAGAAACGTCCATTGCCACCACGGATTTTTCCCTGAATCCCATGTATGACTGGAGCGGGAATAAGAGAAGGCTGACGGGCTATGAGATGCGGGCCCAGGTGGAGGTATCAGACGTGGCCCTGGACCAGGTCGGCAGCCTGCTCAGTCAGGGCGTGGCGGCCGGAGCCAATGAGATCCAGTCTATTTCCTACTATTCCAGCACCTATGACGAGGCCTATGCCGACGCGCTGACCCGGGCGGTGGAGCTGGCAAAGACCCGGGCAGCTGTCCTGGCGGAGGCCAGCGGCCAGGAGCTGGGAAGCGTCATAGGCATCGAGGAATACGGAGACCGCCAGGAGGGCCGGTATGTGACCTCCAATATGTCTATGAAGAGCGCACCGGGGGCCGGGGCGGCGGAAGAAGCCGTTATGGATATGGGCGTCATGCCCGGCGAGATGGAGGTGACTGCCAGCATCCGCATTGAGTTTGACCTGCTCCCGGCACAATAAAGGTATGGACATCCGGCAGCGTGTCCTGTATAATATCAGATAGAAATGGGGGATGTCTTCATGGCATCCCCGGTTTTATTACAGGAAAAGGAGATTGTCAATGAAAAATCCAGTAATTACCATCGAAATGATGAACGGAGACATCATAAAGGCAGAGCTTTACCCGGAGGTGGCTCCCAATACAGTCAACAACTTTTTAAGCCTGGTCAATAAGGGCTTTTACAATGGCCTGATCTTCCACCGGGTGATCAAGGGCTTTATGATCCAGGGCGGCTGTCCCGACGGCAACGGCATGGGCGGCCCGGGCTACTGCATCAAGGGCGAGTTTTCCCATAATGGCTTCCAGAACGATCTGGCCCATACGCCGGGCGTTTTATCCATGGCCAGAGCCATGAATCCCAACTCTGCCGGTTCCCAGTTCTTCATCATGCATGAGGCGGCTCCGTACTTAAACGGCGAGTATGCTGCCTTCGGCCAGGTGACAGAGGGAATGGATGTGGTCAATAAGATCGCCGAGGTCCGCACCGATTACAGCGACCGCCCCATGAAGGAGCAGAAGATCAAGTCCATTACGGCTGAAACCTTCGGAGAAACGTATCCGGAGCCGGAAAAGTGCTGATCCGGGAGAAAAATCTGTGAAAGAGATCCGATATGCAGCAGTGAACGGGAAACAGATCCCGGTTCTGATCTCAGATGATAACGAGGCTCTTCTGGCCGCCGGGGCGGCTGGAGGAGCCATTGTTGGATTATGGGACGGCCAGGGAAAGGGAACGGCGGCGCCGTATGCGGTGGAGGCGCTTTCTGATATAACGGAAGAGCTCCTGGAACGGGTCGCAAGACGCCATCTGGGGCTTCCCTGGAGGATCTGTGAGACCAGACGCCTTTTGGTGCGGGAAATGATCGGCGACGATTTTGACGAGGTGTGGACCAGCCAGGTGGGACGCGGGTTTGGCTCTGTGGAGGAGCTGGAGGCGTATACGAAGCACCAGTATGCCTTTTATGAGTTCGGCTTCTGGGCCCTGGTGGAAAAGGAGACCGGGGAGCTGGCCGGAGTGGCAGGCCTTAGGGTACCGGAGGCAGACGGAGAGGCGGACCGGGAGCTGGTGTGCCTGGAGCTGCTCAACGGCCGGGAGGCCGCCGGGGACGGAGAGACGGTCCTGGAGCTGGGCTACCATATTTTTTCCCGATACCGCCGCCGGGGCTATGGACTGGAGGCTTGCGCCGGGATCCTGGAATATGGCCGGGAGGAGCTGGGGGCGGACCGGTTCCTGGTCCGGATCCGGAAGGAAAACGCCCCGTCGCTGGCCCTGGCGGAAAAGCTGGGCTTCCGTGGAAAAAAATAAATTTTTGTCGTAAAACCCTTGTCAAACAAGGGCTTCATCCAGTATACTGATTATTGTATACAAGAAACAGAAAAAATACAAGCGGGTGATGGAAATGCTGGATCGTTTGGAATTAAAGGCCTACGGAAAGATCAATCTGGGGCTGGACGTGGTGAGAAAACGGGAGGACGGCTATCATGAGGTGCGGATGATCATGCAGACCGTGCACCTTCATGACCGGATCGTAATGGAGCGGACGGGAGAGCCCGGGATCCGTACAGAAACGAACTTGCCCTATGTGCCGGACGGAGAGGGAAATCTGGCCTGGAGGGCCGCAAAGCTTTTAATGGATGAGTTCGGCCTGATAGAGGGCGTGGATATAAAGATCCGGAAATGCATTCCTGTGGCTGCCGGCATGGCAGGAGGGAGCACCGACGCAGCGGCGGTCCTGGTGGGCATGAACCGGCTGTTCGGCCTGGGACTGGGGAAAAAGGAGCTTATGCGGCGGGGAGTGAAGCTGGGAGCAGATATCCCTTACTGCATTCTTAGGGGAACGGCCCTGTCGGAGGGGATCGGAGAGATCCTTACAGAGCTTCCTCCGGCGCCCCAGTGCCATGTGGTGCTGGCAAAGCCCCAGATCTCGGTGTCCACAAAGGCAGTGTATGAAAAGCTCCGGGTGGATACCCTGGGACCGGAGGCCCATCCGGATATCTCCGGTATGGCAGAGGCGATCCGGGCAGGCAGCCTGGACGGCGTCACAGCCCGCCTGGGAAATGTACTGGAAACGGTCACGATTCCGGATCACCCGGAGATCGGAGCCATTAAGCGGATCATGATGGAGCACGGGGCAGAGGGCGCTCTCATGAGCGGCAGCGGCCCCACAGTATTCGGGATCTTTAAAGACAGGGAAAAGGCAGATGCAGTCTGCGGGATCCTGAGAGAAACAGACAACGGACGGTTGACCCGACAGGTCTATTTGACCAGATTTTTTAACAAAAAACCAGCCAGATAGAAGGAGAAGGCCAATGACAAACAATTTTGATGTGAAGATGGATAAGTATCTGCCCCTGCGGGACGTGGTGTTCAAGACGCTGCGCCAGGCCATTTTAAAGGGAGAGCTGGAGCCGGGAGAGCGGCTGATGGAGATCCAGCTGGCAGAGCGGCTGGGTGTCAGCCGGACGCCGATCCGGGAGGCCATCCGGAAGCTGGAGCTGGAGGGCCTGGTCCTGATGATCCCGCGGAAGGGGGCCGAGGTGGCCAAGATCTCGGAAAACAACCTGCGGGATGTGCTTGAGGTGCGCCGGACCCTGGAGGAGCTGGCGGTGGACCTGGCCTGCCAGCGGATGACGGAGGAGGAGCTGGAGGAGCTGAAAAAAACAGAGGAAATGTTTGCCCTGGCCATCCGGGAGGGGGACGCCATGCGGATCGCCCAGACCGATGAACGGTACCATGAGATCATTTACAGCAGCACGAAAAATGAAAAGCTGGTGCAGATCCTCAACAATCTGCGGGAGCAGATGTACCGCTACCGGCTGGAATACATCAAGGACGAGGATAAGCGTCAGATCCTTCTGGTGGAGCACGACCAGATCTTAAAGGCCCTGAGCCTGCGCCATGTCCATGAGGCGAAGATCGCTATCCGGGAGCACATTGATAATCAGGAGATCACCATTTTAAAGAATTTAAAGGAGCAGGAAAATGACGTTCAAAGAAAGGTATCTGGCAGGAGAAATCCGCTTTGAGGAGATCGACGATTATATTGAGATATGGAACAACAGCGACGATGAGCGGACGCTGGCGCAGTTTCTGGGGCTCAGCGCAGATGAGGAAGACGTCTGGATCGATGACAGCGACGAGGCGTTAAGGGCTATGCTGGACCAGGAGATCTGCCAGTCCCGATCCGGCGGAAAAGGATGAAGAAAGGAGTATGGAAACATGACAACAGTAACACTGGGAAGAACAGGGATCACAGTCAGCAAGAACGGATTCGGCGCGCTTCCGATCCAGAGGATCACAAAGGAAGAGGCTGCAAAGCTCTTAAGGAAGGCCTATGACGGCGGCATCACGCTGTTTGACACGGCCAGGGCTTACTCTGACAGTGAGGAGAAGATCGGATACGCCATGAGCGATATCCGGAACCACATCTACATCACCACCAAGACTGCGGCCCAGAATGCAGATGAGTTCTGGAAAGACCTGGAGACCAGCCTGACACTCCTTAAAACGGACCATGTGGACGTGTACCAGTTCCATAACCCGTCCTTCTGCCCGAAGCCGGGAGATGAAAGCGGCCTTTATGAGGCGGCCTTAAAGGCCAGGGAGCAGGGAAAGATCCGCTTCATCGGAATTACCAACCACCGTCTGGCTGTTGCCCATGAGGCCATCGACAGCGGCCTTTATGATACCCTCCAGTTCCCCTTCTGCTATCTCTGCAGCGAAAAGGACGTGGAGCTGGTGGAGGACTGTAAGAAGAACAACATGGGCTTCATCGCCATGAAGGCTCTGTCCGGCGGACTGATCACCAACTCGGCAGCCGCCTACGCCTTTGAGGCCCAGTATGACAACGTGCTTCCCATCTGGGGCGTCCAGAGGGGAAATGAGCTGGATGAATTTTTAAGCTATATGGAGAATCCGCCGGTGATGAACGACGAGATCCGCGCTCTCATCGAGGCGGACAGAAAGCAGCTGTACGGCAGCTTCTGCCGGGGCTGCGGCTACTGCATGCCGTGTCCTGTGGGCATCGAGATCAATAACTGCGCCCGGATGTCCCTGTTGCTGCGCCGTTCCCCGTCTGCCGGCCACCTGTCTCCCGAGGGCCAGGCGAAGATGATGAAGATCAAGGACTGCCTCCACTGCAACCAGTGCATGAGCAAATGTCCCTACGGCCTCAACACGCCGGAGCTTTTACAGAGAAACCTGAAGGACTATGAGGAGGTCCTGGCCGGAAAGGTCATGACTCCCACCAACTTCTAAACGGACGGGGAGCCGGGAAAACCGCTGGGAACAGCTTTTTCCGGCTCCTGGCCATATAGAAAAAGGGCCGCTGTCAGTCAGCTGGTGCCGATTAAGGAAACTAAAAAATAATACGGCAGACGGCTAAACGGGCAAGGGTTTAAGGCAACATGCACGAAAAGGGACATTGTTTTTACGGTGTCCCTTTTTCGCGCCCTTTTTCGGGCAGCCGTTCCCAGGAAAGGGGGCGAAAACATGGCCGAGCCGGGCGCATTGGAATACTTCTATGGCACCGAGGCAGAGCAATATACCTTTTACCGGATTCCCAAGGTGTTGTTCACCGACCCCGGTTTCAAACAGACAACTGGCGACGCGAAAATTCTATATGGCTTGATGTTGGACCGCATGGGGCTTTCCATACGCAATGGCTGGCTGGACGAACAAAACCGGGTGTTCATCTACTTCACCCTGGAGGAAGCGATGGGCGCGATGGGCTGCGGCCACAACAAAGCGGTAGCCCTCTTTACCGAACTGGACAAGGTGGGTCTGATTGAGCGTAAGAAGCAGGGCCAGGGCCGCCCCACCAAAATCTATGTCAAAAACTTCATTCGGAGGGAGGAAGTCTGCACTTCCGGAAACGGGAAGTCTTGACTTCTTAAAATCGGAGACAATCAATACTGATAAGAATTATACTGAATCGAATGATACCGATCCATCTATCTATCCGACAGCAAGGCCAACGGAAGATAAATCACCTGCGGCGGCTGATAGGATTGATACGATACGGATTTATCGGGAGATTTTGAAAGAGAACATTGAGTACGACCACCTTTGTGAGCGTGTGGGCTATGACCGGGATATGTTAGATGAAATGCTTGAAATTCTGGTAGACACAGTTTGCTCCACCAAAAAGCAGATTCGCATTGGCGGCCAGGACTATCCCAACGAGGTGGTCAAAAGCAGGCTGTTAAAGCTGGATTCCAGCCACATAGAGTATGTGATGGACAGCCTGCACCAAAATACAACAAAGGTTCGGAATATCCGGGCCTATCTCCTGACGGCGCTCTATAATGCGCCTACCACAATCAGCAGCTACTACACCGCATTGGTCAACCACGACCTGTACGGCAGCGGGTAACTGCTTTTTTCATAATCAAATAAGGGCGGCAAGCCGGTCTTATCCGGTTTGCCCTTGATTACCCAACTGCAAATGAACGGCACAACGCTGGAGAAAGGAGCGCCCCCGTGAAAAAACCTTTTGCTTACATTACCGCCGCATGGACCGGCCAGGAGTTTACGGACACCGATCAAGCCGTTGTTTATTGCCGCAAGGTCTATCAGGCTGGCTTCACGCCAATCTGCCCGATTCTGTATCTGCCGCATTTTCTGAATGACACGATTCCCGCCGAACACAAGGACGGGATTGATATGGCCCGCGATCTGCTCCGCCGCAGTCATGTTCTCATCGTCTGCGGCGACGAGGTGGACGAAACCGTAAAAAACGATATTGCCGTTGCCCAGCGATTAGGCATTACGGCCACCACATTGGACGGTATCCTGAAAATCAGGAGCCAGGGCCATGAAGAAACCTGCTGACCTGCGCCACCGGCTGCTGCGGTTTCTGCTGCACCGGCTGGTGGTTCCGCCTTAGATTCTCTCTTTTCCACTTTCACCCTGCCGGAAAGGAGGAAATAGCCCATGCAGGAAGAAATGGAAAAAAGGGCCGTGGCTATCAGCATTAAAGCGGGCAAACTGTCCGCCAATTTACTGAAAGCGGCCATTCGCAAGTGCCTGGCGGAAATGGAGAAAAGCCAGAAGAATCCCAAAGTTTATAAGGGAAAGCAAAGTGTAAAGCACCTTGTCCGGCAGGGCGCAGGCGTTTCCAATATCGAGGTGACGGACGGTAATATCAAGTCCTTTGAACAGGTTGCCCGGAAATATGGTGTTGACTTTGCACTGAAAAAGGATGCCACCTCACAGCCGCCGCGCTATCTGGTATTTTTCAAAAGCCGCGACGCGGACGTGCTGACTGCCGCCTTTGCGGAATATTCCGGCAAAGTGGTTAAGCGCAAGGCCCAGGAAAAGCTCTCTGTTCGCGGACGGATTGTGCAGCTTCAGGAAGTGGTCAAAAATATGGCCCAATCCCTCTCCCGGAATAAACATCAGGAGGTGGAGCGATGAAGAAGCTGCCGAAAATCAACGCGGCCCAAGTGCTCAAAGCCAGTCTGCCCTATGTTATCATCGGGCTGCTGTGTACCAAGCTGGGAGAAGCCTACCGGCTGACAACCGGCACGGATATTCTGGATAAGGTGCTGGGCACATTTACCACGCTGGGTACGGTCTTTCAAAATCCGTTCCCCAGCCTGCACCCGTTTGATCTTTTCGTGGGTGCGGCGGCGGCTGTGCTGGTAAGGGCCATTCTCTATTTCAAGGCAAAGAACGCCAAGAAGTACCGACACGGGGAAGAATACGGCACCGCCCGATGGGGCACCCAAAAAGATATAGAGCCGTTCATCAACCCCGATTTTTCACAAAATATTCTGTTGACCGATACGGAACGCCTGACCCTGGGCAAGATTGCCGACCCTGAAAAAAGAAATGTCAATCTGAATGTTCTTGTGATTGGTGGTAGCGGAAGCGGCAAGACATGCTACCATATTAAACCGAACCTACTCCAGATGAATGGCTCATATGTGTGCTCCGATCCAAAGGGAACCGTTGTGGAGGAAGTGGGCCGGGTGCTGTTGCAGTAAGGGCATTATAGGCTAAAAATCCTAAACACCATAGATTTCAGCGCGTCCATGCACTACAATCGTGCGACTTGTTCGCCGCTGAAAAGGCGGCGCACAGCGCTGTTTTAATCAG